>JAQGJH010000040.1 GCA_028290705.1 Hyphomicrobiales bacterium
ACGAACCGGCGGCGGCATCGGCCGGAGCGAAGACCCTGGGCCCTGCCCTTCGCCGTTCGGAATGGACGGCATGGGCGGGCGGGCGACGGGCGGCGGCGGAGGCGGAGCGGCCATCACGGGAGGCGGCGCGAAAGACGTGTCGCGCATGGGCTCGCGAACGGGTTCGCGCATCTGCGGCTGGAACTCGCGCGGCGCTTCGCGAGACGGCGGCGCATCGAAGGAAGGCGGCCGGGCCGCCGGCTCCTCCATGTCGGGATCGCGCACCCCCTCGAAAGACGGAAGGCGCGGCGACACGCGGTCGCCATTCTGCCCGTTGCCGGACGCGCCGGCCTCGCGCCGCGGTTCGGCCGATTGCGCCGGCTGCCCCCGGATGATCGCCGGTTCGATGAGGAGATCGTTCGGCCCGCCGATCATGATCAGATGCTCGACATTGTCGCGACGCACCAGCACCAGCTGGCGCTGCCGATCCAGATCGAAGGCGTCGACGATGCCGAGGCGAGGCTGGCGCGACCTTGCGCCGGGAGCCTGGCGCAGCCCCTGCCCGACCGACAGGCGATAGATGACGGCAAGCACGATGACGAGGACCAGGAGCCCGAGCGCAACGGCCACGATGGTGGCCAAAGGACCTTCGCCGAGAAGATTGTTGAGAAATGTCATAAGCGGGCCCCGATCTCCTTCACGCATACGCCGGGCGATCGCGGCGCAGAGGCCGGGCAACGTCCGAAACGTTAATTTACACGATTGCCGCCGGTGGCGGGAACAAGGTTAAAAATTGGTTAACGTCAGCGAAGCCGTTTTCTCCGTGAGATGCTTAGCCGCCTGCAAGCTCCGGCCGACGCCAGACATAGGCGGCCACCAGGCCGGTTGCGAGGCTGAGCAAAGCGCCCATGATCAAGAAGCTTGCATCCAGCCCGGCCACGCTGGCGATCGTTCCCATGGCGGCCGGCGTGACGGCGCCAGCCACGCGGTTGGCCGTCGTCCGCAGCGCCACGCCCTTGCCCTGCGAGCCCCGGCCGGCGGCGTCCACCAGAATGGACAACATCAAGGGCTGGCTGATCCCCATGCAGACGCCCCTCATGGCCGCGACGATCGCCAGAGCGGCGAAACTGCCGAGCAGCGGCGTCACCGCGACGAAGACGATGGAGCCGAACGTCGTCAGCAACAGCAGCCACACCGGCGGCATGTAGCGCGTCAGCCGTCCGACCAGCAGCGACGAAACCGCCGCCAGCGCCGACGATAGCGTGACCAGCACGCCGATCAACGTCGCCGACATGCCGATCGACACCAGATAGATGGTGTAGAACGAATCCTGGATGCCGCTGGCCGCGATGCGCAGCACCGTCACCATCAACACGATGGTCATGCCCGGGATCGTCGCGAGCCTGAACGCCGCGCGATAATCGCTGAGACGAGGCAGAAGATCGGCGATCCGCAACCGGCGATCCGGATCGCGCCGATCGAGTTCCGTCGGGGCGATCGTCAGCGCCGAGAAGAGCGTGCCGGACGCCCAAAGCGCCATCATCCCGAAGGCGCCCCATGGACCCAGCCGGTCCCACGCCAGGCCGGTCAGCGGCGGTCCGATGAAGGAGCCGAGCCGCAACGCGAAGGCGAAACGGCCCGAATAGGTCTGGTTTCCATGGAGCATCAGCCCGAACGAGGTCTGCGCGCCGATCCATCCCATCGAGGCGCAGAGGCCGTTGATCATCTGCAGGAGAATGATCAGCGGAATGAACCCGGTGGTGGGAAACAGCAGCAGCACCACGACCGCCAGGGCGGAGCAGAACACCATCAGCCGCCTGGCCCCGAGCCGGTCCATCAACGCGCCGCCATGAATGGCGAGCAGCAAAGGCAGAAAATGGCGCGCCCCGATCACCAGTCCGATCATCACCGGCGAGGGATCGATGGTCGCCAGATAGAGCGGCAACGCGATCGACGCGAGATCCGAAATGCTGTTCGAGAACAGGCCGGCGGCATAGACCGGCAGTTGCACGCGCCACGGGGCCGTCCGTTCCGCGCCCCTGTCCCCGCCCCTGCTTTTCGACTCGTCGCCCGCCGCCAAACGCCGCCTCCCGGTGAGGCCCGCGAAACTAACAGATGCGTGCAAGGAAGAAAGCGAGTTGGCCGTTCCGGCGCCCGTCGGGTGTGGCGCAGATGCTGCGCCCGCTCTCGATGGGACGGTCAAATCCAGATTGCGGTGCAAGACCCGCCGGCCCGCCCCCCCGGCGAGATTGCCAAGATGACCGGCGGCCCCCATCCTGCGGGCGAATCGACGGCGTTTGGCCGCCTCACGGCGCAGACGTCCGCCCGCAAGATCAGGACGTGACCATGAGTCAGACGCCACCGTCGGCCGCACTCGACCGGACGGAACGCACCGGGAATCCAGGCCTCGTTCTGCTGCTGGCCGCTCTCCTGGTCGGCGCCGCCGCCTCGTTTTCCTTCCTGCCTCAGGAACAGGCCGGACGCCTGACCATCGGACTCCTGGCTTTCCTGGCGATCGTGGGAATCGTTGGCCTGTTCGCCTATGCGGTCGGCTTCCTGCAGTTCGCGGGGGAATCGGCGCGCAACGACATCACCAAGCACATCGCCGACACCGGTCCCGAAGGCCTGCTGGTGACCGAGGGCGATTCGCGCGTCGTCTACGCCAACGAGAAATACATGGCGCTTTCGGGCGCTCACGATCCCGCCGACCTGCGCACGGTCGAGCGGCTGTTTTCAGGCACCCCGGACGTCTCCGAAGCCGTCTACCGGCTGGCCCAGGCGGCGCGCGAGAACAAGCGCGGCGCCGAGGAACTTCGCCTCTCGCCGCCCCTCACGGGCGAAGCGGCGGTCGGCTGGTATCGTATCCGCGTCCGCCCCCTCGAGCGCTTCGGCCACAAGCGCGCGACGCTCTGGACCGTCGCCGACGTGACGCGCGAGCGCGAGCGTCATGAGAACGTCTTCCAGGAATTGCAGCACGCGATCGACTTCCTGGACCACGCGCCCGCGGGCTTCTTCTCGGCGGACGCGCGCGGCGCGGTCTCCTACCTCAACGCCACGCTGGCGGGCTGGCTCGACTACGATCTCGCTCAGGTCGGGTCCGGCGGCCTGCGCCTGTCCGACATGGTGGCGGGAGACGGCGCGGCGCTCCTGACGGCCATTTCCGGCGGCGCCGGTGAAGTCCGCACCGAACAATTCGACGTCGATCTGAAACGCCGCAACGGCCAGAGCCTCCCGGTCCGTCTTCTTCACCGCGTCGCCTTCGCGCATGACCGGACGCCCGGCCCTTCCCGCACGCTCGTCATCAACCGCGCGCCCGGAGAAGAGCCGGCCGAGGATCTGCGCGCCGCCGAAGTCCGCTTCGCGCGCTTCTTCAACCAGACCCCGATGGCCATTGCGGCCGTTGACGAATCCGGCCGCATCGTGCGCGCCAACGCGGCCTTCGCGAAACTCTGCCCGGACGCCCTCAAGGGCTCGGGCGACGGCCGCAACATCTACGGCGGCATTGCCGAGCGCGACCACGAGGCCCTGCGCAAGGCCATGCTCTCCGCGCTCGCGGGCAAGAGCGAGATCGTGCCGGTAGATGCAGCGCTGGCCGGCGACAAGCAGCGGTCCGCGCGCTTCTTCGTGTCGGCCGCCGAAGACGGCGGCGACGGCACCCGTGCCAACATCTATGCGCTCGACACCACCGAACAGCGCACCCTTCAGGAGAGCTTCGCGCAATCGCAGAAAATGCAGGCGATCGGCCAGCTCGCCGGCGGCGTGGCGCATGATTTCAACAACGTGCTCACGGCGATCATCGGCTATTCCGACCTGCTGCTCGCCAACCATCGGCCGACCGACCCGTCCTTCCAGGACATCATGCAGATCAAGCAGAACGCCAACCGGGCCGCCGGCCTGGTGCGTCAGCTGCTGGCCTTCTCGCGCCGCCAGACCCTGCGCCCGCAGGTGCTCCAGCTCGGCGACGTGCTCGCCGACCTTCAAATGCTGCTGCGTCGCCTCGTCGGCGAGAAGATCGAACTCGACCTGAAACACGGCCGCGACCTCTGGCTGGTCAAGGCCGACATCAACCAGTTCGAGCAGGTCGTGGTGAACCTCGTGGTCAATGCCCGCGACGCCATGCCGGACGGAGGCCGCATCCAGGTGCGGACCCGCAACATCACGGCGGCCGAATGCGCCGCCTTCAACGAAAGCTCGCTCGTGCCGGGCGAATTCGTCGTCATCGAGGTCGAGGATACCGGCACGGGCATTCCCGACGACGTCAAGGACAAGATCTTCGAGCCGTTCTTCACCACCAAGGAAGTCGGCAAGGGCACGGGCCTCGGCCTGTCGATGGTCTACGGCATCGTCAAGCAGACGGGCGGATGGGTCTTCTGCGACTCGACTCTCGGCAAGGGCACGACTTTCCGCATCTTCCTGCCCCGCCACATCGCCGTGCCCGAGGAACAGGTCAAGCGAGAGGTCGTCAAGGCGCCGGCGGCTGATCTCACCGGCCACGGCACCATCCTGCTGGTCGAGGACGAAGAGGCCGTGCGGGCCTTCGGCGCGCGCGCGCTCGCCTCGCGCGGCTACACGGTCCTGGAGGCCGCCTCCGGCGTCGAGGCGCTGCAGGTCGTGGAAGAGGCCCAGGGCAAGATCGACCTCATCGTGTCCGACGTCGTCATGCCCGAGATGGACGGCCCGACGATGTTCGGGGAACTGCGCAAGCGCGGCATCACCGCCAAGGTTATTTTCGTATCCGGCTACGCCGAGGACGCCTTTGCGCGCAATCTTCCCGAAGGCGAGGAATTCGGCTTCCTGCCCAAGCCCTTCACGCTGAAGCAGCTGGTCGAGGCCGTAAAGGGCGCGGTCGGTTGAGGTCCGTTTCGGATCAACGCGAATCAGCCGGGGCGCAAAGTAGCGCCTTGGAGCGTCGCCGCAGCGTCGAGGCCGCAACCCTCTGTCCTGCCTGAACGAAAACGCACCGTTTCAGAGCTGCCGGTCGACATCGGCCCGAAATCGTCGTGAGAACAAAAAAAGAACTTGCGAGCAGGAACAAAACACGTACATTCAACTCACACCTAACCCGATCCCATCGGTTGCGTCTGTCCCGCCGGTCATGCCAGAAGGAAACCACACCGTGAGCCAAGCGAATCTCCGCCTCGTGGAAGGAACGTCCGTGGACAAGACCAAGGCGCTCGACGCCGCCCTGTCGCAAATCGAACGCGCCTTCGGCAAGGGTTCGATCATGCGTCTGGGCAAGAACCAGAAAGCGGTCGAAATCGAGACTGTCTCGACCGGATCGCTCGGGCTCGACATCGCGCTCGGCGTCGGCGGCCTGCCGCGCGGTCGCGTGGTCGAGATCTACGGGCCGGAATCCTCCGGCAAGACCACATTGACGCTGCATGTCATCGCCGAAGCCCAGAAAAAGGGCGGCGTCTGCGCCTTCGTGGATGCGGAACATGCGCTCGATCCCGTTTACGCCCGCAAGCTCGGCGTCAATCTCGAGGACCTGCTGATCTCGCAGCCCGACACGGGCGAGCAGGCGCTGGAAATCACCGACACGCTGGTCCGTTCGGGAGCCGTCGACGTGCTGATCGTCGATTCGGTCGCGGCCCTGACGCCCCGCGCTGAAATCGAAGGCGAGATGGGCGACGTGCAGCCCGGCCTCCAGGCTCGCCTGATGAGCCAGGCTTTGCGCAAGCTGACGGCCTCGATTTCGCGGTCGAACACCATGGTCATCTTCATCAACCAGATCCGCATGAAGATCGGCGTGATGTACGGCTCGCCCGAAACCACCACGGGCGGCAATGCCCTGAAGTTCTATGCCTCCGTCCGCCTCGACATCCGCCGCATCGGCGCCATCAAGGACCGCGAGGACGTCACCGGCAACCAGACCCGCGTCAAGGTCGTCAAGAACAAGGTCGCGCCGCCGTTCAAGCAGGTCGAGTTCGACATCATGTATGGCGAGGGCATTTCCAAGGTCGGCGAACTCGTCGATCTGGGCGTCAAGGCCGGCGTGGTCGAGAAGTCCGGCGCATGGTTCTCCTACGACAGCCAGCGCCTCGGTCAGGGACGCGAGAACGCCAAAGCCTTCCTCAAGGCCAACCCCGACGTCGCGGCACAGATCGAGCAGGCTGTCCGCGAGAATTCTGGCCTCATCGCCGAGAAGATCCTCGATACGGGCGACGCCGGTCCCGAGCCCGAAGAGGCCTGATCGCCGCCGGCGCCAGCACGGCTTCGGCGGCCCCACCGCCTCGGCGCCGCGCCGCCCCCAGATGGACTCGGGACCGACTCACTCCGGTCCCGAATCCCGATCCATTGAGAGACCGGACGAACCCGAGGCGTCGAGACGGTGGTGGCCGCCCTCGCATCGACGCCGAAGCCGCACATGTGGAAGGTCCCCCCACGCGGCCGGGTTCGTCCAACTTCCCAGCCTTGCCCGCCTCGTGACGCAGCGGAGCCTTCCCGGCGGGAACACGCCCCCGGCGCTCTCCGGCCCTCTTCCCGCCACGTCGCCTCACCTCTCGACAGTCTTGTGCGTCGCGGCTAGAACGGGCGCGGCTCGTCAGGGCCGATTTTTGCATGTCTCCCTCGTGCGACGGCGTGCCATCATCGCTCTGTCTCGAGCCGCAGAACGGCTTTGCTGAACCTCCCGGAGATCCGGGAACGCGACGGGAAACGAGTGCCAGATATGAGCGGCGTCAACGAGATCCGGTCCACCTTCCTCGACTTCTTTGCGGCCAACGGCCATCAGGTCGTGGACTCGTCGCCCCTCGTGCCGCGCAACGACCCGACGCTGATGTTCACCAATGCCGGCATGGTGCAGTTCAAGAACGTCTTCACCGGCGTCGAAAAGCGCCCCTACAGCCGCGCCACGACCGCGCAGAAATGCGTCCGTGCCGGCGGCAAGCACAACGATCTCGACAATGTCGGGTACACGGCGCGCCACCACACCTTTTTCGAGATGCTGGGTAACTTCTCCTTCGGAGACTACTTCAAGGAAGAGGCCATCACCCTCGCCTGGAAGCTGATCACCAAGGAGTTCGGGCTCGATCGCAACCGGCTGCTCGTGACCGTCTACCACACCGACGATCAGGCCTTCGACCTCTGGAAGAAGATCGCGGGCTTCCCCGACGAGCGAATCATCCGCATTCCGACCTCGGATAATTTCTGGGCCATGGGCGACACCGGCCCCTGCGGACCCTGTTCGGAGATTTTCTACGACCAGGGCGAGAGCGTCGCGGGCGGTCCGCCGGGCAGCCCCGACGAGGACGGCGACCGATTCCTGGAATTCTGGAACCTCGTCTTCATGCAGTACGAGCAGGTCGCGCCCGGCGACCGCGTCGAATTGCCGAAACCCTCGATCGATACCGGCATGGGCCTCGAGCGCATGGCCGCCATCATGCAGGGCGTCACGTCGAATTACGACATCGACATGATGAAGGCGCTGATCCGCGCGTCCGTCGAGGCGACGGGCGTGGCGGCCGACGGCGAGCGCGCCGTCAGCCATCGGGTCATCGCCGATCATCTGCGCGCCTCGTCCTTCCTCGTGGCCGATGGCGTCAACCCGTCGAACGAGGGACGCGGCTACGTGCTGCGCCGGATCATGCGCCGCGCCATGCGGCATGCGCAGATTCTCGGGGCCAGGGAGCCGGTCATGTGGCGCCTGGTCCCCGCGCTGGTGCGCGAGATGGGCGCCGCCTATCCCGAACTCATCCGCGCCGAAAGCATCATCACCGAGACGCTGCGGACCGAGGAGACCCGTTTCCGCACGACGCTCGCGCGCGGCCTCGCGATCCTCGACGATGAAACGCGCGATCTGGGTCCGGGACAGCGGCTTTCGGGAGAAACCGCTTTCAAGCTCTACGACACCTACGGCTTCCCGCTCGACCTGACGCAGGATGCGCTCCGCGCCCGGCAGATCGACGTCGACACCGCCGGCTTCCAGGCTTCCATGGAACGCCAGCGCGCCGATGCCAGAAAAGCATGGTCGGGATCCGGCGAGGCCGCGACCGAGACCGTCTGGTTCGGCATCCGCGACCGCGTCGGCGCGACCGAATTTCTGGGCTACGGCACCGAAAAGGCCGAGGGCGTCGTCCAGGCCCTTCTGCGCGATGGCCGCGAGGTCGAGAGCCTGTCGCCCGGCGAAACGGGCTTGATCGTTCTCAACCAGACGCCCTTCTACGGGGAATCCGGCGGCCAGGTCGGCGACACCGGCATCATGACCGCGGCCGGCCTGCGCATCCGCATCACCGGAACGCAGAAGAAGCTTGGCGACCTCTTCGTCCATGAGGCGACGATCGAGGACGGCCGCGTCGCTCCCGGCATGGCGCTGGAACTCACGGTCGATCACGACCGCCGCGGCTCGATCCGCGCCAACCATTCGGCCACGCATCTTCTGCACGAAGCGCTACGGCAGGTGCTCGGCGATCACGTCGCCCAGAAGGGATCGCTGGTCGCGGGCGATCGTCTGCGCTTCGATTTCACCCATCCGAAGCCGATCAGCGACGGTGAGCTGGCCCAAGTCGAGGACATCGCCAACCGCATCGTTTTGCGCAACGAACCGGTGGTCACGCGCGTCATGGGCGTCGAGGATGCGATCGAGTCGGGCGCCCGTGCACTGTTCGGCGAGAAATATGGCGATGAAGTCCGTGTCGTGTCGATGGGCACCCTGGACGGCGGCGACAACGGTCCACGCCCCTTCTCGGTCGAACTCTGCGGCGGAACGCATGTCCAGCGCACCGGCGACATCGGTCTCGTCACCATCGTGGCCGAGAGCGCCGTCGCCTCCGGCGTTCGCCGGCTGGAAGCCAAGACGGCCGATGAAGCCCGCCGTCACCTCAACGCGGAGGCACGCCGCCTGAAGGACGTCGCCACCCTGCTGAAATCGCCCGCCGACGATGCGGCCGAGCGGCTGGCGTCGCTGATCGAGGAGCGGCGCAGGCTCGAAAAGGAACTGTCGGACGCGCGGCGCAAGCTCGCCATGGGCGGCGGCGGCTCGGGCGCTCCGGATTCGGTGCGTGACGTCGCCGGCATCAAACTCTTCTCCCGTGCCGTCACGGGCGTCGAGATGAAGGACCTGAAGTCGCTGGCCGATGAAGCCAAGCAGTCGATCGGGTCTGGCATCGTCGCCATCGTGGGCGTCTCAGCCGACGGCAAGGCCGGGGTGGTCGTCGGCGTCACACCCGACCTCACCTCGCGCTTCAACGCCGTCGAACTCGTGCGCATCGCTTCCGACCGCCTCGGCGGAAAAGGCGGCGGCGGCCGTCCCGACATGGCTCAGGCCGGCGGGCCGGATGCCGACAAGGCCGAAGAAGCGCTGTCGGCCATCGCCGATGCCCTGGCGGCCGCGCCGGCAGTCTGAAGCCAAAGAAGCGCATTTGCTGCCAAAAGCCGGCTCTCGCGCCGGCTTTTCGGTGCTTGCGCCGCATGTTTCCAGCGGAACCGTAAGCCGACTTGGCGGTTGAGCCTGCGGTTGACGATGGCGAGGGGGCCAGCAGGCTCCAGCCGCGCCACGACGCGGAGACTGACACATGTGCGCTGATAAGAGTTCAGGCAAAGCTGACAAGCAGCAGAAGTCCGGCAAGGCCGGCAAGATGGGCAAGAGCGAGCAGATGGACACCGGGCTTTCGGCCGAGGTGCGCGCCAAATTCGCCGGCGAACTCGGCCAGGTGCTCGACGACGCCTATTCCCTGATGGTCCACACCCACGTCTACCATTGGAACGTTCGCGGCCGCCTGTTCGAGCCGCTGCACAAATTGCTGCAGGAACATTACGAGGCTTTGTTCGAGTCCGTCGACGAGATCGCCGAACGCGTGCGGCAGCTCGGCCATCAGGTTCCGGCCGGCGACGTGAAGTTCCCGAGCGGCCTCGACATTCCGATGCCCATGCCGGGCGAGGAAGTCATGGTGGCCGATCTCCTCGCCCGCCACGAATCCGTCGTGCGCAAGCTGCGCCCGCTCTCGGCCGATGCCGACGAGGAACGCGACTTCGTCACCCAGGATTTGGTCAACGAACTGCTGGCCTTCCACGAAAAGGCCGCCTGGATGCTCCGCTCGATCCTGAACCGCGCGAACGAACGCAGTAACCCTTTGCGGTGACTCCCGTTCTTCCCGAAAGAGGACTCAACACATGAACTTCGGAAACCTGCTTCACTGGGCCCTGATCTTCCTGGTCGTGGCGCTGGTCGCTGCGCTCTTCGGCTTCGGCGGCCTGGCCGGCACGGCCATGGAAGGCGCCCGCATCCTGTTCTGGGTCGCCCTGATCCTGCTGCTGATCTCGTTGATCTTCGGCTTCGTGCGCCGCGGCCGATAGCGGTCTTCTCTCCGCCGCCCGGTCATCCTGGCCAGGCGGCGGCTTGATGCAGCGCAAGGCCGCCGACGTCGCGCGAGACCAAGCTGCTGGCCGAGAAGGAGCGCAACATGTTCAAGAAAATCATCGTGGCGGTCGATCTTTCGGAGATCAACCTCGCCAAGCCGGCTCTGGACAATGCGATCGCGCTGGCGACGCAATCGGGCGGAACGCTGCGCCTCGTCAACGTCCAGACCCTCCTGCCCGCGACCTTCATGGACTATGTCCCGGCCGACTTCGACCAGCAGATGAAGGACAATGCGGACGCGAGTTTGCGCAAGCTTGCCGACGAAGTGGGGCTGCCGAAGGATCGGGTGAGCTGCGTCGTGCGCGTCGGTGGCGTCTATCCCGAGATTCTCGCCGAGGCCGACGAGGCAGCGGCTGACCTCATCGTGGTCGGCTCGCATCGTCCGGCGATGTCGACCTATCTGCTGGGCTCGAACGCCAAGACGATCGTCCGCCATGCAAAATGCTCGGTGCTGGTCGTTAGGGTTTAGGCACGGAAGTAATTCGCGGGTGGAAGCAAAGGCTTAGGAAACCCTTTTGGAAACCCCGCCCGTCGCGGGGGTGACCTTGGCGCGGCGACTCGCTAAAAGCGCTCTCGCACATCAGCAGGCGGATCCCCGCCGGGCGTTGAGTCGAGAAAGGTCGCGGATGGGCACGAGCCAAGCATCCATGCTGGACGCACTGACAGCAGAATTCGTCGAAGAGCGCGTTCGGCACAGCCCGAAAAAAAGCTTCGATCTTGCCGAGGCCGCCCGGGCGCTGACCGAAATGCTGGCCGAAACCGGCGAGAAAGTTTCATTCACGCAACGGGATCTCGACACCATCACGTCGCTGCTGGACCGGCATCCCTTCGTGCTGCGTCAGCCTGGAGCCAAGCCGGCCTGGAAGCCGGGCCTCGATCGCGCGCAGATCAAGGCGCGTCCCTGACCGAGCCCTCTCGAAACAGCAAGACCGCCGTGGTAGCGTGACCATATGCAGCGTCTGATCCTTCTTCGCCATGCCAAGGCCGCGGCCCATGCGGGCGGAGGCGATTCCGAGCGGCCGCTGACTGGCCGTGGGCACAAGGACGCCACCCGCGTCGGTCTCTATCTGCGCGCCCAGTCCCTGCTGCCGGACATGGCCATCGTTTCGCATGCGCGCCGCACGCGTGAGACGCTCGATCGTGTCCTGGAGGCGACCGGCGACGGCATTCCGATCAACGTCGAGCCCCGCCTGTATCATGCCGATCCGTTGATCCTGATCTCGTCGATCCGGGACGTGCCGGCGAAGATTCACGTTCTGCTCGTCGTCGGCCACAATCCCGGACTGGGCGATCTGGCGCGCGAACTGGTGGGCTTCGGTGACCGGTATGCGCGCAAGCGCCTGGACGACGGCTTCCCGACGAGTTCTCTCGCGGTGATCGACTTCGACGGCGACGGATGGACGGAGGTCGAGGTCGGCAAAGGCCGGCTGGACCGGTTCATCACGCCCGAAGATCTTCCGGCGGAAGACTGACGGCGACGCTTGCTCCGGCCGGAATGAGCACGATGTTGGAGCGACGGCGCATGCCGCGCCAAGCCCGAGACGTCCGGACCGATCGTGATCGCAGAAACCATCGTGCTTCTCGCCAGCCTCTCCGGCCAACTCGCCGGCGCGCCCGCGCGCGCCGGGCTCGAGGCCCTGGCGGCCAGCGCCGGCCTGTCGGATCCGGTCTTCCAGCCCGCACGTCGTGAAGTGAACAACTGGCGCGGACAGTCCTGGCGTCATCTCGATCTCGATCGCGCCGGCGCCTTGCGGATCCTCAACGAGCCGGAGCGGCTGCCGCGCTGCATTCGCCTCAACAATTACTGGTGCATCAAGAGCGCCGGCTGGAAAGGCGAGATCGCCAGCGACGGCGAGGGTCACGTCGCCTTTTCGAGCGCCCTCGAAGGAGCCGCCACCGCCGCGCTGCTGCTCCGCCGCTATTACATCACCTACGGTCGCAAGAGTGCGCATGCCATCGTTTCGCGGTGGGCGCCGGTGCAATGCGGCGGTCCCGTGGTCGCCGGGTCCGGCCGCAAACCGACCGCGGCCGCCAACGCGCTTGCGGTCAAGGGCATCCAGAACACGCTGAGGGGGCGATATCTGGCGCGCAACAAGGGCGCGACGGGCCGCAGGGTGGCGCGCGGCAAGGCGGTCCCGCGCCGGTCCACCGTCGCGACGTCGACCAAGCCGATGATGCGCGCCCCGTCCATCATCGTCGGTTTCAGCGAAAAGCCCAGTGCGCCGACCCGGCTCGCCGGCCTGACGCTCAACATCGCGATCCCCCGTCAGGCTTTGGCGAGCGGCGGCTCCTGCCCGTCCGAAAATGCGCGCGTCCGCAACTATGCCGCCCGCGCCAGCGCCGGGGTGGCGGGTCCGGGCGACGACCTCCGTCTGTTCGACGAGACCGGCGCGCCGACCGAAAATCTCGCCCGCGTGATGGAGAACATGGCCGCGGTGGAAATCGGCCCGCTGGCTGCAGACCCAGCCCTGATCCGCGCCGGCATCGCACGCGCGGTCGAGTTGTGGACGCCGCCTCCCCAGCCCGATCCAGCCGGAACGCCGGAATGAGCGCGCGACGGATGGGAAACCAGCCCGTCCATGCTTAGATGAGACGCCCGTCGTATCCGCCGATCTCCGGAAGTCCAGTGCCTCTGCTTTCCAACCTCACCCAGGAAGCGTTCATCGCCGCCCGCAGCCTCGCCGATTACGTCGGCGGCACCGGCCTCCGGCTGGGCGTCACCGGCCTGTCGCGCGCCGGCAAGACGGTCTTCATCACGGCGCTCGTCGAGGCCCTGCTCGCCGCGGGCCGCCCCGCCGCGCCCGGCCGCCGCAACCCCCTTCCGGTCTTTCGCGTGCATGCCGAGGGGCGGCTCATGCGAGCCAATCTGGAGCCGCAACCCGACGATGCCGTTCCGCGCTTCGCCTATGAGAATCACCTTGCGTCCCTGACTGGCGGCGAAGGCGGGCCGGACGCGCGCCACTGGCCGGAATCGACGCGGCGTATCTCGGAACTGCGCCTGACCCTCGAGTTCGAGCGCAAATCGGGCTGGCGGTCCGGCTCGTCCTCTCTGACGCTCGACATCGTCGATTATCCGGGGGAATGGCTGCTCGACCTGCCGCTCCTGTCGAAATCCTACGCGCAATGGTCGCAGGAAACACTCGAGGCCAGCGCCGCCGCCGCCCGCGCGCCGCTGGCAGCCGATTGGCGCGGTTACCTCAAGACGATCGACCCGGCAGGTCCCGCCTCCGAGGACATTGCCCGCAAAGCCGCAGAACTTTTCACCGCCTATCTGCGGGCCTCGCGCGCCGACAAATATGCGCTCTCGACCCTGCCGCCCGGCCGCTTTCTCATGCCGGGCGACCTCGAAGGCTCGCCGGCCCTGACCTTCGCGCCCCTGCCCACCGAAGGCGGATCGCCCTCGGGCTCGCTCGCCGCCATGATGGAGCGGCGCTACGAAGCCTATAAAACCCACGTCGTCAGGCCGTTCTTCCGCGATCACTTCGCCCGGCTCGATCGTCAGATCGTGCTGGTGGACGCGCTCTCCGCGCTGAACTCGGGCCCGGCTGCGGTGCGCGATCTCGAAACCGCCATGACCGACGTGCTGATGGCCTTCCGGGCCGGGCGCGCCTCCTTCCTCACCACGCTGTTCAGGCCGCGGGTCGACCGCATCCTCTTCGCGGCCACCAAGGCCGACCATCTTCATCACACCAGCCACGACCGGCTCGAGGCGATCCTCCGGCACCTCACCGCCCGCGCCATCGCGCGCGCCGAAGGGGTCGGCGCCGAGGTGGACGTGATCGCCCTCGCGGCCGTGCGGGCGACACGGGAAGCCTCCGTCCGGCAGGGCCGCGAGACGCTCGACGCCATCGTGGGGACGCCTCTGCCGGGCGAGACTGTCGGCGGCGAGACCTTCGACGGCGCCCAGGAAGTGGCGATCTTCCCCGGCTCGCTGCCGGCCGATCCCCGCACGGTTTTCCGTGGCGACGCCCTGGCGATCCCGGAAGGCGAGGCCGATTACCGCTTCGTCCGCTTTCGCCCGCCGGTCCCGCAGGTCGACGCATCCGGCGGCTTCCAGCCCCTGCCGCACATCCGCCTCGACCGCGCTATCGAATTTCTCTTCGGAGACCGAATGGCATGACCCATGCCCGTCGCCTCCCCGTCCACCTGCACCGAGATCCATTTCGCCATGACTGATCGCCATGACTGATCGCCCGTCCGAGCGTACGCCCCGCCCGCGCGCTTTCCGCCTTGAAGATGCGGACCTTGGCGCGCTGGCGCCGGAGCGCGACCGCATCGTCGTGGAGAGCCAGCCGGACGTCTTTGCACAGCCGGACGACGAAACCCGCGATCAGGAAGAGATCGTCGAGTCGGCGCAGAAAAAGGGCATCGTCGCCCGCTCCCTCATGAGTTGGGGCGGCCTGTTCTGGTCGGCGGCGTTCGGCCTCGTCACCCTCGCGATGGGGCTCTGGTTCGACAGCCTCCTGGCCAATCTGTTCGCCCGCACACCGGCCCTGGGCTGGATCGGCGTGGCACTGATCGGCGCGCTGGTTCTGGCGCTGCTCGTTCTGGCAGGCCGCGAAGTTTCGGGCGTCCTGCGCCAGAAGCGGATTGGCCAGATGCACATCGCGCTGGCGCGGGCCCGCGAAACGGACGACACGGCGGCGGCCCGCACTCTGGTGCGCGATCTGACCGCGCTTTACGCCAGCCGCCCCGATACCGCTCGCGCTCGCGCCCATGTGCTCGATCTGACCCGGGAGATCGTCGACGGCCGCGATCTCATCGACATCGCCGAGCGCACTCTCGTGATGCCGCTCGACCAGACCGTGCAGCATGAAATCGCCCGCGCGGCGAAGCGCGTCTCGGTCGTGACGGCCATCAGCCCGCGCGCCATCGTCGACCTGCTCTTCGTCGCCGCCCAGGCCTTTCGTCTCGTGCGACGCATCTCGGAGATTTATGGCGGCCGGCCCGGCATGGTGGGTTTCCTGCGCCTGCTCCGGTCGGTCGGCGCGCATCTGGCAATCACCGGCGGCATGGCGGCGGGCGACAGCCTCGTCCAGCAGGTTCTCGGCCATGGCATCGCGGCCAAACTCTCGGCGCGGCTCGGCGAAGGCGTGCTCAACGGCATGCTGACCGCCCGCGTCGGACTCTCCGCCATGGCGGTGTGCCGGCCCATGCCGTTCGCGGCCGAGCCGTCACCCGGCGTCAAGGACGTGGCGCCGTTCCTGTTCCGCAGCGGCGAGCCCTGAACGCCTCAGCTGACCCCGAGCTTCTTCTGCAGGCTAGACGACGAGGTCGTGTACTGGAAGGTCAGCTTCTTGTCCGGGAAGATGTAGCGATGAGCCTTCTGGGCCGCGAGCGCCACCTCGTGGAAGCCCGACAGGATCAGCTTGAGCTTGCCCGGATAGGTGTTGATGTCGCCGACGGCGAAAATGCCCGGCACGTTGGTCTCGAACTTTTCAGTATCGACCGGGATCAGGTTCTCGTGGAGGTTCAGGCCCCATTGGGCGATCGGCCCGAGCTTCATCGTCAGGCCGAAGAAGGGCAGCATGACGTCGCAGGCGAGATCGAACGTCGATCCGTCCTCGCCGCGCACGATGGCATGCGAAAGCACGCCGCTCTCCCCCTTGAGCCCGGTCACCTGGCCGAGCACGAAATCCATCCTCTTCTCGCGCACGAGTTCGCGCATGGCATTCACTGAATGTGGCGCGGCCCGGAACGCATCGCGGCGATGCATCAGCGTCACCCGCTCGGCCACGCCCTGCAGGTTCAGCGCCCAGTCGAGCGCCGAGTCGCCGCCGCCGACGATCAGCACGCGCTTGCCCCGGAACTGCTCCATCTTGCGGACGGCGTAGAAGACCGACGTGTTTTCATAAGCGTCGATCCCGGCGATCGGCGGCTTCTTGGGCTGGAACGAGCCGCCGCCCGCCGCGACGAGCACCACCCGGGTCTCATAGATGTCGCCGTCTTCGGTCGTGACGCGGAACTCCGGCGCCTCGGCGGTGCCGATCGGCTCCAGCGAGGCGACCATCTGGTTATAATGAAACGTCGGCGCGAAGGGCTCGATCTGCTTCATCAGATTGTCGACGAGGCCCTGCCCGGTGATCGTCGGAAAGCCGGGAATGTCGTAGATCGGCTTCTCCGGATAGAGCTCGGCGCATTGCCCGCCCGCCTTGGGAAGGATGTCCAGCACGTGCGCCTTGATGTCGAGGAGCCCGAGTTCGAACACGGCGAAGAGCCCGACCGGCCCCGCGCCGACGATCAAGGCATCAGTCTTCACGATCTCGCCCATCATCAATCCTCTTTGCCGGAAAACTCAGCCCTGCCGCTCGGGCGTCGAGACCACGAGCCCGTCGGTCTCGCCCGTGACCCGGATCTGGCACGACAGTCGCGACCCCGTGCGGACGTCGAAGGCGAAGTCGAGCATGTCTTCCTCCATCGGCTGGGCCGGAGGAATTTTCGACACCCAGGCGTCGTCCACATAGACGTGGCAGGTGGCGCAGGCGCAGGCGCCGCCGCATTCGGCCTCGATGCCGGGAATGGAATTGCGGAGCGCCGCCTCCATCACGGTCGAGCCCTCCTCGGCGGAGACCGAGCGGGATTGTCCGGTGGAATCGATGAAAGTGATCTGGACCATGGCGAAGCTCTCGTCACGCGAAAAGTCGTTTGCCCGGCCGCAGCCGCGCAGTCGCGTGTCGATAGCCGATTGTAGCGCGCTTGGCGAGATCGCCCGTCAGGCGAGAACGTCGCGGATGGACGCGCGGGCGATCTGGACTTCCTCGACCAGGATCTGCAGCGCGGTCGCCAGCGCGCCCGCCTCGGCATTTTGCGCCATCATGGCTTCATAAGCTTCGGACGCAGCCGCCACCCCATGGGCGCCGACCGCGCGGGCCGAGCCGGTGAGCGTATGGGCGAGATCGCGCGGCCAGGTTGGGTCCGAATGCGGCTTCAAATGAGTGAGTCGTTCGATGACCTGGCCCGACTGGCGGTCGAACAGCGCCAGAAGCTCGGTCTCGAGCTTCTTATCCCCAAGTGATTGCCGCGCGAGATAGACCAGATCGAGGGCGGGTCCAGCATGGCGCCGGCGCTGGGACTCGGCCTCGGCCGGAGCTTCGATAAATGCCAAGCTTCTGGCAAAACGCTGAGACATTCGGTTGCTCCATGCCCGCGGAAGACGCTGCGGCCTGCTTCCGTCGCTTCTGGCATTATGCCTTCGACCCATGGCCAAGCCGTTGTGGGTCGTGGCTGTCGTTGAAAGATCCTTCAACATGGTGAAGGCTCCGTTAACGACGTTTGCCGATGCGGCACGGCCTAGGTTTCTTCGCGTGCGCATCTTCTATACATTGACGATTAGTTAACGCTTGCGCTCCGCTCGAGGCCGATAGACGGGGTGGGACGCTTGCGGCAGGCCACCGGCAGGTTTTTGCCGGTGAAGTGGTGTGTTTGAAGAGGCGAGACGATGGCCACACAACCCAAGGCTCAGGATCCGACTGCGGCGGCGCTGTCGGCGATCGAGGAAGCGCTCAATCTGACACAGGCGCCCGAGCCAGTCGGACCTCCCCCCGCCGCCGAGGCCGAAAGGCCGGCGGCGCAACCGGAACGCTCCCCCCAGCATTCGGAACGCATCCCGGTCAAACTGCCCGAGATCAGTGAACGCGATCTGATTCCGCGTGCCCGCCAGCAGGAGCCGAGGCAGGACGCCCGGCATGACACGCGCCAGGAGTCGCGTGCCGACGTTCGCATGCCCGAGAGCCGCGCGCAGGAAAGCCGCACGCAGGAAAACCGCACTTCGGAGACGCGCGCGGACGCCAACGCCGAGGCGCGCGGCGCCGTGGCGCCTTCCTCTCCCGCCAACGACGATCGTCGCTCGGTCGGTCAGATCCTCCAGACCCTTCAGGTTCGCCCGAGTTCGCTGCCGCTCGTGGTGGCCGGCATCGCCTCGCTCGTCTGGGTGGGACTCGTCGGTCTCTACGCGACAGGCCTCGCCGCCGCGACTCCGCAGGATCTCGTCATGATCGCCATGGCGGGTCTGGGCCCGGTGCTGTTCTTCTTCGTCACCGCCATGCTGATGCGCCGCGCGCAGGAAATGCGCCTGACGGCCCGTGCCATGACGGAAGTCGCCATGCGGCTGGCCGAACCCGAAGCCATGGCGACCGAACAGGTCGTCACGCTCTCGCAGGCCATCCGCCGCGAGGTCGCCTCCATGGGCGACGGCATCGAGCGCGCCCTGGCGCGCGCCAGCGAACTCGAGACCGTGGTTCGCTCCGAGGTCTCGAACCTCGAGCGCTCCTACACCGACAACGAACGGCGCATCCGCTCGCTCATCGACGAATTGTCGTCCGAGCGCGAAGCCATCGTGATCAACGCCGACCGCGTGCGCCAGGCCATCTCCGGCGCGCACGAGGCGCTCTCGCGCGATCTCGAAGTGGCCAGCACGTCGATTGCGGACCGCGTCGGCGACGCAGGCACGCGCGTCAGCTCGCTGCTCGGCGAGAAGGGCGAGGAAATCTCGATCACGCTCGCCCGCACCGGCGACGATCTGGTCGAGCGCATTTCGGCCCATGGCGGCGACATCGTCGGCCGCCTGGCCGAGACCGGCGAGGACGTGACCGCCAAGCTCACCAGCGCGACGGAAGTCGTCACCAATGCTCTCGGCGGCCGCATCGATGAACTCGACCAGCGTCTGAAGTCGACGGGCGAATCGCTCGTCGCCGATCTGGCGACCCGCGGCAACGAAGTCGCGGCCCGCATCGACGAAACCGGCGCCCGCATCGCCGACACCATCTCGTCGCGCGGCGAAGACCTGTCGGGCCGTCTCGCCGCCACCGGCGAGAAGATCGACCAGACCATCACGGTCTACGGCAGCGAACTCGAGGAGCGGCTCAGCGCCACCGGCGACCGCATCACGACCTCGATCGCCGAACGCGCCAACACGATCTACGATCTGTTCCACACGTCTGGACACGAGCTCGCCTCGCAGCTCGAAACGCACCATGTCCAGCTGCGCGACCATCTCGAACGCGAAGCCACGGATCTCACCAGCCGCTTCGCCAATTCGGCCGAGGATGCGATCAACGCCATCGCGACCCATGGCGATCGCGTCAGCGAACATCTCGCCGAGCGCCTCGGCGCCTTCGAGGCGACCGTGCTGTCGCAGGGCGGCCGTGTCACCGACACGCTGGCCGAGCGTCTCGCCATCTTCGAGGCGAGCGTCATCCAGAACGGCGACCGGATCAGCGGCGAACTCGCGGAGCGCCTCGTCGCCTTCGAAAACACCATCGTGACGCACGGCGAGGTCCTCACCGGCCAGATCGCAACGCATTCCGACCGCTTCACCAGCGACGTCGCGGATCGTCTCGCCTCGGTGGAATCGGCCTTCACGGTCCATGGCGCGGCCTTCCACGACCGCCTCGCCGAGCGCACCACCGAGACCGCCAACCTGCTCGAGTCGCGGGTTCGCGAATTCGACGAGCGCGCCGCCTCCAAGGCGCAGGACATCGCCCAGTCGCTCGACGGACTCATCTCCAAGATCGACAACGGCCTCGACGCCCGCGCCAAGGCGCTCAACGAGACGCTCGCCCACCGCGCGCTCGAAGTCGCCCAGGTCCTCGGCGACGGCGGCCGTCAGGTCACCAAGGCGCTCGACGCCAAGGCGGCCGAGATCGACGAGATCCTGCTGACCCGCTCCACTGCCCTCACCGAGACGCTTTCGGCCAAGGCGCAGGAGATCAACGACACGCTCGGCGGCCGCGCGACCGAAATCGCCGACACGCTCGACACCCGCATCACCACCTTCGAAGAGCGCGTCGTCGGCCGCCTCAACGCCGTGTCGAGCGAACTCGACACGCGCGGCCGCGCCGTCGCCGACACGCTCGGCGCCAAGGTGGCGGAGATCGACGACACGCTGGCGGCCCGCCTCGGCGACATCAACTCCACGCTGGAGCGTCACGGCGACTCGCTGGCCGCGTCTCTCGACACCCGGCTCGAGCAGCTCACGACGCGTCTGCGCGAACGTGGCGAAGCCCTGCACGAGACGATCGCGTCGCGGTCCCTCGACCTGCAGAACCTGTTCGAGACCCAGGGGCCGATGCTGGTCGAACTGCTTACCTCGCGGGGCGGCGACATCGTCAACGAACTCGCCAGCGTCGGCGAAGTCGTCACCCATGCCATCGAGAACCGCGGCTCGGCCATCGTGCAGCATCTCGGGCAGAAGCAGATCGAGCTCACCTCGGCGATCGACCAGTCGTCGGTCGGCCTGCGCAACGCCATCGAGCATTCGGCCCATAACTCGGTCGACGTGCTGCTCTCCACCAAGGACTCGCTGCGCGACGAGATCGTCGGCGTGCTCGACCAGCTCTCGCAGACCAGCAGCATCCTGCAGCAGGTCGTGGGCCAGGCCGGCGACAATCTCTCGAACATCGAGAGCGCCCTCTCGGCCCGCGTCCAGAACTTCGACACGGCGCTGATTGCCGTCTCGAACCAGGTGAACGCCCTCTCGCAGACGGCCGAATCGACGCTCGGCAGCGCCGAGGCGATCGCCGGCCGCCTCGAAGCCTCCAACCAGGGGCTGTCGGCCATCACCCAGCAGGTCACCCGCACGCAGGGCGAACTCGACGCCGCGCTGGAGGCGCGCCGCCAGTCGCTCGAGACCATCCTGGCGGCCGTCGGCTCGCGCACGGAAGACTTCGACAACGTCATGCGCTCCTTCTCGGGCCTGATCGACGAATCCTTCCGCCGCGCCGAAACGCGGGCGCGCGAAATCGGCTCGTTCCTGTCGGACTCGACCAACTCGGTCGTCGGCATGATCGACCAGCAGTTCGAGGAAGTGCGCGCCACCAGCGGCAAGGAGCGCGAGCGCACCGCTGCGGCGCTGCGTGCGGCTTACGAGCAGGCCAATGCGGAGATGAACCAGATCTTCTCCTCGGCCATCGACCGGTTCAAGGCTTCGGCCGCCGAGATGCGTGGCGTGTCCGTCGAGATCCAGCAGGAACTCGAGACCACCCGCCAGGAACTGCGTCGCGGCGCCGTCGAACTGCCGCGCGAGACCGCCGAGCAGGCTTCGGCCATGCGGCGTGTCGTCGCCGAGCAGATCAAGGCGCTGAACGAGTTGACCGACATCGTTGCCCGCTCGGGACGCGCCTATGACGTCGCGGAGCCGGCCGCGGTCGTCCGCCGCAACGATCCGCCACGCCTGGCCGAGCGCACGGCCGAGACGCCCCGCGTCGAAGCCTCGTTCCGGCAGAGCGATCCGGTGCGCCCCGCCGAGCCTTACCGCGCCGAGGCCTTCCGCAAGGAAGAACCCGTCGTGGCTCGTCGCCCGGCGCAACCGGCTCCCCGCCCTGCCCCGGCCCCGGCGGCCTCCGAACGCGGCGCCGGCTGGCTGTCCGACCTTCTCGCCCGCGCCTCGCGTGACGAGCAGGAGAGCCCCCGCACCGCCGGAGCGCGCCCGCGCGCTGAACCGCTCGACCAGATCTCGCTCGACATCGCGCGCATGATCGACCACGACGCGGCCGTCGACCTGTGGGACCGCTACAACCGCGGTGAGCGCAACGCCTTCTCGCGCCGCCTCTACACGCCCCAGGGCCAGCAGACCTTCGACGAAATTCGCCGGCGTTATCGCGCCGACTCCGAATTCCGCGACACGGTGGATCGCTACACATCCGAGTTCGAGCGCCTGCTCGGCGAGGTCAATCGCGACGACCGTGACGGCATGCTGACCCGCACCTATCTCACCTCGGAAACCGGCAAGGTCTACACCATGCTGGCTCACGCGGCCGGACGCTTCGAGTAAGCACCGGCTCCCGAGGTCCAAGACAAGAAAGGCGCAGCTTCGGCTGCGCCTTTTTCGTTGTGCGGCCTCCGAACGCAACCGGGCAACGCCGTCGCGCAGGCGCAAAAAAGCCGGCCCTGAGGCCGGCTCGACGAGATCGGGAGATGGGAGCGCCGTCCCGCGCTCTTTTGCCGGGACTAGATGCGCGCACCCGCCCAGGCAACGATCTGGCGCAACACGTCGTTCGACGCGGCATCGAGCGCCGTCGTTGCCGCAGGCCCGCTCGAGGCGGAGCCCGGCGTCTGGGAGCGGAAGATCTGCGCCGCTGCGATTCGGCCCTCGGGCGTCAAAACCTTGACGGAAATTTCCACCACGGCCTGACCGGTCGCGACGTCGATTTCGAAACGCCGAACATCCCAGTTGAACGAGCGATCGGCCGACAGGCCCTCTCCCGGGCGGCCGACGGAGCGCATCATCCGGGCGTTCTCGAACGTCTGGATCATGCGCGTCTGCAGCAGGCGCGGAAGACGATCGCTCCACTGCGCTCCGGCCAGCACCGAGACCGCGCTCGGGCTGCTGCGCACGACGATGCGATCGCCATCGGTGGGCGCGGGCGCAGTCGGCTCAGGGATCACCAGAATACCGCGTAACGCGCGCGGCTTGAGACCTTCGCGCGGGGCTGAAATGTCGAAGGTTGCAAGCGGCGCGCTTCCGCAAGCGGACAGGAAGACGCTCAGCGCCGCAACGCCGGCCAGGCGGACGAGGGTCGACGCCAAAGGCCTGACGTCAGCACGAACCCGGCCCCATTTTGTCACGGCAGGCTCGTTCACCACACAAAGACTCCGGCGATCATGATTCTCAAGCAGCATGCCGCATCAGAACAGCAGCCCAGCTGACGACGCAAGCGGCGCCGTGTTGCTCATGTAGAGCTTTCACGGCGCTGCGCTTTTTGCGTCACTTTAACGGCCGCTATATTCTGGAACCGACGGTTTGCCGCCGAAAATGAGCTGCTGCGGGTTCTTGCCGAGCGAGCGAACCGTCCGGTTGATCTCGTCCAGCGTCCGCCGCCCATCGGTCGCCAGCGCCTCATATTGCTTCAGGCCCGGACCCGTGAAGCGATTGATGCCCGCCGTGATCTCCTTCGTACGCGCATCGAGATTGTCGGCGAGCTTGCGAATGGCCTTGGCGGCTTCGCCGACGTCCGAGAACATGCCTTCCGAACCCGGACCGCCGAGAAAGCCCTGCACGGACGCCAGAACGCCGTCGATCTTGTCAGCCGACGCATTGAGCTTCGCGGTCAACTCGGTCGCGTTCTTCATGATCGAGTCGGCGTTCGGGCTGTTGCGGTCGAGCACGGACGCGAAGCGATCGAGCGAGTCGATGGCGTTCCCGATTTTCTTCGGGTCGACCGCATTGGTGATGTTGGTCGCGCCCGTCAGCACGCCGTCGAGCTTGGCGGTCTGCGTCGACAGATCGCGAGCCACTTTCGCCGCGTCGGTGAGCAACCCGTCGATGTTGGTCTTGTTGCGAGCCAGCGAGGTCGAGAAATCCTCGACGTTCGATACGATGCTCCGCACCTTCTCGGCGTCGACGGACGACACCAGCTTGTCGAGCGTGCCGGTCAGGCCTTCCAGACGGGTCGCGAGCGGCTTGATGGTGCGGCCGAGATCAGCCATGCCGCCCAGGAAATCCTTCACGCCATCGGAATTGGCCGCCAACGCATTGGTGAAGACCTGCACGTTCTCGACGGTCTTCGAAATCGCGCCCGCATTGTCGCTCACCAGCGTGTCGGCCTTGTTCAGCAACCCGTCGACCTTCTGCGACAGGTTCTGCAATGTCTCGACCAGGTTCTGGAAGTCGGATCGCTCGGCGCGGATCTCGGCCATGTCCCTCGAGGTGGAGGCCAGCCGAGGCGCATCCGACGAACCACCGGTGAGCGCGATCGATCCGACGCCCGTCAGCCCCTGGTACTCGAGGCGGGCGCGCGTGTCGGTCTTGACCGGCGTACGCCGATCAACGTCGATGATCGCGTAGACTTCGCTGGGATCTGGAGCGAGGTCGATGGCCGAGACTTCGCCGACTTTCAGGCCGTTGAACAGAACCTGCGAACCGCGGGTCAGCCCCGAGACCGAACTCGAGAACACCACTCGATAGGTGTCGCGCCCCGACTGCTTGCTCGATCCGGAAAACCAGAAGACGAACATGAAGCCGGCCGTCACCACCGCGAGCGTGAAAGCTCCGATCAAGGCGTAGTTCGCACGCGTCTCCATGTCGACCGATCACCCTCTCGCCTGCTTAAAGACTCTGTCCGTCTCAAGCGCGCGAATGGCGCTGTCCAGACCCGAATCGCAAGCGTAACCACACACGAATTCAGCGCGACATTCGCAGTCTTTCATGGCGCTTTCAAGGGTGCGAACGCCCTGCTGTATCACCACTTTCACGTCTTTGTGCACGCTCGCCGTGGAAGTAGGCCCGAAGCCACGGATGATCGAGCTTGAGGATTTCGGCGACGCTGCCGGCCGCGATCACGCGCCGTTCCGCCAGGGCGGCGATGCGGTCGCAGATCGAATACAGGCTGTCGAGATCGTGCGTCACCATGAACACCGTCAGGCCGAGCGTCTTCTGAAGCGTCGCGATCAATTCGTCGAATTCCGCCGCGCCGATCGGGTCGAGCCCGGACGTCGGTTCGTCCAGGAACAGAATTTCCGGATCGAGAGCCAGTGCGCGCGCCAAAGCCGCGCGCTTGATCATGCCGCCCGACAGTTCGGAGGGAAATCTCTCGGCCGCATCGGCGTTCAACCCGACCATCTCGATCTTGAGCAGGGCCAGTTCGTCCATGAGGTCCTGCGAGAGATCGAGATATTCGCGCATCGGCACTTGAATGTTCTGGCGCACGTTCAGGCCTGAAAACAATGCCCCGTGCTGGAACAGCACGCCCCAGCGGCGCTCCATCTCGCGATGGCCGCGACGGTCGAGAGTGTCGAGGTCCTGCCCGAAGACCTGGATGGACCCGGCGCGCTTTTTCACCAGCCCCAGGATGGTGCGCGTCAGGACGGACTTGCCGGTCCCCGAGCCCCCGACGAAGCCCATCACTTCGCCGCGACGCACGTCGAGGTCGAGATGATCGAGAATGACCTTATCGCCAAATCCGACCTGCAGGCCGCGCACGCTGATGATCGGCTCGCCGCCATGCGGCACGCGTCCCGCAGGCTCGACCGGCACATGACGCGGAACGAGATCGTGGTCGACCGGCCGTGGATCCGCCAAGGAACTCTCCGTCAATATGCGATCGATGCGAAGAACATGGCGAACATTCCGTCCACCAGAATGACCATGAAGATGGATTTCACGACCGAAGCCGTGACCTGCCGGCCCAATGATTCGGCAGATCCCTGGGTCGCCAGGCCCTCCATGGCGGCGATCATCCCGATCACCAGCGCCATAAACGGCGCCTTGATGAGGCCGACCAGGAAGGTGTTCATGGCGATCGCGCTCTGCAAGCGCGCCATGAACACTTCCGGGCTGATGCCGCCATAGAACCACGCGACCAGCAGGCCGCCGAAAATCGCCGACATGTCCGACAGGAAGGTCAGCAGCGGCAGGCTGATGATCAGCGCTAGAATGCGCGGCATCACCAGCACGTCGATCGGATCGAGACCCATCACCCGCAGGGCGTCGATCTCCTCGCGCATCTTCATCGAGCCGAGTTCCGCCGTGATGGCGGAACCGGACCGCCCCGCCACCATGATGGAGGTGAGCAGAACCGCAAGTTCGCGCAGCACCAGAATGCCGATGAGATCGACCGCGAAGGTCGCGGCGCCGAACTTCTGCAACTGGAAGATGCTCTGCTGCGCGACGATGCAGCCGACCAGGAAGTTGATCAGCGCGATGATCGGCAGGCCGCGAAACGCGAAGGTCTCGATGTGAAACACGACCGACGTGCCGCGAAACCGCGACGGGCTCACGATGGCTTTGACCATCGATGCCATGACTTCGCCCAGGAACGAGACGCCAGCCAGCAAGTCGCGCCCGAAGCTCACGACGTTCCGGCCGATGTCCGACAGAACGTCGATCAGCAGCGACCGCGACACCGGCTTCTCGGTCTTGAACTCGCGAAAATGGGCTTCTTCGATCAGGATCTCATATTCAGGCCGCGCCTGCGCGATGCTGGTGCGCGTGCCCGCAGCTTCCAGTTGCGCCCGGCAACGGCCGATCAGCCACGCCCCCGCCGTATCCATGCGGTCGACCTTCGCGAGATCGAGTACGGCATGCGACATGCCTTTCGCATCGGCCACGAGCCCCTGGGCGGCCGTCTCGAGCGACTTGGATGAGCCGATCGTCCAGGCGCCGCTGAGCGCGATGCGCAACTCGTCCTGGCTGCGTGCGCTGGAAAAAGCCGGTTCGGAAACCATTGCGTCAGGGCGCCCTCGACGGCGGCGCGACGGGTGAGAACCGCGCGCACGGGGTGAACTTTCGCTTTCGTACATACGCGGCGCTCAACCGGAAGTCGAGTTCACGCCTTCGCGTGTTTCACGCTTTGCCGCCCTCTGTGGCATCGCGCGCGCCCTCGCCGCTGCGAGCCTGAGTCAGCCACAGCCAGCGCGTCCATGTGAGTGCCTGAGGTTCGTTGTTGCGCCACCATGTGGCGTCGCGCAGCCGTCCGGTGTCCGGATCGAATCCGAGGCTTTCGGGCCCGCCGTCGTCGCGATGCAGGACGCCGTCGTGAAAGTAATACATGTCCTCGACGCGCCCCGTGTCGAGGTTGTAATACACCGCCGCCGGGCCATCCTGACGATGCAGTCGTCCATCGCGATACCAGAGTTCGAACGCCACTGCGCCATCCGCGGTCCTGTGCATCACGGCTGCGGGGCCATCCTCGCGATGCAGGCGGTCTTCGAGCAGATAGAGCTCGGTGAACACCGGCCCCTCTTCCTCGATACGATACTCCAGCATGGGCTTCGTCATACGCGACACCATGGCTTGCGCGGAGCCGCGCTACTCCATCACGGCCGCCTTCAGAATACACACCATGGTGGCATGCGCGGGCTTCTTTGTCGTGTTGCGGATCACGTGCGGACGGTCGCAGCGATAGCGCAGCGTGTCGCCCGCCTTGGCGATCTCCACCACGCCCGAGACCTCGACTTCGAGCTCGCCCGAAATCACCGAGAGACACTCGACGGACCCGCGCTGGTGCGGATCCGATTCCAGCACGCCGCCGGCATCGGCCTGAAAGTCGTACCACTGCAGCCATTCGACGGTCTTGATCCAGCCGATGATCGCCAGCCGGCACTTGCCGTCGTCGGAGCGCAGGATCGGCGTCTCGGCCTTGGAGGATTTTTCCAGAAAGGGCTCGTCCTCGGCCGCCTGCAGGACGCGCTCGATCGACACGTCGAGCGCTTGCGCGAGCCGCCATATCGTCGCCAGCGTCGGATTCGTTTCGTTGCGCTCGATCTGGCTGATGATCGATTTGGCGACGCCCGACTGCTCGGAAAGCTCCGACAACGAGAGGTTGTAGGCCTTCCGCAGCCGCTGGACGGTTTTGCCGAGCTGACCCGAAAGCGCCAGGGCTCCCGCCTCGATAGCCTTGACCTTGTCCCGCCCTTCGACGCCCATGCCCGATCCGTTTCTCTGATGAAGACGTTCCGGATAATAGACAAGAACGTTTGAAATAACGAACGGATTCTGGCGGGCTCAGCCGGGCGCCGGCACGGCAGCCTGTGGGGCGCGACGGCGCATTCCCCAGGCGAGGAACGGCCTTTCGACCAAGACATAGGCTGCCAGAGCCGCCTGGATGGCCGCAGCCGCGAGGGCAAGCAACACCAGATCGCCCCCCGCCCCTGCAGGCAGGACGCGAACCAGCGCTGAGCCGACGAGACCGTGCGTCAGGTACAGCATGTAGGAGCCGCCGCCGAGCAGCGCCACGAGACGGGGAGCCGGGACGCGCCCGCCTGCCCGCTCCCATCCGACCAGCCCCTGAACGAGCATCATGGCCGCGACGGAATAGACCAGCGGGCTCGCCACCGGCCCGAAGGGCAAGGCGGTCGAAACCGGGATATGCCGGCCCAGGACCCATTCGACGCCCGCCAGCCCGGCCAGCAGCCCGCCTCCGCAGAAGAGCCAGACGCCGGGAGAGACGCGCGGCAGGATTCGCGTCAACTGCCCGCGCGCGACCAGCATGCCCATGCCGAAACCGAGATTGGTCACGCCCAGCAATGGCGCCAGCCCCTCTCCGCCGGCTTGAGGGATGAGAAAGATGCAGGCCGCCACGAGCGCCTGCCATGTCGCCAAAAGCCACCATCCGTGCCGACCGACCAGGATGGCGAGGCCGAAGATGGCGTAGAACATGGCCTCCTGGCGCAGCGACCAGGATACGCCGAGCAACGGCGCGGTTGCGGGTGCGAGCGTCATGTCGGCGAGCAGGCGCATCGGATCGAGGAGCCCGGACGGCGCTGGCCTCCCCAGGGGAAGAACCAGCCACATCGTCGCCACGGCGACGGTCACCGCCAGAAACGCGGGATAGACGCGCCAGGCCCGACGCAGGACGAAGCGCATCGCGGCGGCCGCCCCGGACTGACCCGTGTGCTGCGAGGCAATGAGGTAGCCGCTGAGCACGAAAAAGAATTCGACGCCGCAATGCCCCGCGCGGAACGCCCAGCCGAGCGGATGCTCGCCCCGCATGCCGCCCACGAGGTCGCTGAAATGATAGAGCATTACGAGACTGGCCGCGAGAAATCGGCCCGCCTCCAGGCAGAGCAATCGGTGGGTTTTCATAAATGATCCGGAAATCCGGCAGTCTGAAATGAATGAAGCAATGACCGGACGATAGGACGTCGGGACCGGATCGGCAAAGGCCAAGCTGAAACATGGTGAGCGCAGCGGGAAGAAAACTACATCCGCTTCGCGTGCCGCTCCGTCAGGATCGCGAACAAGCCGCCTGCCGCGATGATCGAAGCGCCCACGATGGCGATCGGTGACGGCACTTCGGAAAACAGCACGAGCCCGAGGATCAGCGCCCAGATCATCGACGTGTAGTCGAAACAGGACACGACCGACGCGTCCGCGAAGCGGTAACTCTGCGTCATCAGGATCTGGCCGATCCCGCCCAGGAGACCGACGGCGATGAGCGGAAGCCAGTCTCGGCCGGCGGGCCAGATCCAGGCCTGCGAATGCATGATCGCCGCGCCCGGCCATGTGCTCGGCCAGTAAGCCGCCGCCGCCACGATCAGCAGGCTCGCAAGCGTCGTCGTGCCCTGGAAATAAAAGACGATCGCGCCCGTGTCCTCGGTGCGCGTCAGCCGCCGCGTCTGGATCATCGCGACGGCGACGAGAAGCGCACCACTGAAGGCCAGCAGCGCGCCGAGCCCCGTGCGCGCCAGCCCGCCAGCAGCCGCCTCGCCCGTCGTGATGCCGAGATGCTGCCACAGCATCACCAGCACGCCCGAGAAACCGACCGTGACGGCGGCCCAGCGCGTCGCATGCACTTTCTCACCCAGCAGCAGCGCCGCCAGCACCACGACGACGAGCGGACCCGCATATCCGATCGCCGTGGCGTCGGCGAGCGGCAGCAGGCCGTAGGCCGTAAAGATGCAGAACATGCTGCCGACGCCGGCCAGCGACCGGACGAGGTGGCCGGTGAACCATTTCGTCTGCAGCGCGCGCGGAAAGTCGCCGCGCCACAGCAACCAGAACACCAGGATGAACAGCGCGAAGAACGAGCGGAAGAACACCAGTTCGGCGACCGAGTAGGCCCCGTACATCTTCACCAGCGCCAGCATGAAGGCGAACGCGAGCGTCGACCCGATCTTGCAGGCAATGCCTTTCAGCACGGATCAGAAAGCGCCGGGGAAGGCGCCGCCGTCGATGAGGAAGTTCTGTCCGGTGATGTAGCCGGCATGCCCGCTGGCGATGAAGGCGCAGAGATTGCCGAACTCCGATGGATCGCCGAAACGTTTTGCGGGGATCGACTGCCGCCGCTGCTCCTGCAACTGAGCCACCGGCACGCCCTTGAGCTCCGACTGCTTCTGCGCCGCGCTCTTCAGCCGGTCGGTGTCGAACGCGCCCGGCAGGATGTTGTTGATGGTGACGTTGGCATGCGCCACCTCGCGCGCCACGCCCGCCAGAAACGCCGTGAGGCCGGCGCGCGCGCCAGAGGAAAGATCGAGGCCGGCCAGCGGCATCTTCACCGAGCCCGACGTGATGTTGATGATGCGCCCGAAGCGGCGCTCCACCATGCCGTCGATCACCGCCTGCGTCAGCGCGATGGGCGTCAGCATGTTGGCCTCGACGCCCGCCACCAGCTCGGCATGGCTGAGCTTGCGGAAATCCTTGGGCGGCGGCCCGGAATTGTTGTTCACCAGAATGTCGGGCGACGGACAGGCGGCCAGGATGGCCGCGCGCCCCGCTTCGGTGCCGACGTCGCCCGCGACCGCGATCACCTTCGCGCCGGTGGCCTTCGACATCTCGTCCGCCGTGCGGGCGAGCGAATCGGCGTTGCGGCCGTTGATCACGACCGTGCATCCGGCTTCCGCGAGCGCCTGCGCGCAGGCGCGGCCGAGACCCTTGCTGGAAGCGCAAACGATCGCCGTGCGGCCGCTCAATCCGAGATCCATGACGTCACCCTGTCGCGCCGCGCATCGACGCGGACGTTGCACCGGGCGCGGCGAAAACCGCGCTCGTCATGGCTTTACGCCGTCAGGCCCCGGAGGATCAACCGAAGAAGCGCAACCTGTCGCGCAGCGGCATGGCGTCGATGTCGGCCAAGGCCACGGCGGCCGGCTGAGACGTAGCCATGCTCCCGGCTGAGGTGGCCGACGAGGTGTCGAGTCGGCGCATGGCTTCGAGCCTGTCGGTGAGCCGGCCTTGTTGACCGAGTTCGTGGACCTCGGCGCGTTGCGGCGGCGCGGGCGCATCGTCCTTGGGAACGAAAAAGGCCGTCGGCTCGATCATGCGCTGCGCGATGAGGCGGCGCTCTTCGGCGTCATCGGCTGAGTTGCGCGATTCCAGTCGAAGCACCGGCGCTGAAGCAGCGAGCGACGCGGGATCGGCATCGCGGCGCAGGTCGTCGGCAAGTCGCGCAGCGCGCATTGCCTGTTCGGCCAGCGCACCGCTGATGTAGCTGCCTGAACGCGTGGCCCGCAGCTGCCTGACGATGTCTTCGAGATTACGCGCCAGATCATCGGCCGCCCCCCTGAGGTGCAAGGCGTCGAAGGGCGCAGGCGGCGCGGCGTCGACCGCGCGCTCGATGCGCCGCAGAGACGCGACGAGCCGGTCGGTCTCGGCGGCCCTGTTGCGTCGTGCGAACTCAGCCAGGAACCAGCGACCGCGCGCAGTCTCGTTCACCGCGGCTTCGATGGTCTCGAAGTCGGCGTCCTGCAAACCGGCGGGTTCTGGCGTGGAAGGCATGTCGAATGGGCTCGCGAATCGCAAGCCATCAGTGTCGGCGCGATCATGCTAATTGCAAGCCGTTGCTTCGCCAAGGCTTGCGGGAAGCTTACTTCTTCGTCGGGCGCGCCGGTCCATCACGCGGCGGAAGGCTTTTCAGATATTCCGCCATCGCGTCGCGATCGGACTTGGGCAAAGCCGCGGTATTCTTGACGACGTCCGCCATCGACGAACCGACCGAGTCGTATTCCGGCGTGAAGCCCGTCGCCAGCAGTTCGGAAATATCCGCTTTCGTCCAAGAGCCAATCCCCTTGGGAGACGGCGTGATGTTGGGCACCCATCCGCGCCCTTCGAGATCCGCCCCTCCGGCAAATCGATCCTCGGCGACGATGCCGCCGATGGGATTGCGCGGCGAATGACATTCGGCGCAATGCCCCAGCGCATCCACGAGGTAGCGGCCGCGGTTCCACTCTTGGCTCTTCGTCGAATCTACCGCGACCGGCGTCGTGTCGAGGAACAGTTGCTTCCACAAGCCGAGGCCGCGCCGGATGTTGAAAGGGAAGCCGATGTCGTGCGGCGGCGCCTTGCCCTCCACCTGCGGCAGCGTGCGCAGATAGGCCATCAGGTCGGCCACGTCCTCGATCTTCGCGTGCGCGTAAGTCGTGTATGGGAACGACGGATAATAATGCGCGCCATCGGGCGAAACGCCGCGCAGCATGGCGTTGGCGAGATCCGCGACCTTCCAGTTGCCGATGCCATCGCGCGAGTGGGGAGAGATGTTGGGCGCCACGAAAGTGCCGAAAGGCGACTTCAACTCAAGCCCGCCACCGAGACGCAGCCTGTCCTCCTGCTTCGGCGTCGCGTGGCAGGAGGCGCAGCCGCCGGCGTTGAACACCACCTGACCGCGCGTGGCGTCCCCGGTCTTCTCGAGCGCCGCATTGGCGTCGACCGGGACGGCGCGCACGGGCGTCGTGAGCCACCAGAAAATGCCCGCACCCGCGCCCGCGAGAACGAATAGAGCGATGAACAGGCGCTTGATCACGAGATCA
>JAQGJH010000128.1 GCA_028290705.1 Hyphomicrobiales bacterium
GAGGCGGCCCTGCTTCTCGAGCGTCTGCATGAGGCGGATCGCGAAGCCGACGTCCTCGGGGCCGCGCCGCTGGGCGAGCGACAAAGCGAGCGTCTGCCGGTAATTGTTGGCGAGAACGAGCGCCGCCACGTCGTTCGTCATCGAGGCGAGAAGTTCGTTTCGGCCCGGCAGATCGAGCCGTCCTTCGCGCACCGCGGCGCTCTGCGCGATCTTGATGTTGACCTCGATGTCGGACGTGTTGACGCCCGCCGAATTGTCGATGGCGTCGGAGTTGAGCCTGACGCCGCGCATCGCCGCCTCGATGCGGCCGCGCTGGGTGACGCCGAGATTGGCGCCTTCGCCGATCACCTTGCAGCAGAGTTCAGGCGCGGTGACGCGGATCGCGTCGTTGCTGCGGTCGCCGACCTGCTCGTCGGCTTCATGGCTGGCGCGCACATAGGTGCCGATGCCGCCGAACCAGAGCAGATCGACCTCGGCGCGCAGAATGGCGCGGATGACGTCCTGCGGCGTGGCGAACAGGGCCTCGATCTTCAGCAGCGCGCGCATTTCGGGAGAGAGCGGAATCTGCTTCGCCTGCCGCGAGAAAATGCCGCCACCCTTCGAGATCAGGCCGGCGTCGTAGTCGCGCCAGCTCGAGCGCGGAAGCGCGAACAGGCGCGCGCGTTCCGCGAGTGAGGCCGCCGCGTCGGGCGCTGGATCGATGAAGATGTCGCGATGATCGAAGGCGGCCACGAGGCGGATCTCGTTCGACAGCAGCATGCCGTTGCCGAAGACGTCGCCCGACATGTCGCCGACGCCCGCCACCGTGAAGGGCGTCGTCTGGATGTCGGTCCCGCGCTCGCGGAAGTGGCGCTTCACCGCCTCCCAGGCGCCGCGCGCCGTGATGCCCATCTTCTTGTGGTCGTAGCCGGCCGAGCCGCCCGACGCGAAGGCGTCGCCGAGCCAATGTCCGCGCTGCAGCGAAATGTCATTGGCGATGTCCGAGAAGGTCGCCGTGCCCTTGTCGGCCGCAACCACCAGATAGGGGTCGTCGCCGTCGTGCCGATAGGTGTGGGCCGGCGGGACCACACGGCCCTCGACCAGATTGTCGGTGAGGTCGAGCAGAGCGCCGATGAAGATCTCGTAGGCGGCGACGCCTTCCTGCATGAAGGCCTCGCGGTCGCTCGCGGGCGGCAGGCGCTTCGGGAAGAATCCGCCCTTGGCGCCGACCGGGACGATGACGGCGTTCTTGACCTGCTGGGCCTTGACGAGGCCGAGCACCTCGGTGCGGAAATCCTGCTGGCGGTCCGACCAGCGGATGCCGCCGCGCGCGACCTTGCCGAAACGCAGATGGATGCCCTCAACGCGCGGCGAATAGACCGAGATCTCGTAAAGCGGGCGCGGCAGAGGCAGATCGTCGATGCGGCGGCTTTCGAACTTGAATGCGATGGTGGGGCGCGGCGCGCCGTTTTCGTCGAGCTGGAAGTAATTGGTGCGGATCGACGCCCGGATGACGTTGACGAAGCGGCGCAGGATGCGGTCCTCGTCGAGACTCGTCACGGAGGTGAGGCGGTCCTCGATCTCGGCCACGATCTCCTTCTCGCGCTGCTCGCGCGCATCGGGTTCGATCTCCTGGTCGGAATCGAGTCGCGCATAAACCAGGCGGAGCAGCGCATCGGCGATCAATGGATTCTGGGTGAGGGCGGCCCAGAGATAGGATTGCGAGAAGGCAATGCCGGCCTGGCGCAGATAGCGCGCGAGCGCACGCAGCAGCGCGATGTCGCGCCACAACAGCCCGGGCGACACCACGAGGGCGTTGAAGCCGTCGCTTTCGGCCTCGCCGTAGGCGACGGCGCGCAGCAGCGTCTCGATGGCGTAGCGGCGCTCGGCGACGGCCTGCGGGCCAGCCGCATGCGACAGCGTCATGTCGTGCAGCCAGACCGCGCCGGCAGGCGTCTGAATGCCCGCCGTATCCTCGCTGACGACACGGAAGCCAAGGTTTTCCAGCACCGGCACGCGTTCGGAGAGCGGCATGGGCCGGCCGAGCGAAAAGACCCGCAGGGACACCTGGTCGTTTTCGCCGCCTTCCGGCCGCATCACGAAGGCGCTGGGCTCGTGCTGTGTCAGGCGCTCGAGCGTCGCAATGTCGTCCATGGCCTGGGCCGCGTCGTAGCGCGCCATATATTCGGGCGAGAAGGCGTCGCCGAACAGCATGGCGCGGGCCGGCCCGTTGGCCTCGCCCGCCAGCAGCGCCTCGCGCAGGTTGTCGCCCCACGTGCGCGAGATCGATGCAAGCCCGGCTTCGAGCCGGTCGCGCGGCACCACGGGCGTCTTGCCCTCGTCCCGTCCGATGATGAAATGGACGCGGACGAGCGGACCTTCGGGATAGAAGGGATAGACTGCCGAGACGCGGCCCTTGTAGACGCCGGCCAGGAATGCCTCGGCCTTGCGGCGCACGCCGGTATCGTAACGGTCGCGCGGAAAATAGGTCAGGACCGAGACGAACCGGTCGAAGCGATCGATGCGCGCCAGCGCGCGGAGTCTCGGACGATCCGACAGCGATGCGATCTCGTGGGCGAATTCCGCCAAAGTCGGAACGTCGATCTGGAAGAGTTCGTCGCGCGGAAACGTCTCGAGCACGTTGGCGAGCATTTTTCCGGAATGACTTTGGGCGTCGAAATGCGCGGCCTGCAGAACCCTCGCGACCTTGTGGCGGATGTAGGGAATGGCGCTGGTCGAGCGCGTGTAGGCGGTCGAGGTGAAGAGCCCGACGAGACGCAACTCGCCGCACAGCATGCCATCGTCGTTGAACTGCTTGATGCCGATGTAATCCATGTGCGCGCGGCGATGGATTTTCGAGCGCACGTTGGCCTTGGCGATGATCAGCGCCTGCGGTTCGCGAAGGAATTGCAGCACTTCGGGCGTGATGGTGACGAGCTCGCGCCCGCGCCGCAGCACTTTCACGGCGGGATCGCGGAGAATGCCGAGCCCGGATTCGCCCACCGCGTTGAAGTCGGGCTCGTTGACCGGGCCGATCTCCTCGATGCGGTATTCGCGCATGCCCAGGAAGGTGAAATTGTCGGCCGCCAGCCAGTCGAGGAACTGGACGGCTTCGGCGAGTTCGTCGGCCGGGAGGTTGGGAGGCGCGGCGCGGTAGTCTGCGGCGGCGCGGGTCAGCCGGTCCTGCATGGCCGGCCAGTCCGTGTAGGCGCGGCGCACGTCGGCGTAGATCGCCTCCAGGGCCTGGCCCAGGCGCTGCGGCCGCGACGGATCGGGCGTGCGGGTGATGTGCACGTGGATCAGGCTCTCGCGGCGCGTGCCGGCGCCCTGGCGGGTCGCGAGGGCGAAGAGCGAGCCGTCCTGGGCGCGCTCGACATCGAGGATCGGATGCGCCACGAGGCGAAGCTCGCAGCCCTGTTCGTTGAGTTCGGCGAGGGTCGAATCGAGCAGGAACGGCATGTCGTCGTTGACGACCTCGATGACGGTCACGTCCGAGAGGCTCGGATCTTCCGGATCGAAGATGACGAGGCTGGGCTCGTCGTCGTAGCGCGGCGCGGAGAGATGCCGCCACGCGGCGGCGGCCAGCTGCGCAAGCCCGTGGACGTTGTAGCGCTGCAGGTCCTCGCGGGCGCTCTGGCCGAAAAGCGCCGACGCGAAGCCCGCAGCCGTGCCGCCGCCATTGGTGTTCCCGGTCATCGTCCGCCCCCTGAAGCCCGAAAAACCCGCGCCCGCGCGTCCTGTCCCGGCTGGTAACCTGCGCTCGTCATGTGACGTGGATTTTCCATCTGTGGCAAGCCGATCCGGCGGCCCGGCGCATGGCGCCTGTGCACAGGCGCGCGAGCCCTCGTCAACGTTCGGCCGCGAGTTGCGCCGCCTGGTGCTCGGTGATCAGCGGATCGATCACCTCGTCGAGCGCATCCCCGGCCACGACCTTGTCGAGTTTGTAGAGCGTCAGGTTGATGCGGTGATCGGTGAGGCGACCCTGCGGAAAGTTGTAGGTCCGGATGCGCTCGGAGCGGTCGCCGGAGCCGACCTGGCTCTTGCGGTCGGCGGCGCGTTCGGAATCGAGCTTCTGGCGCTGCTCGTCGTAGAGCCGCGCCCGCAACAGCGCCATGGCGCGGGCGCGGTTCTTGTGCTGGGAGCGCTCGTCCTGCACGAACACGATGGTGCCGGTGGGAACGTGGGTGATGCGGATCGCCGATTCCGTCTTGTTGACGTGCTGGCCGCCCGCGCCCTGGGCGCGCATCGTGTCGATCTTCAGATCGGCCTCGTTGAGGGCGACGTCCACCTCCTCGGCCTCGGGCAGGACCGCCACGGTGGCGGCGGAGGTGTGGATGCGCCCTTGCGTCTCGGTGGCGGGCACGCGCTGGACGCGGTGGACGCCCGACTCGAATTTCAGCCGCGCGAAGACGCCGCGTCCGCTGACCGAGGCGACGACTTCCTTGTAGCCGCCCGCCGTTCCCTCGCTGGCCGAGATGATCTCCATCTTCCAGCCGTGCAGGTCGGCATAGCGCTGGTACATGCGCAGGAGGTCGCCGACGAAGAGCGAGGCCTCGTCGCCGCCCGTGCCGGCGCGCAGTTCGAGGATCGCGCCGCGCTCGTCGGCGACGTCGCGGGGCAGCAGCGCGATCTTGATCTGCTGCTCGAGTTCGTCGAGCCTGGCGCGCGCTTCGTCGCGCTCGGCCTCGGCGAGTTCGCGCATCTCCGGGTCCGTGGCGGCGTCGGCCAGCATGGCGTCGATGCCCGCGAGATCGTCCTGCTGACGCCGCCAGGCATGGATCGCGGCCACGACCGGATCGAGATCGGCCAGTTCGCGCGACAGGGCGACGAAATCCGCACCCGTCGCGCCGCCGGCGAGGCGGGCCGAGATCTCCTCGTGGCGGCGTGAAATCAGGTCGAGCTTGTCTTGCGGGAGCATGGTGTCGGATCCGGAAGCGGGAGCGGCGCGCGGGGGCAGGCGGCCTCTGGATCTACAAGGGCACGCCCTTGGCTTCCGCGAAGGCGCGCAATTCCTCGCGCACCGAGGGCGCGCCGCTCTGTGCGTCGAGAAGTTGCGCCAGGAAGGCGGCGATCTCGCGCGTGTCGAGGCTCAGCAGCATGGCCTTGACCGGGCCGATCGAGGCGGCCGACATCGAGAAACCCCTGTAGCCGAGACCGATCAGCGCCATGGCTTCGAGCGGACGGCCGCCGATCTCGCCGCAGAGCGTGACGGGCGTGCCGTGGACGGCGGCCCGGTCGGTGATCGACTTCAGCGCGCGCAGGACCGGCGGCGACATCGGGTCGAAGCGATCTGCGACGCGGCGGTTGTCGCGGTCGGCGGCGAAGAGATATTGCACGAGGTCGTTCGAGCCGACCGAGACGAAATCGACGCGCGGCAGGATCTCGTCGAGCTGCCACAGAACCGACGGCACCTCGATCATGATGCCGAGCTTGAGGTCGCGCGGCATGTCGTAGCCGTGGCGGCGCAGATGCGTCAGCTCGCGGCCGACGATCGCCTTGGCGGCGTCGAATTCGGCGCAGGTGGCGATCATCGGGAACATGATGCGCAGGTCGCGGCCCGCCCCGGCGCGCAGCATGGCGCGCAATTGCGAGCGCAGCAGGCCCGGCCGGTCGAGGCCGATGCGGATGGCGCGCCAGCCGAGCGCAGGATTGTCCTCCTCGAAGCTCGCCATGTAGGGGAGGATCTTGTCGCCGCCGATATCCAGCGTCCGGAACGTGACGGGGCGATCCTGCACGGCGTCGAACACGGTCTGGTAGAGGGCGAGCTGCTGCATCATCCGCGGGAATTGCGGAGCGATCATGAATTGCAGCTCGGTGCGGAAGAGCCCGATGGATTCGGCGTTGGTCTCGGCGACGTGCGGCAGGTCGACGAGCAGCCCTGCGTTCATGTGCAGGCCGATGTCGACGCCGTCGCGGGTGCGCGAGGGCACGTCGCGCAGCTTGTGATATTGCTCCTGGCGGCGGGCGCGCAGCCGCGCCTTCTCGCCATAGGCGGCCTGCACGTCGGGCTGCGGGCGCAGCTGGACGTCGCCCGACGTGCCGTCGACGATGATGGCGTCGTTGGGCTCGACCAGGTCGACGATGTTGGGGACTTCGCCGACGGTCGGGATGCCGAGCGCGCGGGCCACGATGGCGACGTGGCTCGACGGGCTGCCTTCCTCGAGCACGAGGCCGCGGAGCTTCTTGCGGTCATAGTCGAGCAGCGCCGCCGGGCCCATGGTCCGGGCCACCAGAATGGCGTTGTCGGGCATGTCCTCGTGGGCGACGACGAAACTTTCGCCAGTCAGCTCATGCAGCAGGCGATTGGCGAGATCGTCCAGATCGTGCAGGCGCTCGCGCAGATAGGGGTCGGTGCGGCGCTGCAGCTTGGCGCGCGCGTCGTTCTGCACCCGCTCCACCGCCGCTTCGGCCGTGAGGCCCGACATGACGGCTTCGCGCAGCCGGCGGATCCAGCCGCGATCGTGGGCGAACATCCGGAAGGTCTCGAGCACCTCGAGATGCTCGCCCGGCCCCGCCTGGTCGCCGCGGTCGATGAGCGCATCGATGGTGTGGCGCACGGCCTCGATGGCGGTGTCGAGCCGGCCCTGTTCCTTGACGGGATCGTCGGAGATGAGCTGCTTGATGACGACGCGCGGCTCGTGCAGCACGACGTGGCCGAGTCCGACGCCGTCGGCGATGGCCGAGCCGCTGAGGGCGATCGGGCGGCGCAGCGCGATGTCGGCGCCGGGGCGGACGATCGACTGCAACTCGCCGGATGCGATCATCTCGGCGAGCAGCATGGCGGTCGTCTGGAGCGCCTCGACCTCCTCCTCGGAATAGGCGCGCCGGGCCTTGTTCTGGACGACCAGCACGCCCAGCGTGTTGCCGCCGCGCAAGATCGGCACGCCCAGGAAGGAGTGATAGATTTCTTCGCCGGTCTCGGGCTTGTACGAGAAGGCGGGATGCGCCTGCGCGTCGGAAAGCGCGAGCGATTCGGCGCTTTCGGCGATCAGGCCGACGAGACCCTCGCCCGACCGCATGGTGGTGAGATGGACGGCCTCGCGGTTCAGGCCCTCGGTGGCGAAGAGTTCGAGCCGTCCGTCGTCGCGCAGAACGTAGACCGAGCAGACTTCCGCCACCATGTTGGAGGCGATGTGAACGACGATCTTGTCGAGACGCGCCTGCGCGTTGACCGGCTCCGCCATGGCTTCGCGGATCCGGCGTAGCAGCAGACGCGGTCCGCCAAGAGCGCCACGCATTCGTTCATCCCGTCCGGCCAGTCGGCCCCGTGGGCCCCGCCGGGCCGCCTTGCTGGTGCCCGGGCGGCGCAACCGTCCGGGGCATCCTCGCTCCTATACGAATGCAAGCCCCGGACCGCAAGCGCGACGGCATATGCAATTCTGTCAATGCGAGGGGCGGCTGCAGACCCGGGAGGAATGCTGCAGAGCACACAAAAGGATGGGCCGGGCGTCGCGCGCCCGGCGGCCGGGTTCAGGCCTTGTCGAGACCGTAGAGCGTGTGCAGCGTGCGCACCGCGAGCTCGGTGTACTCGGCGCCGATCAGCACCGAGAACTTGATCTCGCTGGTGGTGATGGCCCGAATGTTGATGCCTTTGTCGGACAGCGCCTTGAAGGCTCGGGCGGCGACGCCCGCATGGGAGCGCATGCCGATGCCGATGGCCGACACCTTGACGACGTCGGTAGCGCCGTGGATCCCCTCATAGCCGATGTCGGCCTTGGCGTTTTCCAGGATCTTGCGGGCGCGCTCGTAATCGGCGGTCGGGACCGTGAAGGTCAGGTCGGTGGTTTTGGCGTCGTCCGAGACCACCTGGATGATCATGTCGACGTTGATGTTCGATTCGGCCAGGGGCACGAAGATGGCCGCGGCGACGCCCGGCTTGTCGGCCACGTCCCGCAGGGTGATCTGGGCCTCGTCCTTCGAATAGGCGATGCCGGTGACGACCTGCTGTTCCACGATATCCTCCTCGTCGCAAATGAGCGTGCCTGGCTTCGGATCCGCCGGGTCGTCGAAGGACGAGCGCACGAAGGTCTTGACCTTGTGGACCATGGCGACCTCGACGGAGCGCACCTGCAGCACCTTGGCGCCGAGCGAAGCCATTTCGAGCATTTCCTCGAAGGCGACGCGGTCGAGCCGGCGCGCCTTGGGAACGATGCGCGGGTCCGTCGTGTAGACGCCGTCCACGTCGGTGTAGATGTCGCAGCGATCCGCCCCGATGGCGGCCGCGATGGCGACCGCGCTGGTGTCGGAGCCGCCGCGACCCAGCGTGGTCAGGCGGCCGGTGGCGGCGTGGACGCCCTGGAAGCCGGCGATGACGGCGACTTCGCCGCGCGCGAAGCCCTCGTTCAGCGCCGCGGGGTCGATCGCCTCGATGCGGGCCGAGCCATGCGCATCGGAGGTGCGGATCGGGATCTGCCAGCCCTGCCAGGAGCGGGCCTTGATGCCCATGTCCTGCAGCACGATGGCGAGAAGTCCGGAGGTGACCTGCTCGCCCGACGCGACCACGGCATCGTATTCGCGCGCGTCATAGAGGGCCGCGCCCTCCTTGCACCAGGCGACGAGTTCGTTGGTCTTGCCGGACATGGCCGAGACCACGACGGCGACGTCCTGGCCGGCCTCGACCTCGCGCTGAACGTGGCGCGCGACATTCTTGATGCGCTCGATGTTGGCGACGGACGTGCCGCCGAATTTCATCACCAGTCGGGCCATGGCGGCGCTGTTCGCTTCTCTCGCTTCGGGAGCGGGCCGAGGCTGCGCGGCATCGCGCCGCTCGCCCCCGGGCCGCGGGGCGCGTATAGATGACGGCGGCTCGGTTTTGTGTCAATCGGCCGTTTTGGAGTGCAGACGATGGCGGGCGGAGCGGGAGCGGGTTCGAGCGTGGATGCGGCGGATGTCGCGCGGTTCGAGAGGCTCGGCGACGATTGGTGGGCGCCCGGCGGCTCGATGGCGGCGCTGCACAAGATGAATCCCGTGCGCATCCAGTATCTGCGCGACCACATGTGCGAGCATTTCGTCTGTCCGGACGGCGGATTGCGCGATCCGCTCAAGGCCCGGCCCCTGGCGGGCCTGCGCATCCTCGACATCGGCTGCGGCGGCGGCATTTTGTGCGAGCCCATGGCGCGGCTCGGCGCGACCGTGACGGGGATCGATCCGGCGCCCGGCAACGTCAGGATCGCGGGGCGGCATGCCGAAGACGGCGGGTTGAGCATCGACTACCGGGCGATCACCGCCGAGGAGCTGGCGGCGACGGGCGTGACCTTTGACGTGGTGCTGGCCATGGAGGTGGTCGAGCACGTCACCGACATGCGCGGCTTCGTCGGGACGGCGGCGTCTCTGGTGCGGCCCGGCGGGCTGATGTTCGCCGCGACGCTGAACCGGACGCTGAAGAGTTTCGCGCTCGCCATCGTGGGCGCCGAATACGTGTTGCGCTGGGTGCCGCGCGGCACGCATCAATGGGAGAAATTCGTCACGCCGCGCGAGCTCGAGGATGCGATGGCGGCGGGCGGCATCGATGTCTTCGACATGACCGGCGTGGTCTACAATCCGCTGCGCGACGCCTGGTCGAAGGGCCGCGACCGCGACGTGAACTACATGCTGGCGGGGCGACGGGCGGCCGGCTGAGCGGCATTCAAATGATCGCTTCAGCTCGCGGTCGCGCTTGACTCGCCTTGCGGCTTCTTCAACAGTCGCACGTTCAATCAAAAGGCTCCAAGGGACGACGCCTCTGCGACCGCGGCTCAACCTTCATCTGGCACGAACGGCCCTGGCGCTCTTTGCGGTGCTGGCGACGCTGGTTCCCGACGTGCATGGATTGTTCCGTGGCGCGACCGGCATCGAGCATGTCCTCGTGCAGGACGAGCGGCATCCCAACAGCGCGTCGCCGCTGGCGGTTTTGACGACGCTTTCTGAAGAGTCCGAGGAAGAATCGACGCGCGACGGAGCCGCGGGCGCGTCTGGTCGCCGGCTCGCCTTCGCGCTTTCGGCCGATCTCGCCATTTGCCCGGCGCATGCGGATCCGTCGTCCTCCGGACATTTCTGCGCCCATCGCGCCACCGGCCCTCCGACCATCTGACGCTGCCGCGACTGCGCGCGTCCGGCGGATTCCGATCCGCCCGTGATGCGCGTCCGCCGGGATGCGTCTGCCTGCACGTTCCGGATCATGCCCAAGCGGGCGTCCGGGCGTCATCCCCAGCCATCCCGACCACAGATTCCCTCGCGGTGCGCGCCTCTCGACGATTGCTGCAGCAACCTGCGGCCTCGCCGGCGCGACCGTCTCTCATTCCGGCGTCACATCATGGAAAACCTGGGTCCCGAACTTCTCAAGCTGCTCCAGATCATCTGGATCAATCTCATTCTCTCCGGCGACAATGCGGTCGTGATCGCGATGGCGTGCCGCGGCCTGCCGGCCAACAAGCAGCGCTCCGGCATGATCATCGGCGCGCTGGTGGCGGTGGCGCTGCGCATCGTTTTCACCATCATCGTGGCGACGCTGCTGTCGACGCCGTTCCTGAAGATGGCCGGCGCTCTCCTGCTGCTGTGGATCGCCGTCAAGCTCGTGCAGGGCGAGGAAGAGCAGGGCGGTCACGTCAAGGAAACCGACCGGCTCTGGCACGCGGTGCGCACGGTGGCGATCGCCGATGCGGTGATGAGCCTCGACAACGTGCTGGCCATCGCGGCCGTGGCGAAGGATTCGACGCCGCTGCTGATCATCGGGCTGGCGATCTCGATCCCGCTGATCATCGCGGGTGCGGCGCTGATCATGCGCCTGCTGGCGGCCTTCCCGATCCTCGTCTGGGCCGGCGCGGGCCTGCTGGGCTGGGTCGCGGGCGAGATGTTCATCAGCGATCCCTGGCTCGTGCAGCAGCTCGGACCGGCCTTCGTGCATACGTGGGAACTTTGGGCGGCAGGCTTCTGCGCGGCGCTCGTGATCGGACTGGGGTACGTCCTCAGCCGCCGCGCGCATGGCAAACCGGTCGAACAGGAAGCCTGAAACTCCTATCCAACCTCTGGAGTGTAATCATGCAGGAATTCGTCATTCCCACCTGGATCTGGTTGAACACCGGCGTGCTCTTCCTGGCGGTCGTCTTCATCGCGGGCGGGCTGACGTCCGACCGCAGCCACGAGCGGCTGATCGGTTCGGGCCAGCGGGCCTGATGCAAAAGGAAACGGCGGCGCCCGCGAGCGCCGCCGTTTTCATATCAGGGATGGCTTGCGGGGGCGGCTAGTTCCGCTCTTCCGGCAGATCGGGAATTGGCAGCACCGGGATGCCGTCCTCGAGCAGCGCGCGGGCCTCCTCGAAGCTCGCCTTGCCGCGGATCGAGCGCGTCGGCGTCTCGCCGTCGTGCATCTTGCGGGCTTCCTCCGGGAAGGCCTCGCCGACGTCGTCTGACGACTGGACGATCTTCTCGTGCAATTCACGGATCATCTCGCGCAGGGCCTGCTGGCGCTCGTCGAGCAAAGCCATCTGCTGCGGCTGCACCGCTGGCGCGCCCGTGTCGTTCGACGGCTCGGGCGGATTGACCGCGCGTTCGCGCCCCGGCTTGTCGGTCCGGGCGACGTTCGGGGCCATGACGGCCTTGGACACTTTCGGCGACTGGCAGTACGGGCAGGTGACGAAACCGCGCCGGACCTGCGTGTCGTAGGAGCCGCTGCTGGCGAACCAGCTTTCGAATTCGTGGGCGGCGTCGCAGACCAGGGCGTATTTGATCATCGGGGTCGTCCGTTCAGGCGTTCAGCAAGGCGTCGAGCTTGCCGGCGCGCTCCAGCGCATGGAGGTCGTCGCAGCCGCCGACATGCGTCTCGCCGATGAAGATCTGCGGAACCGTCCAGCCGCCCTTGGCGCGCTCGGCCATGGCCTGCTGGGCCTTCGGGTCGCCATCGACCGAGATTTCCTCGAACTTGACGTTCTTGCGGGTGAGCAGCGACTTGGCGCGCATGCAATAGCCACAGGTGCTTTTGGTGTAGATCGTGACGGGCGCCATGAAGGACTGGCCTCTCGGTGTGTCGGTTGGGCTCCTTATATGTCCCTGCAGGGCCTCGTCACAACCCGTGTGTCATGACGCGGGCGAACACCAGGGCGTCGACCCGCGCGGCGCCGGCCCGGATCAGCACGCGCGCGGCGGCATTGAGCGTCGCGCCGGAGGTGAGCACGTCGTCGACCAGGACCACCTTGCGGCCGTCGAGCCGGTGGCGGAACGCCTCCGGGGCCGCGAAGGCCCCCTGGACGTTGTCGGCCCGCTGGGCGCGGGTGAGGCCGACCTGCGGGCGGGTGGGGCGGACGCGGGCGAGGATCGCCGGATCGAAGTCGACGCCGCTCTGCCGGCCGATCGCCCGGGCGAGGACGGCCGCCTGGTTGAAGCGGCGCGAGAAAAGCCGCCAGCGATGCAGCGGAACCGGGACCAGCAGGTCGGCGTCGGCCAGAAGGTCCTTGCCGGCGCGCGTCATCCAGCGCGCCATAGCGGGCGCGAGATCGAGCCGGTCGCCATATTTGAGGCGCTGCACCAGACGCCGGGCCGGGCCTTCCTCGTAGAGCGCGACGGCGCGGGCGCGGCTGAAGACCGGCGGCTCCGCCATGGCGGCGGGCGAGAGCAGGCCGTCGCCGAGATCCTGCGGAAAGGGCGTGCCGAGCCGCTCGCAGAAGGGCCGCTCGATGAAGGGCATGCGCGACCAGCAGGCCGGGCAGAGCGTGCCCGCCGCCTCGGTGGCGCAGCGGCAGGCGAGGCAGGACGGCGGATAGACGGCGTCGGCCAGCGCCGTGGCGGCGCGGGCGAGAAAGCCGCGCCAGGCGGCAAGGCTGACATGCGATCGGGCGTCCTCGGCGGCTGTCATGGCGTGAGCCTAGCATTGCGCCCGCGGACGCAACAGGCCGGCTGGACCCGAGCCCGCGTGCGCCCCATAAAGAGGCCCATGTCGCAGCCCCCCGCCCATCTGGTCTTCGATCGCCCGCTCGCCCGGCGGCGGCTGGCGCGCGCGCTCGCTCGCGAAGCCGCCGGCTTTCTGCTGGATCACGTGGCGGCGGAGTTTCCCGACAGGCTCGCGGCGGTGCTGCGGCCGTTTCCCCGGGTGCTCGATCTCGGCACGCCCGGGCCGGCGCTCGCCGGCCTGCTGGCGGCGCGCGGCGGCGAGCTGTTCGTTCGCGCCGGCCCGCTGCCCCAGAGTCTCGGTGGCGCGGGCTTGCGCCTCGTCGTCGACGAGGAGGCGCTGCCTTTCGCGCCGCAAAGCTTCGATCTTGTCGTCTCGGCGCTGGCGCTGCAGGGCGTCAACGATCTGCCGGGGGCGCTGATCCAGATCCGGCGCGTCCTGCGGCCCGACGGCTTGTTCCTGGCCTGCATGGCCGGCGGCCAGACGCTGCAGGAATTGCGGCTCAGTCTCGCGGCGGCCGAGGACGAAGTGTCGGGCGGCGTCAGCCCGCGGGTATCGCCTTTCGCGGATCTGCGCGACATGGGCGGACTTCTGCAGCGCGCCGGTTACGCCCTGCCGGTCACAGACGTGGACGTGCTGACGGTTCGGTATGACCATCTGTTCGCGCTTCTGCGCGATCTGCGCGCCATGGGGGCGACCAACGTGCTGCTGTCGCGCGACCGGCGGCCGTTGCGCCGGCGGGTTCTCGTGCGCGCGGCCGAGATTTACCAGGAACGCTTTGCCGATCCGGACGGGCGTGTCCGGGCGACTTTCGAGTTCCTGTGGCTGTCCGGCTGGGCGCCGCACGAGAGCCAACAAAAGCCGCTGCAGCCGGGTTCGGCCAAGGCGCGGCTGGCCGACGCCTTGTCGACGGTCGAGCGCAAGCTCTAGGGCACGGCCGCGCTCGCAAAGGCCGGCGGGCTCCCCATATGGGTCGAAAGCTGCTATGAGCAGCGCGACCCTTCCAACATTTCGACGAGATCCATGACCGATTCCGTGCTGGACACGATGCCGCTGGCCGCCGCCGCGCCGGCGCCCGAGACCGTGAAACCGTCGCTGGTCGGGCTGACGCGCGCGCAGCTTTCCGAGGCCCTAGCCAGCATCGGGGTGCCCGAGCGCGAGCGGCGCATGCGCGTCGGCCAGCTCTGGCACTGGATCTATTTTCACGGCGTCTCGTCGTTCGACGCGATGCTCAACGTGTCGAAAGTGCTGCGCGCCACGCTCAGCGAACACTATGCCCTGACGCGCCCGCAGGTCATGGCCCAGCAGGTCTCGGTCGACGGCACGCGCAAGTGGCTGATGCGGATGCCGCCGGTCGATGCGCGCGACAAGGGCGCGGAAATCGAGTGCGTCTATATTCCCGAGAGCGATCGCGGCACTTTGTGCGTCTCGAGCCAGGTCGGCTGCACGCTGACCTGCACGTTCTGCCACACGGGCACGCAGAAGCTCGTGCGCAACCTGACCGCGCAGGAAATCGTCCAGCAGCTCGTGGTGGCGCGCGACATGCTCGGCGATTTTCCCGGCCAGACGCCGCCGACCGACGGGCTGATCCCCTCGGGCGAGGGCGTGCGCGCCGTGTCCAACATCGTCTTCATGGGCATGGGCGAGCCGCTCTATAACTTCGACCAGGTGACGGATGCGATCGGCGTTCTGACGGACGGCGAGGGATTGTCGCTGTCGAAGCGGCGCATCACGGTGTCGACCTCGGGCGTCGTGCCGCAGATCGGGCCGCTGGGCGATGCCGCCGGTACCATGCTGGCCATCTCGCTGCATGCAGTGAACGACGAATTGCGCAACAAGCTCGTTCCGCTGAACAAGAAATATCCGATCCGCGATTTGATGGCGGCCTGCCGCGCCTATCCGGGTGCCTCGAACGCGCGCCGCATCACGTTCGAATATGTGATGTTGAAGGGCGTCAACGATTCACCCGCCGAAGCGCGCGAGCTGGTGCGGCTGCTGAAGGGCGTGCCGGCCAAGATCAACCTGATCCCGTTCAATCCCTGGCCAGGCACGCAATACGAATGTTCGGACTGGGAGACGATCGAGAAGTTTTCCGACATCGTCTTCAACGCCGGCTATGCGAGCCCGGTGCGGACGCCGCGCGGGCGGGACATTCTGGCGGCCTGCGGACAGTTGAAGAGCGAGACCGAAAAGCTGCGGGCGCGCGCGCGTCTGGCGCTCGACGACGAGAGCGCGAGCGCCTAGGCGGCCGGGCGCGCGCTGCGTGCGCCGAGCAGAGACAGGCCGCAGATCGCCGCCGAGACGATGGCGTTCCAGCCTGCGAGAGAGAGCCCGAGGATGCGGATCGCGACCTGATCGCAACGCACGACCTTGACGGTCTGCAACTGGCTCAGGAATGCATCCATGCTGGGCGCAGCCGCGCCGGCGGCTCCCGTGCAGCCGGAAGGGCCGGGCCAGAAGCCCCATTCCACACCCGCGTGGTAGGCCCCGAAGATGGCGCTGCCGAAGAACAGGACCGCGAGCAGGGAGAGGCCGAGCCGGGCAGGGCCGTTCTTGCCGGCGAGCGCCAGCGCTGCGCTCAAGGCCGCGAGCGGAACGCCCGCGTAATAGGCCCAGCGCTGCTGCAGGCAAAGTTCGCACGGAAGGTAACCGTAGGCTTCGAAGATCCACGCGCCCGCAATGGTGGCGAAGGCCAGCGCGAGCGTTGCAAGCGCGGCACGAACCGGCGTGATGCGGCGGGTCGCCGTATGCGACGTCATGGTGCTCATGGGCGCAATTCCGATGCGGATCAGAACATCCTTCCGGCGAGCCAGAAGCCGCCGACGATCATCACCACGATGAGAATCATGAAGGTGGCGAAATGGCGCTCGAGCAGGCGCTTGATCGGTTCGCCGAACTTGTGGAGCAGACCCGCGAGCAGGAAGAAGCGCGCGCCGCGCGTGATCAGCGACAGCAGGACAAACAGGAAGAAATTATACTCGAGCAGCCCGCTCACGATGGTGACGAGCTTGTAGGGGATGGGCGTGAGGCCCTTCACCAGAATGAACAGCCAGCCCCATTGATCGTAGCCCGCCTTCACGGCGTCCATGCGGGCAGCGTAGCCGTAGAGATTGATCAGCCAGGCGCCGACCGTGTCCCACAGCAGCCAGCCGATGGCGTAACCCAGAATGCCTCCCGCCACCGAACAGATCGTGCAGAGGCCCGCGTAAAACCAGGCGCGCTTCGGCCTGGCGAGCGACATGGGCACGAGGATGACGTCGGGCGGAATGGGAAAGAACGAGCTTTCGGCGAAAGCAATGCCGCCCAGCGCCCAGGTGGCACGCGGACTCTCGGCGAGCGAGAGCGTCCAGTGGTAAAGGCGCTTGAACATGAAGGAGAGGGCTCGCGGTGCGGGATGGGCGACCGCAGAGCGTTAGCATCGTGGACGCCGGGCAGGCAAGGCGAGCCGGCTCATCAACGCGTGACCCGAGCGTGCAGGCGGATGATCAGTTGCGGATGTCCTGCAGAAACCATTCGGTCGGGATCTCGCGTCCGAGCCCGGCCTCGCGGGCGAGTTCGAAGACTTTTCCGGCGACGGCGTAGAATTGCGCGCCCTGGAGGTTGCCGCGCTCCGAATAGGTGATCTGGTCGTCCGACGTGCGGCCCTTCGCCTTGCCGGAGAGAAGGTCCGCCAGAGTGATGCGCTTGTCGGGAATGGTGATCCCATGGGCCTTCTTGCCGCGCCGGCCATCGCCGAATTTGGCGGCGTTGGGGCGCGCCTCCCAGGCGATATATTCGTCCGTGAGGGCGAGTTCGGGTTTTCCGGCCGGGGCGGGCGCATCGCCGAAGCGCAGATAGACGTCGACGCGCGCGAGACTCGCGTCGTCGGGCACGCCGCTGCCGCCGATGTTGACGATGTGCGCGCCCTTTTCGAGCAGGCTTCCCTGAAGCACCGGAATGGCGGAATCGGTCAGGCCCGCGACGATGTGAGCGCCACGATAGATCTGCTCGGGGGCGTCGCAGACCTGCGCCTCGACGCCATAAAGCGCGCGCATCTCGGCCGCGAAGGCCTCGCGGTTGGCGCGCGTCGGGCTGAACACTTGGATTTTCCTGATGTTTCGCACGGCCGTGAAGGCCTGCATGTGGGTGCGGGCCATGCCACCCGAGCCCAGAATGCCCACGACCTCGGAATCGGCCCGCGACATGTATTTGACGCCGATGCCGCCGTCGCCGCCGACCCGCATGTGCTGGAGATGGCCGTCGTTGATGAAGGCCAGCGGCTCGCCGTTCTCGATCGAGGTGAGCAGGATCAGGCCGCAGAACAGGCCGGGCCGGGTGCAATATTTCTCCTGCGTGACAGCGCCCCGGTATTCCGTCTCGTAGACGATGTCGGACTTCATCCGGATGGCGAAATAGCCCCCCGTCGAGCCGCCCTCCATGGTGCCCCATTGGTAGTTCTTGGCCGGATCGCTGGTCGGGATGCGGATGTCGATCCGGGGCCGACAGACAGCCTCGCCGGCCGCAAGCGCGATATAGCTCGCCTCCAGGGCCGCGATCGTGTCCGGCATGGTGAGGACTTTGGCGACGTCGTCGTTGTTGATGATGTAGGTCATGGCGGCAGTCTAGCGTTGCCTGAGGAATGGGCAATGCCCTGCGGCGGGATCGGGCTGTCGACATGCGCTCCGCCTTGACAGAGGCAGCGCCAGCGCCTAGGAAAACGCTCGCTTCGGCGCCCGGCTTCATTGCCGCGTTTTTCGTTTGGGTTTTCGGATCCTCGCGGCCGCAAGCATCCACGCTGGTTTGCACCTGCAAAGAAGCCGGCCGTCCCGGGGGAATACCCCGAGGGCAGAGCCGGATTGAACACGAGGAAAAACGATGTTCGCAGTCATCAAAACCGGCGGCAAGCAGTACAAGGTTGCCGCCGAAGACAAGATTACCGTCATGACACTCGCGGGCGAGCCCGGCGACAAGGTGACGTTCGACGACATCCTGATGCTGGTCGATGGCGATTCCATGCAGATCGGTGCGCCGTTCCTTTCGGGCGTGTCGGTCTCGGCCGAGATCGTGGAACAGGATCGCGGCCCGAAGGTCATCGCCTTCAAGAAGCGTCGCCGCAAGAATTCGAAGCGCAAGCGCGGACACCGTCAGGACCTGACGATCCTGCGCATCACCGGCATCTCGGCCGGTGGCGAAGAGAAGAAGAAGGCCGCGGCGGCCGAGTAAGGCCAGCGGCTTTGCCGGTTTCGCAACGGGTTTTTTGACGCTATAAAGACCCAGACAGATTCATTCCCCCTCGGCGCGAGCCCTGCGGGTGCAAAGTTCGGAGCAGTTCCATGGCTCACAAAAAGGCAGGCGGCTCGTCCCGCAACGGCCGCGACTCGAAGGGCCGTCGTCTCGGCGTGAAGAAGTTCGGCGGCGAGTCCGTCATCGGCGGCAACATCATCGTGCGCCAGCGCGGCACGAAATGGCATCCCGGCACGAATGTCGGCATTGGCGTCGACCATACGCTTTTCGCCCTCACGGACGGAAAAGTGCAATTCATCAAGAAAGGCAACGGCCGAGCTTATGTAGCGGTCGTTCCAATGGCCGAGGCCGCAGAATAACGGTGGTGGTTTGACGAAGACCTCCACCGGCTCCCACAGACCCGGTGGACTTGGTTCTTCAGACGAACCGCAGGATCGAGGCTTCGGCCACATGATCCGACAGTCCGGCAAGTTCCCGCAAGGAACCGAGGGGAAGTGGGAGACCGCTTCCCCTTTGTCGTATCTGGCGCATGGCGCGCCACGGACTGGAGCGAGATCCATGTTTCCGGATTTGACCCGCGACGACGTGTTCCGGATTGAAACCCGCCGCCTCTGGCTGCGCTGGCCGCGCGCCGCCGACGTGGCCGATTTCACGCGTCTGGCCGGCGACAAAGCCGTGTCGGACATGACCACGTGTCTTTCGCATCCGGTGCAGGCGGCGGAAGCCGAGGATTTCATTCTCGGCAGCCGCCGGACCAATCTGTCGGGGCAGGGTCTCGTGCTGGCGCTCAGCCCGCGCAACGATCCTTCGGCTCTGGTCGGCATGGCCGGCGTGCTGGCGCAGGATGGCGGCTCGGGCGATCTCGTGCTCGGCTATTGGCTCGGGCGTCCCTATTGGGGTCAGGGGATGATGAGCGAGGCGCTGGAAGCCACGATCGACATGGCGTTCCTGCTCTCCGGCGCCGGGCGCGTGCATTCGCCCCTGCTGGCGGGCAACGAGGCGGGCCGCAAGGTTCTGCAGCGCTGCGGATTTCCGGTGTCGGAAGCGTGCCTCGCGCCGGATCCCGACGGCCGCAAGGATCGTTTCCGGACCGCCACGATCTCGCGCGCGGACTGGCTTGCGGCGCGGTCGGCGGCGCCCGAGCGCATCGCCCTGCATCCGGGAGCGGCGACGCGTCCGGCTTGATTTTCATCCGGGCCGGTCAGGCCGGCCCGGATGTCCGAAACCTCGCGGCATTGCCCCACGGCTTCGCCTCGGATAGGAAACCGTCATGAAATTCCTCGATCAGGCCCGCATCTACATCCGATCCGGCGACGGCGGCGCGGGCTCCGTCTCGTTCCGGCGCGAGAAATTCATCGAATTCGGCGGCCCCGACGGCGGCGACGGCGGGCGCGGCGGCGACGTCGTGGCGATCTGCGTCGACGGGTTGAACACGCTGATCGACTATCGCTACCAGCAGCACTTCAAGGCCAAGACAGGCATGCACGGCATGGGCCGCAACCGGGCCGGCGGGCGCGGCGACGACGCCACGCTGAAAGTGCCGGTGGGCACGCAGATCTACGAGGAGGACGGCGAAACGTTGATCGCCGATCTCACCGAGGTGGGCCAGAGGGTCGTGATCGCGCGGGGCGGCAACGGCGGCTTCGGCAATGCGCATTTCGCCACCTCGACCAACCGGGCGCCGCGCCGCGCCAATCCCGGGCAGATCGGCCACGAAATGACCATCTGGCTGCGGCTGAAGCTGATCGCCGATGCGGGCCTGGTCGGGCTGCCGAATGCCGGCAAGTCGACCTTCCTGGCCTCCGTCACGGCGGCGAAACCCAAGATCGCC
>JAQGJH010000096.1 GCA_028290705.1 Hyphomicrobiales bacterium
AGCAGGTCGAATAGGCGATGACGCGCTTGATGTCGTTCTGCACCAGCCCGATCGTGGCTGCGAAAAAGGCCGTGGTGGCGCCCACCACGGTCACGACCGTCAGCGCAGCCGGGGCCTGCTCGAACAGCGGAGACAGGCGCGCCACCATGAAGACGCCCGCGGTGACCATGGTGGCCGCGTGGATAAGGGCGGAGACCGGCGTCGGGCCTTCCATCGCGTCGGGCAGCCAGGTGTGCAGCAGGAACTGCGCCGACTTGCCCATCGCGCCCATGAACAGAAGCAGGCAGGTGATCGTCATGCCGTCGACGTTGAGGCCGAAGACGTGGATCGGCTTGTTGGCGAGACCGGGCGCGGCGGCGAAGATCTGGTCGAAGGCGACCGATCCGGTCAGGGCGAAGACCAGGAAGATGCCCAGCGCGAAACCGAAATCGCCGACGCGATTGACCACGAAGGCCTTCATGGCGGCGGCATTGGCCGACGGCTTCTCGTACCAGAAGCCGATCAGCAGGTAGGAGGCGAGACCGACGCCCTCCCAGCCGAAGAACATCTGGACGAGATTGTCGGACGTCACGAGCATCAGCATCGCGAAGGTGAAGAGCGACAGATAGGCGAAGAAGCGCGGCCGGGCCGGATCCTCGTGCATGTAGCCGATGGAATAAAGATGAACGAGCGCCGAGACCGTGGTGACGACCACCAGCATGACCGAGGTCAAGGTGTCGACCCGCAGCGCCCAGTCGACCCGCAGGGTTCCGGAGGTCATCCAGTTGGACAGGACCGGCACGCTCAGGGGCGCGTTGCCGTAGCCGACGTTGACGAAGGCCACCCAGGACAGGGCCGCGCTGACGAAGAGCAGCCCCGTGGTGACCAGTTCAGAGGGCCGCGGCCCGAGCTGGCGGCCGAAGAAGCCCGCGATGAGAAAGCCGAGAAGCGGCAGGAAGACGATGGCGGTGTACATGCTTCCGCTCAGCCCTTCATCATGTTGATGTCTTCAACCGCGATCGAGCCGCGGTTGCGGAAATAGGTGACCAGGACCGCGAGACCGATCGCGGCTTCCGCCGCCGCGACCGTCAGGATGAAGAGCGAGAACACCTGGCCGGTCAGATCGCCGAGGAAGGTCGAGAAGGCCACCAGATTGATGTTCACCGACAGCAGGATCAGTTCGACCGACATCAGGATGACGATGATGTTCTTGCGGTTGAGGATGATGCCCGCGATGCCCAGCGTGAACAGCATGGCGGCGACGATCAGATATTGGTTGAGACCGATGATCATGACCTGCTCCTCACACGCCTGCCCGCGAGGGCACTTTCTTGAGTTCGACGTCCGACTTGTCGCGCGCGTTCTGCTCGGCGATGTCCTGCCTCTTGACGTCGGGCTTGTGACGCAGCGTCAGCACGATCGCGCCGATCATGGCGGTCAGAAGCACGAGGCCGGCGGCCTGGAAGAAATAGACGTGCTTCGTGTAAAGCACACGCCCGAGCGCCAGCGTGTTCGAGACGTCCGAAGGCGCGGGTGAGCCGACGGAGCCGATCGCCGCAGGCGACATGGTCCAGGCGCCGACGACCAACACGAGTTCGATCAGGACCGCCACGCCGATCAGTGCGCCGACCGGGAGGTATTGCAGGAAGCCCTGCTTCAGTTCGGCGAAGTCCACGTCGAGCATCATGACGACGAACAGGAACAACACCGCCACGGCGCCGACATAAACGATGACGATGATCATCGCGAGGAACTCGGCCCCCAGCAGAAGGAAGAGGCCGGCGGCGTTGACGAAGGCCAGGATCAGGAACAACACCGAATGCACGGGATTGCGCGCCGAAATGACCATGAAGGCCGAGCCGATCATCACGGTCGAGAATATGTAGAAGAAGGCCGCGGCGGCGTTCATGGCATCAACCTCGTTGTGCCGGACGCTGGCTGCGCCGGGGTCTCTGGCTTTTCGTCTTCGCGCCCCCTGCCCTGACAGGCTCCGGAGGCGGCGTCAATTCCACGGCGGGGGCACCCGCCATCATTCAGCGGTATGGAGCATCCAGCGAGATGTTGCGGGCAATCTCGCGTTCCCAACGCGCGCCGTTATCGAGCAGCCGCTGCTTGTCGTAATAGAGCTCCTCGCGGGTCTCGACCGCGAATTCCTGATTCGGCCCCTCGACGATGGCGTCGACCGGGCAAGCTTCCTGGCAATAGCCGCAGTAGATGCATTTCACCATGTCGATGTCGTAGCGCGTCGTCCGGCGGGTGCCGTCGTTGCGGCGCGGCCCCGCCTCGATGGTGATGGCCTGCGCCGGGCAGATCGCCTCGCAGAGCTTGCAGGCGATGCAACGCTCTTCGCCGTTGGGGTAGCGGCGCAGGGCATGCTCGCCCCGGAAGCGCGGCGAGATCGGATTCTTCTCGTGCGGATAGTTGATGGTCGCCTTCGGCTTGAAGAAATAGCGCATCGAAAGGCCAATGGCCCCGACGAACTCCTTCAGGAAGAGCGCCTTTGCGGCTCGGTCGAGTTTCATTCCAACCACCTCGTTACAACAGCGTCCGCCCGGCGACATAGCCGACCGCGGGCAGGACAGCGAAGGCTCCGACCAGCATCGCGATGCGTATGGGACGCATGCGGGCGCCGAAGCCCTCGAAATCGACATTGGCCGGATCGCGCCTGGCTTCGCGGCCGACGGCCGCGCCGATCATGCGCAATACGATCACATATTCCGCCACGCCAAGGCAAAGCCCCAGCAAGGCGCCGACGAGGCCCGGATTGTCTCCGGGCGACATTCAGTTGCCCCAGCCGGTGAACTGGAGCACGCCGGCCACGATCACCACCATGGCGAGCGAAATCGGCAAGAAGACCTTCCAGCCCAGACGCATGAGCTGGTCGTAGCGATAGCGGGGCACGAAGGCCTTCACCAGCGCGATCATGAAGAAGAAAACCGTGACCTTCAGGATGAACCAGACGACGCCCGGCACCCAGGTGAAGGGTGCGAAGGGGATCGGGGACAGCCAGCCGCCGGCGAACAGGATCGTCATCAGGGCGCACATGCTGATGATGGCGACGTATTCACCCAGCATGAACAGCAGGTAGGGCGTCGAGGAATATTCCACCATGAAGCCCGCGACGAGTTCCGACTCGGCTTCCACCAGATCGAAGGGCGGGCGGTTCGTCTCGGCCAGCGCCGAGATGAAGAAGATGATGAACATCGGAAAGAGCGGCAGCCAGTACCAGCCGAGCATGCCGAGCTTCGTGTCCTGCGCGCGGACGATTTCGCTCAGGTTCAGCGAGCCGGCGACCAGCAGCACGGTGACGATGACGAAGCCGATAGAGACCTCGTAGGACACCATCTGGGCGGCGGAACGCAGCGCCGACAGGAACGGATATTTCGAGTTGGAGGCCCAACCGCCCATGATGACGCCATAGACGCCGAGCGACGAGATGGCGAAAATGTAGAGGATGCCGACGTTGATGTCGGCCAGCGCCCAGCCGTCCGCCACCGGAATGACCGCCCAAGCGCCGAGCGCCAAGGTGCCGGTGACGAGCGGGGCCAGCAGGAATACGCCCTTGTTGGCGCCCGACGGGATGACGGGTTCCTTGAGGACGAACTTGAGCAGATCCGCGAAGCTCTGGAACAACCCCCAGGGTCCGACGACGTTGGGTCCGCGGCGCAGCTGCACCGCCGCCCAGATCTTGCGATCCGCCCAGAGATAATAGGCAATCAGGGTGAGCAGGATGACGATCAGCGCCACGCTCTTCAGGAGCATCAGCAGCAGAGGCAGCACCCAGCCGTCTTCGAAGCCGTTCATCTTGTCACTCCGCCGCCTGTTGCAGGCGGCCCTTCGCTAGCGCCGAGCATTCGGCCATGACGGCCGAGGCGCGGGCGATCGGATTGGTCAGATAGAAGTCCTGCACCGGCGAGGCGAAGCCGGCCTTGCCCAGGTCGCCGGTGGATGCTGGGAGCGACATCGTACCGGGCTCGATGGCATCGACGGCCGACATGTGCGGATGCGTGGCGTAAAGCGCCTGGCGCAGGGCGCCGAGCGAATCGAACGCCAGCCTGGCTCCCAGATTATCCGAGAGCGCGCGCAAGATGGCCCAATCCTCGCGGGCATCTCCCGGCGGGAAATTGGCGCGGGCCGACATCTGCACGCGTCCTTCGGTGTTGACGTAGGTGCCGGATTTTTCCGTGTAGGTCGCGCCCGGCAGGATGACGTCGGCGCGATGCGCGCCACGATCGCCGTGCGTGCCCTGGTAGACCACGAAGGCGCCGGGGGCGACGTCGATCTCGTCCGCGCCGAGCAGGAAGAGCACGTCGAGCGCACCCGACTGCGTCATGGCCGCAGCGTCCATGCCGCCATGGCCGGGCACGAAGCCGAGGTCGAGGCCACCGACGCGCGAAGCCGCCGTGTGCAGGACCGCGAGGCCATTCCAGCCGTCGCGCGACCCGGCGATCTTCGCCGCCGCCGCGAGAATCGCGAGGCCGTCCGGCCGGGCGAGAGCGCCCTGCCCGACGATGACAAGCGGACGCTCGGCCTTGGCGAGGATTTCGCCGAATCCCTTGCCGGCCGCGATGTCCGCCAGCGTGTCCGGGCCGGCCCCGAGATATTGATGATCGTAGGTCAGGTCGACGTGTTCACCGACCATGCCGACCGCGAGCCCGCCCATGCGCCAGCGCTTGCGGATGCGCGCGTTGAGGACTGGTGCTTCCTTGCGGGGGTTGGAGCCGACGATCAGGATCGCGTCGGCGTCTTCGATCCCCGCGATGGTCGGGTTGAAGAGGTAGGAGGCGCGGCCGAGCGCGGGATCGAGCTTCGCGCCGTCCTGGCGGCAATCGATGTTCTGCGCGCCCAGCGCGGTCATCAATGACTTCAGCGCGAACATGTCCTCGACACTGGCGAGATCGCCCGCGATCGCGCCGATGCGCGCCGGCGTGGTCGCCTTGATGCGCGACGCGATGGCCGCGAAGGCCTCTCCCCAGCTGGCGGCCACGAGCCGTCCGTCACGGCGCACATAGGGCCGATCGAGACGCTGGCGCTTCAGTCCGTCGACGACCTGCCGGGTCTTGTCGGAAATCCATTCCTCGTTCACGGCCTCGTTGATGCGCGGCAGAATGCGCATCACTTCGCGGCCGCGGACGTCGACCCGGATTGCGGAACCGAGCGCATCCATGACGTCGATCGATTCGGTCTTGGAGAGCTCCCATGGCCGCGCCTTGAAGGCATAGGGTTTCGGGAGCAGCGCGCCGACCGGGCAGAGATCCGCGACATTGCCCTGCAATTCAGAGCCCATGGCGGATTCGAGATAGGTCGTGATCTCCATGTCCTCGCCGCGACCGATCGCGCCCATGTCGCCCGTGCCGGCGACTTCGGCCGTGAAGCGCACGCAGCGCGTGCAATGGATGCAGCGATTCATCGAAGTGCGGACCAGCGGCCCGATATATTTGTCTTCCACCGCGCGCTTGTTCTCGGCATAGCGCGACGAGTCGACGCCGAACGCCATGGCCTGATCCTGCAGGTCGCATTCGCCGCCCTGATCGCAGATCGGGCAATCGAGCGGATGGTTGATCAGCAGAAATTCCATGACGCCGTTCCGCGCCTTCTTGACCGTCGGCGAACGCGTCAGGACCGTCGGCGGCTCGCCGTTCGGACCGGGACGGCAATCGCGCACCGACCAAGCGCAGGACGCCACCGGCTTCGGAGCGCCCTTGAGCTCGACGAGGCACATGCGGCAATTGCCGGCGATGGACAGACGCTCGTGGAAGCAGAAGCGCGGGATTTCCGCGCCGGCTTCCTCGCAGGCCTGCAGGAGCGTGTACTCCGGCGGCACGTCCACCTCTTTGCCGTCGACGACGATCTTCGTCACTTGGCTCTCTCCAGCTTCCGACCCGGCGCGGGGTCCGCAATCTCTGCAATCATCTTCATCGTGGCTTTAGGCCCTACTCCGCCGCCACCCCATAGGGCAGCACGGATTCGCTGTGCGGGTTGGCGGCGTAATCGTCGATACGCTTCTCGATCTCGTGGCGGAAATGGCGGATGAGGCCCTGGACCGGCCAGGCCGCCGCATCGCCGAGTGCGCAGATCGTGTGGCCTTCGATCTGCGTCGAAACTTCGAGCAGCATGTCGATTTCGCGTTTTTGCGCGCGGCCCTCGCACATGCGCGTCAGCACGCGCCACATCCAGCCGGTGCCTTCCCGGCACGGTGTGCACTGGCCGCAGCTCTCGTGCTTGTAGAAGTAGCTGATGCGCGTGATGGCGCGCACGATGTCGGTCGACTTGTCGAGCACGATGACGGCGGCCGTGCCGAGACCCGATTTCAGGCCGCGCAACGTATCGAAATCCATGGCGGCATCGATGATCTCGTGCGCCGGCACGCATGGCACCGACGAGCCACCCGGGATGACGGCCAGCAGATTGTCCCAGCCGCCGCGAATGCCGCCGCAGTGGCGATCAATCAACTCGCGGAACGGCAAGGACATGACTTCCTCGACGTTGCAGGGCGTGTTGACGTGGCCGGACACGCAGAACAGCTTGGTGCCGGTGTTGTTCTTGGCGCCGAAGCCCGCGAACCAGGCCGCGCCACGACGCAGGATCGTCGGCGCGACGGCGATCGACTCGACGTTGTTCACCGTCGTCGGGCATCCGTAGAGGCCCATGTTGGCGGGGAACGGCGGCTTGAGGCGCGGCATGCCCTTCTTGCCTTCGAGGCTTTCGAGCAGCGCGGTTTCCTCACCGCAGATGTAGGCCCCCGCGCCATGATGAACGTAGATGTCGAACGGCCAGCCATTGACGTTGTTCTTGCCCACCAGATTGGCGGCGTAGCACTCGTCAACCGCCGCCTGCAGGCGCTCGCGCTCCTGGATGTATTCGCCGCGCACGTAGATGTAGCAGGCATGCGCGCCCATCGAGAAGGAGGCGATCATGCAGCCTTCGATGAGCAGGTGGGGATCGTTGCGCATGATCTCCCGGTCCTTGCAGGTGCCGGGTTCGGATTCGTCCGCGTTGACCACGAGATAGGAGGGGCGCGCCGGATCGGGCTTGGGCATGAACGACCATTTCAGGCCGGTCGGGAAGCCCGCGCCGCCGCGGCCGCGCAGCCCCGAGGCCTTCATCTCCTCGATGATCCAGTCCTTGCCCTTTTCGATCAGGCCCTTGGTGTTGTCCCATGCGCCGCGCGACTGGGCGCCGCGCAGGCGCCAGTCGGCGAGACCGTAAAGGTTGGTGAAGATGCGGTCCTTGTCGTCGAGCATGTCTCGCGGCCTCAGGATGTCTTCGAGGGATCGGCGGGAGCCGATTTCGTGGGATGGTCGGCGGGCGTGCCTTGCTGCGGACCGCCCACAAGCGGCTGGGCCCGGGCGTCCTGGCGCTGGCCGTGATCGGCGACGGGAACTTCGGTGCGGGCGCGGCCGCTTTCGGCAACGGGTTCGCGCGGCTTGCCCGGCGATTCGGCGACTTCCTGCGCGAGGCGTCCGGCCGAGGACGTGGCCGGAGCCTGGTCTTGATGGGCCTTCTCGCCGGCGGCCGCCGCATAGTCGGGCGCGCTCTCGCCGCCCGCCGTCACGTAGCCGGGGCCGGAACGTCCATCGACGCCGTAGAGGCTCGTCAGCGATGTGAGCCCGCCGGCGGGTTCGGAGGTGACGCGGCCGGTTTGCGAGCCCTTCCGGACGGGTCGGCCCGCCGCCAGATCGTCGAGCAGTTTCTCGAAGTTCTCGGCCGTCAGGTCTTCGTAATAATCGTCGTTGATCTGGACCATCGGGGCATTGCAGCACGCGCCCAGGCACTCGACCTCGAGCCAGGAGAAGTGCCCGTCGGCGCTGACCTCGCGCTCCGCGCCGACACGGCGCTTGAGCACGGCCTTGATGTCGTCCGATCCGCGAAGCATGCAGGGCGTGGTGCCGCACATCTGGATGAAGTGACGGCCGACCGGCGCGAGATTGAACATGGTGTAGAAGGTGGCGATCTCGAGCACGCGGATGTAGGGCATGCCGAGCATGTCCGCGACCTTCTCGATCGCAGGCCTCGGCAGCCAGTAGTCGTGCTGCTTCTGCGCCTGCCAGAGCAGCGGTATCACCGCCGACGCCTGACGGCCTTCCGGATATTTGGCAATCTGCGCCTGCGCCCAGCGCAGGTTATCGGCGTTGAACTCGAAGCTCGCCGGTTGCTCGTCTGCCAGTCTGCGAACGGACATGGATCACTTCCCGGTATTGCGTTGCGCCGCGACCATCAGCGCGAAAAGAATGAACGGGCCGGAGATCAACCCGCTCCACAGCATCGCCACGAAGCTCTCGCGCGACGCCCAGAACATCGGCCTCTGGGCCAGCAGATCGAACAGCAGGCGGCTGCCGAGGAAGATCAGGATCGCCAACGGCAGAAAGCGCAACGCCTCCTGCCCCCGCGAGCGCTTCGGTTCTTGATCGTTCAACGGTCAACCTCCCCGAACACGATGTCGAGCGAGCCGAGGATGGCCGAGACGTCAGCCAGCATGTGCTTGCGGCACATGAAGTCCATCGCCTGCAGATGCGCAAAGCCCGGAGCGCGGATCTTGCAGCGATACGGCTTGTCCGTCCCGTCGGAAACGAGATAGACGCCGAACTCGCCCTTGGGCGCCTCGACGGCGGCGTAGACTTCTCCGGCCGGCACGTGGAAGCCCTCGGTATAAAGCTTGAAGTGATGGATGAGCGCTTCCATCGAACGCTTCATCTCGGCGCGGGAGGGCGGCACGATCTTGTTGTTGCGCACCGACACCGGCCCCTGCCCGTCCGGCGCGCGCAGCTTGGAGATGCACTGGCGCATGATGCGCACCGACTGGCGCATCTCTTCCATGCGGATGACCTGACGGTCGTAATTGTCGCAATTCTTGCCGACGGGAATGTCGAAATCCATTTCCTCGTAGCATTCGTAGGGTTGCGACTTGCGCAGATCCCACGCGGCGCCCGAGCCGCGGACCATCACGCCGGAAAAGCCCCAGGCCCAGCATTCGTCGAGCGTGACGACGCCGATGTCGACGTTGCGCTGCTTGAAGATGCGGTTGCCGATGAAGAGTTCATCGAGATCGTCGACCGTCTTGAGGAACGGATCGCAGAAGGCCTCGATGTCATCGATGAGCGCGGGCGGCAGATCGCGCGCCACGCCGCCGGGGCGGAAGTAATTGGCGTGCATGCGCGAGCCGGAAGCCCGCTCGTAGAACACCATCAGCTTTTCGCGTTCCTCGAAGCCCCAGAGCGGAGGCGTCAGCGCGCCGACGTCCATGGCCTGCGTGGTGACGTTCAGGAGGTGCGACAGCAGGCGGCCGATTTCGGAGTAGAGCACGCGGATCAGTTGCGCGCGGCGCGGAACCTCGACACCGAGCATCTTTTCGATGGCCAGGCAGAAGGCGTGTTCCTGGTTCATCGGCGCGACGTAGTCGAGGCGGTCGAAATACGGCACGTTCTGCAGATAGGTGCGGGCTTCCATCAGCTTTTCGGTGCCGCGATGAAGCAGCCCGATGTGCGGATCGACGCGCTCGACGACTTCGCCGTCGAGTTCGAGCACGAGACGCAGAACGCCGTGCGCGGCAGGATGCTGGGGGCCGAAATTGATCGAGAAATTGCGCGTGTTGTGATCGTTCATTCGCTGCGCCCCGCCTTCTCGTCCCCGGGCAGCATGTAGGGCGTGTCGCCCTCCCAGGGTGACAGGAAATCGAACTGCCGGAATTCCTGATTCAGGCGCACGGGCTCGTAGACGACGCGCTTCTGCTCGTCGTCGTAACGCACTTCCACGTAGCCGGTCATCGGGAAATCCTTGCGCAGCGGATATCCCTCGAAGCCATAATCGGTAAGCATACGGCGCAGGTCGGGATGGCCCGAGAAGAAGACCCCGAACATGTCGTAGGTCTCGCGCTCGTACCAGTTGGCGGCGGGGAATACCGAGACCGCAGACGGCACCGGCGTCATTTCATCAGTCTCGCACTTGATGCGGATGCGCTGGTTGTGACGAGGTGACAGCAGGTGATAGACCACGTCGAACCGCCGCTCGCGCGCCGGATAGTCGACGGCCGTGATGTCGATGAAGCAGATGTAGAGACAGGCCGGGTCGTCGCGAAGGCGCGTCAGCACCTCCAGGATGCGGCTTGCTTCCGCGGTCACGGTCACTTCGCCGTAGGCGGTTTCGACAGAAAGCGCCAAGGCGCCGAGGGCCTTGCGGGTCACGTCCGCCAACGAGGGCGGCGCGGGGGGCACGTCGATCGCCGGTGCGGTCGGATCGGTCACGTCAGCCATTGTCCATCCGCCCCAAAGCCAGAAGCACCTTCATGCGCAGGAGCGAGCGCAACTCACGACGCGAGGGGCGCTGGCGAGAGCCGCCCGCCCGGTCTCCGTTTACGGGGCGCGAGCCATCGCGCGCAGCGGACGAGGACCCTGTATGCCTGGACGATCCGTTCACTTCCGACCTCAGCGTTCGATCGTGGCGGTACGGCGAATCTTCTTTTGCAGAAGGAGAACGCCATAGAGAAGAGCTTCCGCGGATGGCGGGCAGCCCGGCACGTAGATGTCGACGGGCACGACGCGATCGCAGCCACGCACCACAGAATAGGAATAGTGATAGTAGCCGCCGCCATTGGCGCAGGAGCCCATGGAAATGACGTAGCGGGGCTCAGGCATCTGATCGTAGACTTTGCGCAGCGCCGGCGCCATCTTGTTGGTCAGCGTGCCGGCGACGATCATGACATCCGACTGGCGCGGGCTGGCGCGCGGCGCGAAGCCGAAGCGCTCGGCATCATAGCGCGGCATCGACATCTGCATCATTTCGACGGCGCAGCAGGCGAGACCGAAGGTCATCCACATGAGAGACCCGGTCCGCGCCCAGGCGATCAGGTCGTCGGTGGAAGCGACCAGGAAGCCCCGGTCGGCCAACTGGTCGTTGACGTTGATGAAAAACGGGTCGTTCGCGCCGACCGGCTTGCCGGTGGCGGGGTCCAGGATGCCGCGCGGAGCGTCGGCCACGAGGGTCTGCGTGGATTTGTCCATCAGTCCCACTCCAGAGCTCCCTTCTTCCATTCGTACACGAAGCCGATGGTCAGCACGCCCAGGAAGATCATCATCGACCAGAAGCCGAACAATCCGACATCCTTGAAGGCGATGGCCCAGGGAAACAGGAACGCCACTTCGAGATCGAAGATGATGAAGAGCAGCGACACCAGATAGAAACGGACGTCGAATTTCATGCGGGCGTCATCGAATGCGTTGAATCCGCATTCGTAAGCCGACAGCTTTTCGGGATCCGGCTTCGAATATGCCACCACGAAGGGCGCGATCAGCAGCGCGCCCGCGATGGCCACCGCGACCGCCATGAAGACCACGAGTGGCAGATATTGGTTGAGAAGGCTCGACATGCTCTGACCCGAGAACTGGAGAAGTCCAGGCGGTCGAGGGAAAAGCGCCGGCGCCCCAAGCCATCCGCCCAGGCGACACGATCCTCAAGACGCGCGGAGGAGTATCGCAGCGCAGCGGCGCACGCAAGATGTCAGGGCGACGCATTGACCATCTGCATGGCACATATGTGGCGAACACAGCCAGACTTTCGGCCAACACTGCTCAGATCAGGCCCAGCCGGCCTGCCAGAATGCCCGCCGCCGCCCCGCCCGCGATGGCGAAGAGCGGATTTCGCCGACTCAGCGCGACGAAGCTGGCCGAGGCCATGACGATGCCAAATCCCAGGACGCCGGACACCGCAGCGCGGGCCGTGACCACGCCGCTGGCCACGATCAGGCCGAGGACGAGCGGAGGCAGCGCGGATTTGACCAGCGGAAACCAGGCCATCAACGAGAAGCGCGTGTAGAGCCGCCCGACGATGATCGCCAGAATGCTCGACGGGACGACGGCGGCAAGCGTCGCCGCCACGAGACCGGCAAAGCCCGCGACGCGCCAGCCGACCAGCGAAATCATCATGAAGTTCGGGCCGGGCGCCGTCTGGGAAATGGCGAAGTCCCGGGCGAATTCGGCGTTGGTGAGCCAGCCCGTCGCCTCGACGGTGATGCGATGGATTTCCGGCATCATGGCCGGGGCGCCGCCCACCGACACGAGCGAGAGCGCCCCGAAGGTCATGGCAAGCTTAAGGACCAGCGCGTCGTCGCTCATTTGCGCGTGCTCCACCAGGTGGCTGCGATGCACAGCGGAGCGAGAATCACGATCGAGAGCACGAAGGGCACGCGCAGCACGGCAGCGGCGATGAAGATCGTCACGGCGAATGCGATATGCAGCCACGAGAGCGACAGGTTGTAACCCATCTTCAGGCCCATGCCGATGACGAGTCCAGCTGCCGCCGCCCCCGCCCCGATCGTGGCGGCCTTGACGTCCGGATTACTGGAATAGACCTCATAAATCGTGGTGAGACCGAGCAGGATGGCGATCGGCATCAGCATCAGCCCGCCCAAGGCGATCGCCGAGCCTGCAAGACCCTGGAAACGGTCGCCGAGCATGACCGTCATGTTGATGATGTTGCCGCCCGGGAGGATCTGCCCCACCCCCAGAATGGCGGCGTAGTCGTGCTCCGACATCCAGCGGCGTTTTTCGACAATGACGTGCCTGGCGATGGTGGCGACGCCACCGAAGCCGAACAGCCCCATTTCGGCAAAACCGAGGAAGAGTTCGAGCCGCCCGATCGGCCTCTGGCCGACGACGGGTTCTTGTTTCGCGAGGGTGTCCATGTCGGCCGTGGCAGGAGGATCTGTGATCTTGTGCGCCGTTTCAGGAAGGCGATCAAGGCTCCCGGTCTCGGCCCGTCGAGAAGGCGTGCACGCGTGTCGATTGGGCCACCACCAAGGGAGCGGCGACAGCTTGGGCGTCATAGGGTAAGGAAGCTGCGCCGATCAGGCTCAAGTCCATGAGGATCCACAATGCGAAAGCTCATCTCTGTCATCTCACTGGCCGTCGCCGGCGCAGTCCTGGCCTCGGCCCCTGCCCTGGCCCAGCGGTACGAGTCCGACACCGTCTACCGGGAGCGCTACGCGCCGCAATATCGCGTCGAGCCCCGGCGGTACGAAGAGCGGCGCGGCCCGCCGATGGCGCGCGGGATCGACCGGCGGGAGGCCGTGGCGATCGCCCAAAGCGCCGGCATGGACCGCGTGGTGCGCATCAGCGGGGCCAGCGGTGACGTCTGGCGGCTGACGGGCCTCAATGGCCGGGGCCGCGAAGTCCGGATGGTCATCGACGGACGGACCGGGCGGATCATCGCGCGCGAGCGTGAATAGCAGCGGCAGGCAAGTTCTTTCTTTCGCCGGGTGACCGCCCCGCGGGGTCACCCGGGCTGTTCCGTGCCGCTGTCGAGGGATCTCAGTCGGCCAGGGCCGCCGGAACTCTGCGGCTTGACGGGGATTTCCCGACATCTCGGCCGGCCCTCACCAGACCGGCGCCCACGGAGGAAAGACTGATGCGCAAGGTTCTCACAATCGGGGCAATCGCCCTTCTCGGCACGCTCGCGGCCGGTGCGCCGGCGATGTCGCAGAGTTTTGAGGTCGGCCCCCGCGGCTTCCGGGTCGACCCCGGCTATGACGGGGACCGTGGCGACCGGGGCCGCCGTTACCGGGACGACAGCGTCAGCGAGCGCGAGGCCGTCGGGATCGCCCGTAGCGCCGGGATGGCGCGGGTCGGCCGAATTTCGGGCGGATATGGCCGCGTCTGGCGCGTGACCGGCATCGATCGGCGCGGTGACGAACTCCGCATGGTCATCGACGACCGCAGCGGCCGGGTGATCTCGCGCGAGCGCGAGTGATCGACCAACGCAAAACGCCCGGTCGCGCCTGAGCGTCGCCGGGGGAACATCAGGCTATGAGACGGGGCCGCCCCCATGGGAGCGGCCCCGCTTCGTTCAGGGGATCAACGGAACAGCGACAGGATCTGCTGGCTGCTCTGGTTGGCGATGGAGAGCGACTGGACGCCCAGCTGCTGCTGGACCTGCAGCGCCTGGAGGCGGGTCGATTCCTGGTTCATGTCGGCATCGACGAGCTGGCCGACGCCCTTGGTGACCGCATCCATCAGGTTGGACACGAAGTCCTTCTGCATGCTGATGCGGTTCTGGGCGGCGCCGAGATCGCTGGCGGCCGTGGTGACGTCCGTCAGGGTCGCGTCGGCGATGTTGATGTATTCGTCGAGCGTGGTCAGATCGGCCGAGGAGTCCGTCAGAGCCGAAATGTCGATGTCGGCCAGAGCGATCGTGGTGCCGCCCGAGGTGCGGTCCTTGTCGATGATGCCCGACTGGTCGTTGGCGTCATAGAGCTTCGACGCGCCGACATCGACGTCGATCGTGCCGATGCTGATCGAGCCGCCCGAACGCGAGAACGAGGCAACGACGCTCTTGGTGGCATTGTAGCCCGAGTCGCTCGAGTCGACCGAGAGCCAGTTCTGGCCCGAGAACACGGCCGAGTCGGCGATGCTCTTCATCTGGTCCTGCAGCTGGGTGATTTCAGCCTGGACCTTCTCACGGTCGATGCCCGGCTCACGGGCGGCGACCAGCTTCGCTTTGATTTCGGAGACCACGTCGCCCGTGGCCTTCATGGCCGCAGAGGCCACGTCGACGGTTGCGGCGCCCATGCCCAGGCCATCCTTCACGGTAGAAAGAGCTGCGTTATCCGAACGCATCGTGGTCGCGATTGACCAGTAAGCGGCGTTGTCGGAAGCGCTGGAAACGCGCATGCCCGTGGAGATACGGTCCTGCGTCGTCTGCATGGCTTTGTTCGTCGCGTTCAGGTTCTGAAGCGCGGTAATGGCGGAGGCGTTGGTGAGGATACTCGTCATTTTACTCTGTCCCATTGTTACTGTTACGCGGGACATACCGGACTTTACCAGTACAACGGACTGGCTTCATGCCGCTGGGCTCAAGTCATGCCCATCTCCGTCGTGCAATCAGAATGGCATCAGCACTTTAACAGCGGGTTCCGAGACACAGTTAAAATTCGCGAATTAAAAGTAGAACAGCGCATTAACAGGTAATACCACCTGACGATCCTGCCGGCCGGCAATCGAGCTCTGGGATGCTGCTGGTCGGCGTATCAACCGGAGCTTGCACGACCATGGGAGGCGCCTCGGCCTCCGGGCGAGATCCGGACAGGGCATTGCAGCCGCCGAGCGCGAGCGTCGTGGTCAACAGGGCGATACGAATCATCGACGGTCCTTCGCTTTTTGTAACGGCAGGTTAGGCATGTCGTAGAGAAATCACATTGGGCATCGGGATGGAAGCCGCCCAGGGCGCGAGATCACGTCGCATCCCACAGACCTGAGCCACGACGCTGAACGAAGGCGACGCAAGGGAGCACGTCAGGGTTGCGCTCTCCCAACGCAGCGTCGCGGGACCGCAGGATTTGGCAGAGCAAGTAACTCCGATCACGATGCTGGATATACTTGCGGCGGCCTGGTCATCAGCTGCGGGAGGCAGTCACGATCGCCATGGGCGGGCGATCCGCGCCCGCAGGCAGGTCGCCGCGGTCACTCACGCCCGGAAGGCGAGCGGAGTTGCAGATCTGGAAGGACGGATGACCATTTGGGAAAATGGCGAGAGAGACGGGACTTGAACCCGCGACCTCCGGCGTGACAGGCCGGCGCTCTAACCAACTGAGCTACTCCCCCGCGTGCCGGTGAGCGCTGTTGCGCCTGCCGTTTGCAGAGGATGGTCGAATACGGCGCAGCGGTTTTGAAGTCAATATGAAAACCCGCCGAGCGCAGAAAAACCCGTGGGCGGCCCTGGCGCATTCAACGCGCGGACGGCCCTATGGCGGAGATCAGAGCTTGCCGTTGGACAAGCGCCAGCGGCGCACTTCGCGCTGGGTCAGTATGTGGATGCGGTCCGGGTTGATCGCTTCCGCGGTCCGCACGAGCTCGTTGCTCACGCCCATCATGTCCGCATATTCGCTCAGGCGAGAAACCAGCGACTCCGTGGCATAGGTTCGGTTGAGCACCGCGCCAGTCTCGTCGTTGCGCATCGCCTCCATCATGAACATGCGGTGGATGCCGACCTGGCTCGGCGCCGGGACCACGCGGCGGCTCGCGCCCATGAGGGCATAGACGCACGCGGAGAAGCAACGCGCCGCCGCCACGCGTCCGCCGCGCCCGCTCGCCTGTGGACCGACCCTGGCCACGATGGCGGCCGCGCCAAGCTTCCGCAGCGCGACCCCCAGCCGCATGGAGGCGACCACACGACCACCTGGCGAATGAAACAGGACGACACTGCGCAGATTGCCGCCCTGGACGTTCTGACGGACGAATTCGACGAAAGCTTCCGGCGTCCGCTCGGTGATCTCACCTTCGGCGGCGATCGCCTGCGGACACCGGCCTCGGCATTTCGCCGGATCGCCGAAGGTCACGACCCGAAAAGTCATCTCGGCGCCTCGGGCGCTCGGGGCGGCCGCGCCCCAGAGCGCGAGTGCGACCGTTGCGATCAGTCCGACCTTCCAACCTCGCCACAGCATCGCCATGCCTGCCTTATCGTGCTCCGCGCGTCATTGTCCGGGACGGTTCTCGCGGTTGCAAGGAAAACCGGCCATGTCGGCGTGCGCCGGACAATGTGCGACGGGGCTCGCTTGCAAATGTGTCAGCGCCAGCTCAAGTTTGGACCGCGGCGAGCAGGCTTTTCGGAGGCGTCGTTGATGTTTTGCTTCAACTGGGATCGGCACGCCGCGCGGACCATTGCGCGCGCTGCGACAATGGTCATCGTCGGGTGGGTCGGCAGCGCCATGGCGCAGCCACAGGACCCGATGGAGGTTCAACGGCTGATCTGGCGTTGCGACTATCTGGCCCGCGAACTCGGCCTGCAGGGCGATGCGGCCATCGTGCACAGCAACCAATGCGTGGAAAATGGCTCCCGCGCACGGGCCAGGCCACGCGCCGCCCAGCCGATCACAACCCGAGCCCGCAGCAAGTGGCAGCTGGCGCGACCCAGTCAGGTCCAGGTCGATCTTCGCATCAAATCGAACGATGCCGCATTCTCATTCACCTTGACGTGCATGATGGATGCGCGACCTCGTCCAGAGATCAAAGGGTACCTCAACGGTCCCGCGGCCTGGCAGCCGAAAGCGACCGATCCGTTCGTCATTGACGGGGCTATCAGCCGGCTGGAGATCGACGGAGCCGATTCCGGCTACTTCGTCAGCGACATCGTCGAGAACAACAGCGCCGTGATCTCACAGCAGACCATGGAAGCCCTGTCCTCCGGCGCCACGATGCTGGTCAATGGATTGCAGACGAAACGGCCACGTGCGGCGGTCTTCGACCTGTCGAACGGGGCCGAAGCCCTGGCGTCTTTTCAGAATGCCTGCCGAGCGGGTCGCGCAGCCCGCTGACCGCGCAGACGCGCCAAGACAACTCGACTGAAGTGAATGGTGGGCGGTGACGGGCTCGAACCGCCGACCCTCTCGGTGTAAACGAGATGCTCTACCAACTGAGCTAACCGCCCGATGCGGCCTTCGAATCGCACAAAGCCCTTCGATGGTCAACGCGCCAGAGAAGCGTTCCTGGGCGCTGCTTTCTCGTCAATCACAGCATCATCCTTGCCGTCACGCTGCCGTGATGACGGAACCACGGCCACGCCGCGTGGTTGTACGCTCGTGTTCAATGCAAAGGAGATCAGTCATGGGTAGCACCAGCGATAAAGCCGCCGGCATGGGCAACGAAGCCATGGGCAACATCAAGCAGGGCATCGGCAAGTTGACCGACAATGACAAGCTCCGCGCTGAAGGCGCTGCCCAGGAGGCCAAGGGCGAAGCCCAGCAGGCCGTCGGCAAGGCCAAGGAAGGCATCAAGGATGCCACCAACACGGTTGCCGACACGGTCAACCGCAAGCTCTGACGCGCACGCGCATCGGACGACGGAGGGGAGCCGCGAGGCTCCCTTTTCGTTTTAATAGAGCAGGAAAAGATCCGTCTTTTCACGATGAACCGCTGGCGAGTTCGGCGTGACGACTTCGACCTTGGCTTTCGAGCAATCGTGGTGGTCCGAAAACGTTGCGGCGCGATAGCCGCAGTCGAACAGCATCTGCATCAAACCCTGACGCGTCGCCCCGAGGCGCTCCAGCCGCTCGGACTTATGCAATTCGAAAAGCAAAAATGGACGCTTTTCGCGAAACGTCTTCAGTGCTCCCGGAATGACCTTGGCCTCGTAGCCGTCGACATCCAGCTTGATGAGATCTGGCGCGCCGTGCGTTTGCGCGAATGAATCGATCGAGGTGACGAGCACGCGCGCCTCATGCAGTTGGTTGCGGTCGTGCATTCCTCGCATGCGGAACTTCAGCCGCCGCCACATCGATTCCTGGTATTGCTCCTCCGTCGGCTTCGTTTCGTAGAAATCGTTGCGTGTATGCCAGACGGTCCGCTCGCCCTCGTGATGGTCGGACAGGCCCGCCAGGTGATTGTGCACCCTGCCCTGCGCGTAGCCCTCGGTCGCCAAGGTGCGATCGATCCCGGCGCTGCGGCGCGGGTCCATCTCGAACGCGTGCACGGTCGATCTGCTGCCGGTTTTGGACGCCGCCACCATGGCGAAATAGCCGCTGTAGGACCCGATGTCGTAGACGGTGCGGATGTCGAACCGATGCAACAGGAAGCTCATCAGCGCGGTCGTCACCGCCTCGTACAGATCGGACGAGGGCGCGACGCGCGAAAACGCCTTGCGTTTCTTCGGCGGCCAGAAGGCAATCGACTCATGGCCGGGAATTTTGAGCCGGTGCGTCTCGCCGTCGACCTGCCGCTGCATGGTGAAGCCTTGCAGAAAGCCGTCGAGCTCGCGCAGGAAGGCTTCCTCATCGGGAAAGCCCTCCAGGGCCCGCTGTGTCGCCGTCTGCGCCATCCGAAACTCCGGTCGCCGCAAGCCAAAGACAGCTGTCGGCTAAGTCAATAAAGTTTCGGGAAAATACGCCCGCTTCTCGGCAAAAGCAAAGCGGGCGCAACGTCAACTCGCGGTTATTCGCCCGGTGTGTTGATCAGGCTCTTGAGAGCCGCAGCCGGCTTGAAATGTGCGTTTTTGGCCGGCGGAATCGCGAGCTTCTCGCCCGTAACCGGGTGACGGCCCACCCCTTCGCCTCGCTTTCGCACCGAAAAAATCCCGAAATGGACGAGGCGGACTTCTTCGCCCCGTCTGAGCCCCGCCGTGATGCCATCCGTCACTGCATCCACCGCCGCCGTTGCATCCGCTTTCGACAAACCGGCCCGACGGGCCACATGCTCTACCAATTCCACCTTGTTCACCAACCCAGGTTCCATTTCATTTGTAGTCACGCACGACGAAAAAAAGGCCGCGGTCCCGAAGGACCGCGGCCTCGCTTGCCTTGGATAGCTCAGTGAGCGACGACGCCGGATTCGTCGGCCGCGACCGCCGGGGCGGTCTTGGCAGGACGCTCCTCCTCCCAGGTGATCGCAACCGGCTGGCGAACCAGGGCATGGGCGAGCACTTCGTCCATGCGTGAGACCGGCACGATCTCGAGGGCGTTCTTCACGGAAGCCGGAAGGTCGGCCAGATCCTTGGCGTTTTCGGCCGGGATCAGCACTTTCTTCAGGCCGCCGCGCAGAGCCGCCAGCAGCTTTTCCTTCAGTCCGCCGATCGGCAGAACCCTGCCCCGCAGCGTCACTTCGCCCGTCATGGCGATGTCGCGGCGAACCGGAATGCCCGTCATGACCGACACGATCGTGGTGGCCATGGCGATGCCGGCGGACGGACCGTCCTTCGGAGTCGCGCCTTCCGGCACGTGGACGTGGATGTCCCGACGGTCGAAGAGCGGCGGCTCGATGCCGAAATCGACGCAGCGCGAGCGGACGTAGGAGGCCGCGGCGGAGATCGATTCCTTCATGACGTCGCGCAGGTTGCCGGTCACCGTCATCTTGCCCTTGCCGGGCATCATGACGCCTTCGATCGTCAGCAATTCGCCGCCGACCTCGGTCCATGCGAGACCCGTGACGGCGCCCACCTGGTCCTCGGTCTCGGCCTCGCCGAAGCGGAACTTCGGAACGCCCAGATAGTCGGACAGGTTTTCGGTCGTCACGACCACTTTCTTCTTCTTGGACGTGAGGATTTCCTTCACGGCCTTGCGGGCCAGGTTGGAGATCTCGCGCTCGAGATTACGCACGCCCGCCTCGCGGGTGTAGCGGCGGATGAGCAGCATCAGGGCATCGTCCTCGATCGCCCACTCCTTGGGGGCGAGTCCGTGCTTCTGAATGGCGGCCGGGATCAGGTGCTTGCACGCGATCTCGGCCTTCTCGTCCTCGGTGTATCCGGCGATCCGGATGATCTCCATGCGATCCATGAGGGGCGCAGGGATGTTCAGCGTATTCGCCGTCGTCACGAACATCACGTTCGACAGGTCGTAATCGACCTCGAGGTAATGGTCAGCGAACGAGCCGTTCTGCTCGGGGTCCAGAACCTCCAGCAGCGCGGAAGACGGATCGCCCCGGAAATCCATGCCCATCTTGTCGATTTCGTCGAGCAGGAAGAGCGGATTGGCGGTCTTGGCCTTGCGCATCGACTGGATGATCTTGCCGGGCATCGAACCGATGTAGGTCCGGCGGTGACCACGGATCTCGGCCTCGTCACGCACGCCGCCGAGCGACATGCGCACGAACTCACGGCCCGTCGCCTTCGCGATGGACTTGCCGAGCGACGTCTTGCCGACGCCCGGAGGGCCGACGAGACACAGGATCGGACCCGTCAGCTTGTTGGCGCGCTGCTGAACGGCGAGATATTCGAGGATGCGCTCCTTGACCTTGTCGAGCCCATAGTGATCGAGGTTCAACACGTCTTCGGCGAGGCCCAGATCCTTCTTCACCTTGGAGCGCTTGCCCCACGGAATGGACAGGACCCAGTCGAGATAGTTGCGCACCACCGTCGCTTCGGCGGACATCGGCGACATCTGGCGCAGCTTCTTCAGCTCCGCATTCGCCTTGTCGCGTGCTTCCTTCGACAGCTTGGTGTTCTTGATGCGCTCCTCGATTTCGGCAAGATCGTCCTTGCCGTCCTCGTCGCCGAGTTCCTTCTGGATCGCCTTCATCTGCTCGTTGAGGTAGTACTCGCGCTGGGTCTTCTCCATCTGGCGCTTGACCCGCGTGCGGATACGCTTCTCGACCTGCAGCACGGAGATTTCACTCTCCATCTGGGCGAGACACTTCTCGAGCCGCTTGGACACGGAAGCGGTTTCCAGGATCGCCTGCTTGTCGGCGATCTTGATCGACAGATGCGACGCGACCGTATCGGCGAGCTTGGCGAAATCGTCGATCTGCGTGACCGCAGTGACGACTTCGGGCGACACCTTCTTGTTGAGCTTCACATAGCCTTCGAACTCGGCCACGACCGAGCGCGAAAGCGCCTCGACCTCGACCTTGTCGGGCATTTCTTCGGCGATCACCTCGGCGTCAGCCTCGTAGTAATCGTCCGTGCGGGTGTATTTGCGCACCTGCGCGCGCGCCGCTCCCTCGACCAGCACCTTCACGGTGCCGTCGGGCAGCTTGAGAAGCTGGAGCACGGACGCCAGCGTTCCTGTGGTGAAGATCGCATCCGTCGCAGGATCGTCGTCCGCCGCGTTCATCTGCGTCGCGAGCAGGATGTGGCGGTCGGCCTTCATCACCTCTTCGAGCGCGCGAATGGACTTTTCGCGGCCGACGAAAAGGGGAACGATCATGTGCGGGAAAACGACGATGTCACGCAGCGGCAGAACCGGGTAGCTCTCGATGGTGCCGGGCGATGCAAGCACACGCTTCTGAGTTGTCATTCGCTTTTCCTATTCGGGATCTGCCCGAAGACCACCTTGGAGGCTGGCCGCCGGGCGAGACGTCCAATCAGCAGAAAGCACGATTCGCGCCATTACCGATCCTACGTCCCTATGGTGAGGCCTCAAAGGCGCCTCCCATCTCATCGACAACGGAAATGGTTAGGATCGGGCGGATTTTCAACACCTGCGGCAAGAGTGCACGCTCTTCGTGACTCCTTCGGGCACGGCGGTCCGCCCGGACCGGCACGAACGAAAAGGGCTGCCCGAAGGCAGCCCTGATTCCTGGCGGCTCGGCTCGGCGTCAGGCGCTGGCGCCACTCTTCTCATTGCGCTCCGCATAGATGTAGAGCGGCCGCGCCTTGCCCTCGACCACCTCGGGGCCGATGACCACCTGCTCGACGCCTTCAAGGCCCGGCAGGTCGAACATGGTGTCGAGCAGGATGCCCTCCATGATCGACCGGAGTCCGCGGGCGCCGGTGCGGCGCTCGATGGCCTTCTTGGCAACGACGCTCAGCGCCTCGTCCTGGAAGGTCAGTTCGGTGTTCTCCATCTCGAACAGCCGCTGGTACTGCTTGACCAGAGCGTTCTTCGGCTCGGTCAGGATCGTCTTCAGCGCCTGCTCGTCGAGATCCTCCAGCGTCGCGATGACCGGGAGGCGGCCGACGAACTCGGGGATGAGGCCGAACTTCAGCAGATCCTCGGGCTCGACCTTGCGGAAGATTTCTCCGGTCCGGCGATCATCGGGATTCTGCACCGTCGCGCCGAAGCCGATGGAGGTGCCCTTGCCGCGCTGGGAGATGATTTTCTCCAGGCCCGCGAATGCGCCGCCGCAGATGAACAGGATGTTGGTCGTATCCACCTGCAGGAACTCCTGCTGGGGATGCTTGCGACCGCCCTGCGGCGGCACAGACGCGACCGTGCCTTCCATGATCTTCAGCAGCGCCTGCTGGACGCCCTCGCCCGACACGTCGCGGGTGATCGAGGGATTGTCCGACTTGCGCGAGATCTTGTCGATTTCGTCGATGTAGACGATGCCGCGCTGAGCCCGTTCGACGTTGTAGTCGGCAGACTGCAGCAGCTTCAGGACGATGTTCTCGACATCTTCACCCACGTAACCGGCTTCGGTCAGGGTGGTGGCGTCAGCCATGGTGAACGGAACGTCAAGGATGCGCGCGAGCGTCTGGGCCAGCAGCGTCTTGCCCGAGCCGG
>JAQGJH010000012.1 GCA_028290705.1 Hyphomicrobiales bacterium
AGCTGAGTAGTCCGACTGGCTTAATGTAAAACGGTGCTCCACATGGCTTCCGGCGCGATTGTCACCTACCTTCGGGTCTCCACATCCGAGCAAGTCAAGAGCGGCTTGGGGCTCGACGCGCAGCGCGCGGCCCTAGCCCGGTTCGCCGAGGCCGAGGGCCTCGAGATCATCGCGGAGTTCGTGGAAGTCGAGACCGGCAAGGGTTCTGACGCTCTCGAGCGCCGCCCGCAGCTCGCCGCAGCGCTCTCCGAGGCGCGCCAGCGTCAATGCATGATCGCGGTGTCGAAGCTGGATCGCCTGAGCCGCGACGTGCATTTCGTCGCGGGCCTGATGACGCGCCGCGTTCCATTCGTGGTCGCCGAGCTCGGCCCCAAGGTGGATCCGTTTCTGCTCCACCTATACGCCTCACTCGCCGAGAACGAGCGCAAGCTCATTTCGGAGCGCACGAAAGCGGCCCTCGCGCGCAAGCGCCGGTACTATGCCGCCCTGACCGCGGAGCAGAGGGCCGAACTCGTCGCCTCGGGCAAAGCGACGTCGCTCGGCGGCAACCCGGAGAACGTGCGCGCGGCGAGCCGCGACGGCGCTCGCAAAAGCGCGATCGTCAGGGCTGAGGCCGCAAACCAGCGCGCCGCGGATCTTCGGCCGCTTGTCGGGAAGCTCTCGGCCGAGGGCGCGTCGCTCCGCGACATTGCCAAAGAGCTGAACGTGCGTCGTATCCCGACGGCTCGCGGTGGCGAGTGGTCGGCGGTGCAGGTCAAGCGCGTGCTCGACCGCGCTGCCTAACCGAAAACGTCGTCGTCTTCGTCGTCGCCCCTTTCGATCGCATCTCGGCGCGCCTTGGTCTCGCGAATGGCCTCGGCGAGTTCCTCGGCCGACATCTCCGAAGGGTCTCTTTCCTCGAGCGGATCAGCCTTCCGATCAAACATCCCGGCCGCGCGCAATAGGCTCGTCCCTGCGGTGGCGCGCGCCGGCGCAGGGGCGTTCTTGTCAGCACAGACGCTCATCAGAGCAGTTACGGCTAGCGGCACGGCTTCGATCGCTATCCGGCGCTGCTGCGCCTTGATGGCGGCCCTCGGGTCGTCTCTCGTCGATCGGCTCATTGAAAAACCCCTTGAGTAAATTGGAAAGCCAGTTCGGCCTCGCGTTTCTGGCGTTCAAGCTCTTCGATCATTGCCCGCAGTTCCGCGGCCTCGGGATCGATCGGCGTCGTCTTGTCTTGGGCGAAGAGAGCCGCGGCTTCCCGATCCTGCTGACGACGAGCACGGGCGCTTGCACGCGCCCCGGGCGGTCCAGGCCGATGGGCCGCTTGCCATCGCTGGTACGCCTCGCGCTCTTCCGGTGTCATGGCGGCGAGGCGCTTGGCGCGCGCCGCGGCCGCCTTGATCTTGTTTTGGAGCTTGCGGCTATCGATGGCCGCGCCCTTGTCGCTCAACGTCTCGCGCTTCGTGACCCGGTGCCATGCCTTACCGCGCGGGGTCTTTCCGCCGTGGAAGCGGCAACGGCCGGATGGCTCTAGGCCAGGGTTGCGACAGGGCTCGCCGTCCGAGCGCTTGCGCGCCCCGCACTTCGGCGCTTGCCTCCAACGCTCGACGGCACGCAATCCTGCCTGACGCATGATCTCCCGAAACTCAGGCGACCTCCGCCACCAATCCAAGTGGCGCAGGGCGCCAGGGCCGTGCTTGTCGCTGCGGGTTCGTCTCGGAGCAGTATTTCTCATGTCGCCTCTTCAACTATCAAACCGGACCGATTTTTCGGCCGACGCGCACGTCGCAGCTTTCGGCAGGAGGGGTTGACCCTCTGCGGTAAATGCGGCTCGCACGCGCTGATGATTGTGGGGAAACTCTGGAGGAGATTTGCGAAGGGGTAGTAAGAAAGAGAAGATAAAAATGCTTTTCTACCTTCGCGTACGCGAGCCGCATTTACCGCAATCCATCCGTTGGTCAGCCGAACTTGCGGACAATGCGGCTTGAGGCTGATTACAACCGTCATGTGCCTACATCCCCCGACATTTTGTCTCGTCTGATTTTAATTGCCTGCGCCAGCTTCAGCTTCTTGGCTTCACGGTTCAACGTCTCCCATCCTGCGCGCTCCTCGAACCGGGAATGGATCTTGGGATTTACCAGCCATCGCGTCGGTCTGACGTCGGCGGCCACTCCTACGGCCTTGCACCACCCTGCGATTTCAAGCTCTCGCATGACCACGCGCAATCGTCGGTAGTCGTCCTTTCGATACTCTTTTTTGATGTCGCCCAAGTAGCGCGCACCAACTTCGGCCATGTCCGGCCTGGTAAGTAGATGTCCCGCGATCCACACAGCTTCGTTCGCTTCTTGGGTCGAGCCGAAATACGTCTCGTAAAATCGAAGGGAGTGCTTGAGAAGGAACCAGGCGTACTTAACCGCCATCTCGGCTGTTGCACCTTCCACCTCGAGCCGCGGATCAACCGCTCCGAACAATGACGCAACCTGCGACGTCGCGTGGAACGTCAACACGAGCCGAGGCAAGAACAAGCCCCATTTCTCGACGTGGCCCTTCCAAGCGGGACTGGCGCCGGGCAGATCCTTGAGGGTGTCAAACTCCAGAAGTGCCGCTTCCATGACCTGATAAGCGGCAGGCGAGAGCCGGATCGGTTCGGCGCCAGGGTACTCTGCCGCCGCCAGCGTTCTCACAAGATCGGAGTACGCTTCGACCGCCTCGCGATCGGCCGGCTCATCTTGTCCGCGCCGTCTTATCCCGTCATCCATGATCGGGATGAACCTTTGAAGCATGCCGTCGCTTCCAAGATCGCGGGTCATCGCTCTAATCTTCTCCGGCTGCGTGCCGGCCAAGATGCCCATGAGGGCTTTGTCTGCTCGGCGATAGCCGGACGAGATCCGGTCGACGGTTATTTCTCGCCCTTCAAACATGCGCAGGGCTTTGCTCCGATCTCCGTCGCCCTTGTTCTTGTACGCGCCGAACGACGCAAAGAAGCCGGTAAGCTCATCGGGGATGTGCAGAAGACCGTGCGGGTTATCCGCGCTAGTTCGGATAAGGCTCTCCATCGTGATGTCGTCCACGATGCTTCGGCGGATGCGCGGGGGCCGTTCAGTGAATGGCTTGCCCTTGCCCTTGCCGGCGAGCCTTTTTCTCTCTTCCCAAGCCGCATACGCTAAGCGATCAATCGCTCCGCGCGCCGCGTCAAGGTCTACAAGCGGCTTGGTTGCGGAGTTCAGTATCGGGCTCTTTCCGCTGCCGGGCTCCGCCACCAGGCAGAACCACAAGGCCGCAGGCTGAGTAAATCCATCGTCCAGCAGGCGGGCCCGGATGGTGACAGAGCTTCCTATAGCGGCTGCGACCGTGCCGACCGCCGCGGCAGATGCCATCGCGAGCGACACGCCTTTCCGTCTAGCCTCACTTTGCGCAAAGCACTCCAGAATTTGCGGGAGTGATCCGCCCGGCGGGTCGCTCAGATGCTCCGGGCTCTCGTCACCGAATATGTCCAGCGGCTCGCACCAGGCACCCTCCGGCTCGTCAGGTACAGCTTGGAACCAAGGGTCGGCTGGCCCGAACGCGCCGCCGCTGTGCTTGCGCGCAAGGTCGTAAAGATAATTGGCCCCGAGCTTGAAGGGTGGACGCAGGCTATCCCAAAGGTTCTCGACTTCGCCGACACCCTGCGCACCATCCTCCAGCCTGTCGCTGAACTCCTCGAAAAGGTCGAGGGCTTCGTCGGGATGGTCGGCCAGCGCAGCTTTGATCGCCACTGCGATCCTCAGCCATTCGCGTCGCGGGAAAAGCGACTGCCGGTTCGGGATCGCGCCGACGGCCCATCGAACATAGTCGAGCGGCCCCTTTAAGGAGCTCTGGCTGGTTTCGCCTCTTCTGTCGAAACCCGCGTCGAACTTCCGCGCCTTCGGAAGAACTCGGGCGAGATCTTCCATGAACGCTTCGATGCCTTCGATGGTCGTCCGCGGCAGTTCGTTCAGCGGGCCAGGCGGTTTCTGCCAATGATATGCAGCCCCTGACGGGTGTGTGCCGTAGGCCACGAATTGCCGGTTGCCCGTAAGTATCTCGACTTCAGGGTTACGACCGCTTGCATCCGGATCGCCGAAAGTAAGCTGCGTGTAGGGAAGATCGCCTTGCACGAGCAGCGGGTATCCAGCCTTCGGCGCTTTTCCGACACGCTTCGGGATGTTGGCTCCAAAGTGCGCTTCTACTTTCGCTTGAACGGTCGCTGCGTGATCCGGGTCGGGTGTGTCGGCGTCGATGAGGACGAGATACCAGCCATCTCCGACGGCTCCAGTCCGGATACCGATGTTGCAGTTCCAAGTCTGCCAAAGGTCGTGATCGGCATCGGTCGCTTCATGTGCCTGCCACCCGTGGAAGTCGCCCCAATAGCCGTTTTCGAGGCGTATGCCGGGCCTCTTTCCGAAGCTGGCCCTATTGGAGAGCAAGCTCTTGGCGTCTGGCGGGATGATCGGGATTACCCGATACCCGAGCGCCCGAAAGCCTGCAAAAGTCGTCGGTTGCTTGTCGTCTGCGCCGTCGTGCGCTACATTATCTGTCATCGCTGAATACCAATTTAGGCCGGCCGCTGGTCAGAGCGCGCCGGCCTTTCTGTTTTCCAGAAACGGCCGGCCCGGCGTGTTCTTCGAAAAGGGTGAAGACGAGCGCTTAGGCGCGCTCAGTCTTGCCAGGCCGCGCGGGCACGAGAGACGCGAGCGCGCCGGGCCTCGTCGCCCCGCTGCGACGCGGTCCAAGGTTCGGCCATGTCGGCAAGCGCGATCAGCGACGCGGTCTCGACGAGCGTTCGCCCGGCAAGGCGCCGCAACTTCAACTTCCCTTCGGCCTCGAGCCGATAGAGCGATGCGGGTGAAACGCCCGTGATCTTCGCGGCGGCCTGCATCGATTGATACAGGCTCGCGCGCCAGTTCTCATCGAAGCTGGTCTGGCTGTTGTTCGGGGCGCTGGATTGACGAGCGGTCGCGGTGCGCGCGCGCTCAGTCGAGGCGGTAGCCGGCATGGTCTTCTCCTGTGCGGCTCCTCGATTTACGAGACCGCGAGCGGTTGGGTTCGAGCCGCTTCAAGACAGGAAAGACAAGCAAGACAGGAAAGACAGCGCGGCTGGCGCGCATCGAATATCCGGTTCGTCGGACGGAATGTCAATATCGTTCTCGCATGCGCAGGATGCGAATGCGCTACAGCGCAAGCACATTCCGCCGCGAAAGCTCTTCGGTGGCGTCGACGATGTAGGCGGAATAATGCGCCTCGATCATTTCCGAGCTTGTGTCATGCAGCGCCGCGACGAGACGCACGGGCAGGCCGGCGCGCAGGCCGCGCACGATCGATGTATGGCGCAGGGCGTACATGATTGTCCCGGCTGGCGCATCGGCCAACGCCATCGTCTTGCGCCAGGGCCGCGCCACTTCGCTGGAGAGGGCCCATGCAACTCGCTTGTGCTTATGCCATGAGCGGTAGGGCCGAGGCTGATGATAAAGCCAATGCTCGAGCAGCGGCTCTCCCGGCGCCCGTCCGCTCATGATCGGCGCGAGTTCGTCCATCACTCCCGGTGACACGGGAACGGCTACCGCAGGCTTTGGCCGCAAGATCCGGCCCTTATGCGCGGCCGGGACGAGAATGCGGGATTGCGCTGGTTGGACGGATCCGACCTTGAGCGCCGCGAGTTGCGAGAACCGTGCGCCTGTAGCCGCTGCCAGAAGCACGAGCCGGCCAAAGTCGCCTTCGTCGTCGACCTCTTTTGCAGCGGCAATGATGGAGCGCACCTGCGCGTCGGTCAGGAGCTGCTGCCGCGCATTCGTCAGGAAGTTGAGCGCCTTCGTCCCGATCTTGATTTCGAGCGGGAGGCGGGAGGGAAGTTCGTTCCGGTACGTCTCGGCCGCTGCGTTCAAAGCGGCACGCAAGTCGCTCATGATCCGGTTCACCGTGGTCGAAGCCAAGTCATCCGGAAGGCTGTTTCGCCAATCGACGATGGAACTCGCCCGCAATTTGGCAAGCGGCAGGCTCGCAAACTCTGAGGAGGACAGGACGTGCTTTCGAAGCCGGGCCCCGGCCGAGGGGGGCGCGCGTCCCGGTTGTGGCTTCTGCGCGGCAATGTGTGCGGTCACTGCCGATTGCACGGTGACGCGGACGCCCTTTGCGCCAGGCCCGGCCTCGCGCTCGAACGTGGAGTGCTGCCGACGGCTCCACTCCAGGGCGGCGCCGATCGCCGCCCGGTAGGCAATTGCGTCGGATGCCGCGCCTTGATCGTCAGCAGGCGCAAGCCGCTCCTCCAGCCTCCGGCCGTCGAGTACGATCTTCGCAACCCATGCGCCAGCGCCAGTTGTCCCTTTACGATAGCCGAGGCTCACGCCACCGCGGCCGCCACTCACGCCTTGCCAGTAGGGGTTCTTGCGCGCGGGGAGCCGTGAGCGCTTGGACGGAGTGTCGATGTCGGTCTTCAAAGTGCTGCATCCTGATTGCGTCCCACACAGGGTCCCACACAGATGCTATGGACGTCTAGGACACAAATGTACCAGTTGCGCCGAATTAGCAGGAGTTATCTGCATCCTGTCTATCCGGGAATGTCAGGGGAAGCGCCGTGCCGGGGCAGTAGCCGTACAGCACCATGCCGACCCCGAAGATCGCCGCGCCGAGCGACACGGCGAGCAGATCAGCGGGCTTGATGTGGAACTGCGCATAGCCGCCCTGGACGAGCGCGAATACGCCGACGCCGCCCACGATGATGGCGGTCAGCATGATCTTCAGCACGGTGAAATCGCGGAAGAGAAACTGCCGCACGATGGTGTTGTAGTCGGCGACGCGGCCGCGGTGCAGCAGCCAACCGAAGGCCGTGCCGAAAACGAGCGCGAGGATGAGCGCGGGAGTTCCTGTGATGGGAAACATGACGATCTCCTTCAGGCCGTACGAGGACGGAACAGCAGGAATGCGGTGGCGATTCCGGCCGGGAACATGACGGCGAGGAAGACCCACCCGCTGAGCGCCAGCTGAAGCCCGCCGGTGATGCCGTTGCCGCTGGTGCAGCCATTGGCGAGGCGCGCGCCATACATGGCGACGACGCCGCCCAGGAAGGCGACGGCGAGGCGCTTGCTGACCGAAGGGCCGAAGCGCTCGGCCCAGACGGTCGGCACGGTCTCGGCCTTCAGCGTTCCCGCCATGAGGGCGGAGAGAAAGCCGCCGAGCATCGTGCCGACCAGGAACAATGTTCCGTAGTCGAGCTTGAAGGCGTTCTTGGCCCAATATTTATTGGCCGCGACGGCCTCTGCCCCGATGACAGGCGTTGCGACCGCGCCGGAGACCTGCGACAGGGCCGTGGTGATGCCGATCGGATTGTTGACCACCACGAAGGCGATCCAACTCAGAACGCCGATGCCGATTCCGATGAGATAGGGCGCCCCGTCGATCCGGGCCGAGGCCCGCGCTGGCGTGTGAACGTAAGTCGTCGTGGACATGGAAACCTCCATCCTCTGATGAAGGCAACGTCACATGCGAAACCGTGAATGTAATTGATATGGGTCAAGCGGCCGGGACGAAGCGATAGGCCGAGCCGCTCTTCTCGACCCGCCCCATTCCGCCGTTCGGCAAGTGGTATCCGACGATCTTCGTCTGTTCCGAGGCCAGCTTGTCGAGCAGCACCCGGCGCGTGGCGATGGCGCGATCCGGTTCCTGGTCAAAGCCGCCGCGCCAATCCGGATGCTGGAAGGAAATGACCGGATGGGTGAGCGCGTCGCCCAAGACCAGCATGGTGTCGGAGCCGAGCTTGACCTCGAAGGACACGTGGCCGGGTGTGTGGCCGCGCGTATCGAAGGCCGAGACACCCGAGACGATCTCGGCGCCGGGCTTGAAGGTCTTGAGGACGGAGGTGAGTTCCTTGATGTTGCGTTGCGCGCCGGCCGCAAAGGCCTGCCGGTCTTCAGGCATTTGGCTGAAGACGTCAGCCGACATCCAGAAGTCCCGTTCGGCGGCGGCAATATGATAGGTGGCTTCCGGAAAAGCCGGTGTGCCGAAGTCGTCGAGCGCACCCCAGAGATGGTCCGGGTGCGCATGCGTGAAGAGCACGTGCTTCACTTTTTCAGGCGCGATGCCAGCGGCTGCAAGATTGGCCGCGAGCTTCCCGGCTCCATCCATGAAGTTCGCGCCGGCGCCGCAATCGAAGATCACCACCTCGTCGCCCCGGGTGAGGACCGAGACATTCAGCGGATTGCGGTGCTCCGTCTGAGAGAGTCCGGCGGCTGCGAGCGCGTCGCGTAGCTGCGCGGGCTCGGCACTGCTGCTGAGCATGTTGACCGGGAGGGCGAAGCTGCCGTCCGACAGTGTCGTCAGCCCGTCCTGTGCGGCGCGAGCAGGCGCTATCGGCCCAACGGCGCAGACGGCGGCGAATGAGCTCAGGAACGTGCGGCGGTCCATCATCCCCTCCAAGCATGCTTATATTTGAATATGACATGCCTGGAGCCATTAGACAAACGGGCAGATCGGCCTTTCAGCCGATGGTCGACGAAATGAAGGTCCGAGCCGGGTTTCGGCTCCCGGCCAAGTCCACTTGCGGTCAAGTTTACTCGCGCGATCATCGGGCGCGTGCCGTCAGCGCGCGACTTCAAATGCCGGCGCATTGCGCAATTGATCGCGGGTGAGCGGAAGAACCGCTTGAAGAGGAGCCCGCGAAGCTGTCTCGACCTCGCTCGAAGGGCTGCCGGACGGTCGGGCGATATCTTGTCCAGTGGAGAGCTTCGGCGCGTCGCCGCCGGCCGCGAGGTCTTCGGCATTGACTTTGCCCGGCTGCGAAAACCGCAGGTCGTCGAACGGCACGGCGACGAAGCGGTTCTGTGCGCCGAGATAGTCGCTGACGTTGAGGACGACGGCGCTGATGCGGCCCTTGGCATCGACGATCATGTCGAGCACGCTGCCGATCTTCCGGCCAGACTCGTCGGTGATGGTGAGAGTCGACAATTGGCTTGTGCGCCATTGTCCGTCCTCGGACTTACGCATCCACTTCGAAGCGTCAACCTTGGCAGCTGGAGGCTGTGACGTCTGGGCGGCAAGCGGCGCGGTGAAGCTCGCCATGGCCAAGAGGACGACCGCGACGCTGCGTGACTGGATCATGGCAAGAACTCCCGGGGGGCGAACGACAGGGTCAGAACCGGGCTGCCCCTTCATCGTTCCCGCGCGGCCGCAGAATACCCCGGCAGCCAAAGCGCCCGGCGCCGCGAACTCCCTGGCTGCTGCCTCGTTCTGATCTCATGATGACACCTTCCGCGATGATCCTGCGTCCGCAGTCAGAAGTCCTCCATTCAGGCCCGCGCGCTTGACGGCCCACGTCGCCCTGCTGGGAGATTCGATCTTCGACAGCCGGCCTTACCTGCGTGGGCAGCCCGACATGGCGTCGCGCGTGGCAGCGATCGCCGGTTGCCGTGCGACATTGCTTGCGGTTTCGGGCAGCCGTCTCGCCGATGTCGCCCGCCAAGCCTCGCGCATTCCTGCGGACGCCACGCATCTGCTGGTGAGTGCAGGGGGAAACGACATCCTGGATCTCGGTCGGCAATTACGCAGCGAGCCCGGCAATCTTTTGCAGAGAGTCGGCCGGATGGGCGGAATGCTGGGAGAATTCCGCCAGCGTTATTCGGCCGCCTGTCACGGCATCGCGGCTCATGGTCTTCCCGCAGCGCTTTGCACGATCTACGAACCTCCGCTGGGCGACCCGCTGCTGCGCCAATTGGGGTCGGCGGCGCTGCACATGATCAACTCCGCGATCGAAACGGAAGCACGTGCCTGCGGGCTGGAGATCATCGATCTGCGCGTCGTCTGTCGTGAACCGGCTGATTTCTTCGACCCCATCCACCCCTCGGCGCATGGGGCCGACAAGATCGCGGCCACGCTCGCGCGGTGGATCGGATCGCCGCGCAGCTAAGCCTTCTGGGCCGGGTCGAGTCACACCAGGCCGATGGCCCAGCCGATCATCCAGGCGAGGAGCCCGACCCAGAGCAAAAGGATGATTCCGCACGCGCAAAGCAGCGCGAACTCGACGAAGCGGGACCACACTCCGCCAGCAGCGCCCGAGGCACGCCCGCGCTTGAGCAAGGCTGGAGCTTTCAAGAACTGCATGGACCAACGCCCTACGTCGCTCATGTGCACGCCCCTCGGCTTTCCAAGTTCGCGGCATTGCGACTCCACCCGGCCTTAGGCGGCCGGGTCTGAACGGCGGATGAACGCATGCTTGGGCGAGCCTATCGGTGGGTCGGCATCTTGTTGAGGCATTGCGCGCGCGTCTCGAACATCAACGTTAAGGCAGCGTTAAATCCCCGACACGTGCGCCACGGCCCGCTTTTCCTTCTGGCGAGTGCTGCGGTTCCGCTACCTCGCGTTAACGTTCCTTGTCGATCCTCGAAGAAGTCGAGTCTGGGAGCGTTCGCGTATGTCTGATGCTCGTGTCGCGGTTCATGCGCTTTCCCGTGCCGCAGAGGCGATTCGGCAAATCAATGAAAGCTGCGCGCGCGATCATGCTCGGCCGGCGCCAGGCAGCATTCGTCGCGAAAACGATAATCAACCGAACTTGCCAATGACGGGAGACGCCGAACGCGCTGGCGACATGTGTCGAGATGGCGAGATCCAGCGAGAAATTGCGGAGATCCTCCGCATCGAGGCCGATTTCGGAGGTCTTGTCGGTCGAATACTCGATCTGGTCGAGCGGGTGCGTGAAACAGCCGTTCTCGAGTCCAGGCGCGAGATGGCCGATTACATGGAAGCCTGTGCGCGGCAGTTGCGCGCGCATGCGGGGTGAGGCTTGCAAGCAGTTCCGGCGGCGGCCCCAAGCCTTAGTTCCGGTGCGTTTCGATGTTCGATGTGAGGCCCGCGAGCGAATGTCGATTCGCGGCTGCCGATGGTGGAGTTCGCATGTCCGAGTCCCTTGTTCCTGCCCGTCGCTCCAAGCCGAAGAAGTCCGTCTCCGCCCGGCTTGGGCCAGTCGCCATCATGGCGGCCCTTGGCCTGGTGACGCTCGCGTGGAGCATTTTCGTCATCGGCGAAGCCATTGCGTTCGTGGCCGGCATTTCGTCGTAACGGTTGCAACGGAGGTCGCGGTCGAGCCCAAGCCCGGCAAGGCTATACATTCGGCGCGGCTGGTCATAGAAAACCGGCAAGCCTCACTTGATGGTCCGGGCGGCTCCGGCTGACACTCCATTGGCGCACGTTTCGGCTGCGGGCGGCCGTGGCCTCGATCATGGAGCGCATGTGAGCCTTCATCAAACCATCCGCATCAGACACGAGACCCGTCGCCGAAGGCTGACCGTCGCATCCATCGAGGCTTTGACGCCCCACATGCTGCGCCTGTCGTTTGTCTGTGCGGATCTCGCCGGGTTCGTCAGCGCCTCGCATGACGACCACATCAAGCTGTTCTTTTCCGATGCGTCGGGCAAGGCGGCGGCGCGCGACTTCACGCCCCGGCGTTTTGACGCGGCGCAAGGAACGCTGACGATCGATTTCGCCCTGCACGAGACCGGACCCGCAACCGCCTGGGCGGCGTCGGCGCGCGTGGGAGACGTGCTCGAAATCGGCGGGCCGCGAGGGTCCTCGGTGGTTCCCGACGATTTCGACTGGTACGTGCTCATCGGCGACGAGACTGCGTTGCCGGCCATGGGGCGCCGCGTGGAGGAACTCCGGGCGGGTCCGCAGGCGTGCGTCTTCGCTGTCGTGAGAGATGAAGGCGAACGGCTCATCCTGACGAGCGCCGCGGAGCTGACGACACATTGGCTTCATCGCCGAGAGGGTGACGAGGATGCTGAAATGCTGATCGCTGCGCTCTCGTCGTGGCGGCAACCCGACGGAGACGGCTTCATCTGGATCGCCGCAGAGGCCTCGGTCGCCAGAAGCCTGCGTCAGTACTTCATCGAGCAGCGAGCCCATCCGCGTGAGTGGATCAAGGCCTCGGGCTATTGGAAGCGGGGGCACGCAGAGACGCACGAGAAGATCGAGGACTGAAAGGCGCGGTCCTCGGGGCGCGACATTCGACGACGACAACAAGGAAGAAAAAATGGACCAGAAGCCCGGCGTTCCGCTCTCGTCGATCTATCGCGTGTTCTTTGAAATCGGTCTTTTCAGCTTCGGTGGCGCGGTCTCGGGCTGGATCCAGCGGGAGGTCGTGGAAGTCCGAAAATGGATGAGCTACGAAGATTTCCTCTCCGGGATCGCGCTCACCCAGATCCTGCCCGGCGCAAACGCAACGAATGCGGCCGTTTATGTCGGCCAGAGGCTGCGGGGCATTCCGGGCGCAGCGACGGCGCTGACGGCCATGCTGACCGGCCCATTCTGCGCCGTCATTCTGGCGGCCGCGACCTATCAGGGCCTGCTGGGGCTGCCGGGTTTTCAGGAGGCGATGATCGGCACTGCTGCCGCGGCTGTTGGGATGCTGCTGCGGACGTCGGTCAAGTCGGCGCTTTTGAGCGCCCGCGATGCGGCAGCGATTTTCGTCATGCTGACGACCTTCGCGGCGGTCGGGCTCTTCAGGCTGCCCTTGCTGCCCGTCATCGTCGTCGTGGCTCCGGCAAGCGTCGGCTTCACGTACTGGTCGATCCGGCGGAGGGCATGAGATGAACGAGGATCTTGCAAAACTCGTCATCGTGCTGGCGCCGATCTCGCTGGCGGCATTCGGAGGCGCGGCCTCGATGTATGCGCCGATGCAGCACCAGGCCGTCGACGTGCAGCACTGGGCCACGGCGCGCGAGTTCATCGACATGTTCGCGGTCTCCCGCGTGACGCCCGGGCCGGGTTCGATGCTGGGCACACTGCTGGGCTGGAAGATCGCCGGGCTTGTGGGGGCCGTGGTGGCGACGCTGGCGCTTTACGTTCCGTCATCGGCGCTCGTCGTGATGGTGGGCAGCGTCTGGAACAGGCATCGCGGCAAGACGTGGCATTCGGCGCTGGAGATCGGCCTCGCGCCGGTGGGTGCGGGGCTGCTGCTCGCCGGCGTGCTGACGCTGGCGCGCGGCCTGTCTGAACATCTCTCGTCCATCGTCGTCATTCTCGCGGTCGCGGGCTTGATGGCGTGGCGTTCGAAACTGCACCCCTTCGTCTTTCTGGTAGGCGGCGGGGTCGCCTGCTACCTGCTTTATCTCGCGGGGGGATAAAGTCTCGCCGTCACAAGACGTGAAGCCGCGAAGACGGCTCATCCAGGGAGGACGCCATGACGTTGATTTTGTCGAATGACGATGCCGCTGCCGTGCTGAGCATGGCGTCGACCATCGATGCGCTCGAGCGCCTTTATTCGGACCTCGGCTCGGGGAGCGCCGTCTATCGCGGACGCACGGATCTCTTTTCGCCGACATGCGCCACGATCGACGAGAAGATTCCGGCCGCGCATCAGTTCAAGACGCTGGATGGCGCGATCCCAAGATTGCAGGCAACCTCGATCCGGGTGACGTCTGACATCGTCGGCTTCCCGCTGGTCGATGGCAAGCGACGCCGCATCAAGATTCCGGCGGCTGAAGGAAAGTCCTATGTGGGCCTGGTGTTTCTCTTCAGCTCGGTGACGGGCGAATTGATCTCGGTGCTGCAGGACGGCATTCTGCAGCGCTATTCGGTGGGCGCCATCAACGCCATCGGGGCGAAGCACCTGGCCCGTACCGATGCGTGCCGCGTCGGGCTGATCGGGGCGGGCAATCAGGCCGCGCCGCAGCTCGAGGCTCTGAAGGTCGTGCGTCCCATCCGGCACGTCCAGGTCTACAGCCCGTCACGCGCCGAGGCCGAAGCCTTCGTGCAGCGTGTTGGGCGCGATCTCGATCTCGACATGTCCGTGGCCGACACGGCGCGCGAAGCGGTGAGCGGGGTCGACATCGCCGTCACGGCGACGAACAGCCGCGAACCTTTCTTCCCCGCCGACTGGCTGCAGCCGGGCATGCATCTCAGCTGCATGCAGCGCGACGAACCGATGATGGATTGCTTCTCGGCCGCGGATGTCGTCGTGTTTCACACGCCGATGAAGGAACACGAGTATGTCTCGACGGATTTCCAGGCGATGGAGCGCGAGTATGATTTCGTCATGCGGGACCATCCGCCACGCGATCTCGACTGGACCGCATTTCCCGATCTCGGGGCTCTCGTGGCCGGCAAGGTCGCGGGACGGACGTCTGCGGAGCAGACGACGTTCTTCCTGAACAGCACGGGCGTGGGAGCGCAGTTCACCGCGGTGGCGCATCTCATCTACGAGCGATGCCTCGCCGAGGGGCGCGGCCAGACGATCCCCACCGGCTGGTTCACCGAATCGATCCAGCCATGAGGGAGGGAGACAGCATGGCCGGACACGAGACCGAGCGGCTGGTCGATTACGTCGCCTCGCTGCGGTACGAGGACATCCCGGCCGACGTCGTTCGCGCCGCGAAGAACACGATCGTCGACGGCGTCGCAGCCTGCGCCTTCGGGTATGGTTTTCCGTGGAGTCAGGCGGTTCTGCGCGCCGCTCTGCGCATGGGTGGAGGAGGCGGGATTTGTGCCGTGCTGGGGCCCGATGCTCCGGCCTTGCATGCGCCTTTCGCCGCGCTGGTGAATGGCGCGCTGGCGCATTCGTTCGAACTCGACGGCGGCACGCGCAAGGGCGTGGGCGCGCATCCTTTCGGCACGGTGTTCACCGCGGCCCTGCCGGTGGCGCAGGAGGTCGGGGCCAGCGGGCGCGACTTGATCACGGCGTTCGTCGCCGGCAGCGAGGCGCTGTTGCGGATCGGCAAGGCCACGGGACGATCCAACGAGCATCGCGGATTTCATGCTCCAGGGACGACCGGGCCCTTCGGCGCGGCCATCGCCTGCAGTCTGCTGAAGAGCGCGAGCCGCGATCAATTGCTGAATGCCGTGGGGATTGCGGGCTCGCTCGCCTGCGGCCTGCGCCAGTTCTCGAAGTCGAGCACCGGCGGCATGGTGAAGCGTCTGCATTTCGGCCGTGCGGCCGAAGCCGGCGTGCTGGCCGCCAGCCTCGCGCAGGAGGGGTTCGATGGGCCGCATGACGTGCTGGAAGGAAAGGCCGGCTTCCTGAGAGTTTTTTGCGACAGTTTCGATGTCGACGAGCTGGTGCGGGGCCTCGACCGCGAGACCTTCTGCATGCGTGAAATCAGCATGAAGCACTTTGCAACGCATGGCTCGACGCAGGCGCCATTGAAGTCTCTGCTGGAGCTTTTCGATCGGCACACCATGACGTCCGCCGAAATATCGAGCGTGACCGTGGTGGCTTCGCGCGAGAGCGTCGAAAACCACGACGGACGGGCTCCGAAAGACCTGATGCAGGCGCAGTACAGCATTCCGTTCTGCATCGCGCTCGCCTGCATGCGCGACATTCGGGATCCGCGCTCGATGCGCGAAGACGCTCTGGCCGATCCCGGCATCCTGCAGATGCTGTCGCGCGTCAACGTCGAGATCGGCGATTTCGATGAGAAGCGAACCTGCCTGGTGCGCGTCCGTCACGTGAACGGCGAGACCTACGAGGCGCTCTCGCGCGACGATGCCGCATCGTGGCGGCCCGCGAGCGACGCCGAGGTGACGGCGAAGTACGGGGTGCTGATGCGCGACGTTCCGGCCGATCGCAGCGCGCCCTTGCTGACGCGCCTGCAGCGGCTCGAGGCTGAAGACGACGTGGACTGGCTGCGCGTCTGACGTGCGGTCAGGGTCTGCCGGAGGTCACCGGCACGGCCACTTCGCCCTGCATCAATCGTCGCGCCGTCCTGAACAGTACGGCGCTGTCCGCCGTCCAGCGACCGGCGTCGTTTCGCACGACCGCGCCGACCGAGACGAGGCCCGACGGATTGGCGACCCGCACTTCGCCGGCCTCGTTCGCGGGCCGCGCCAGCCTGTTGGGAATCGTGCCCGGTACCTGCGTGGCGACTCCGAGATTGAGACCGCCGGTTCCCGGGACGGCGCGATGGACCCGGCCCATCGACATCATCCGGGTCGCGACGTCGAAATCCCCCGCATCGAAAATCGCGCCGTTCAGCGCCGTGAACGTGGCCGGGGCGGAGACCATGGCCATTCTGGGCGTCTGCATGCCGAGTTCGTCGGGGCTGCGGGCGAGGCCCATCATGACGCCCGCGGCGCGCCGGATCTTTTCGAGCTTCGGCAGCACGCCGGCGATCGCTTCGATCCCGTCGGGCGACTCGGACCCGGTGAGTCCCAGCGCGACGGCATCGACATAGACGAGCGGGGATGTCGCGTCGATCAGGGTCGCGTCGAAGGCTCCGTCCGATCCGAGATCGATGCGGTCGACGACGTTGCCTGTCGGCAGCAGGCGTCCGGTCACGGCCCCGTCGGGCGCCAGGAAGTCGAGACGAACGCGTGCGCCCGATCCGGCGACGCCCGCGATCACGTAATCGCCCGCCGTCGCGGCCTTGCCGCCCCGCACGTCGAACCGTGCGTGGATGAGCTTGTCGGTGTTGGTCTGGTAGACACGCACCAGAACCTCGCCGTCCGGCGCGTCGACGAGTCCTTCGTCGACGGCGAAATGTCCGACCGCCGAGGAGAGGTTTCCGCAATTGTTCGTCCAGTCGGCGACGTCCTCGTCGACCGATAATTGCACGAACGTGTAGTCGACGTCGGCATCGTCCCGGGCGGAGCGTTCGATGATGACGGCTTTCGAGAGCGACGAGAGTCCGCCGCCCAGGCCGTTGAGCTGACGCTGATAGGGATCCGGACTGCCGATGGCGGCGAGCAGGATTGCGTCGATGGCTCGACGCTCCGCCGGGAGTTCGCGGCGATGAAAGAACATCCCCTTGCTGGTTCCGCCGCGATAGAAAACGCAACGAATGAATTTCTGATCCATCTTGGCCTCGCGCGGCTGGAACGAAGCCTTGGCGGTGTTCAAAGCTTCGTTCCGCCGCAGGTAACGGATGCGAGACTGCGTGTCGAGCCTCTCAGCGCGCGTCGGCGCGGCGGGACGGCGTTTCGATGTTGCGCGCTTCCTTGGCCCGCTCGATGACGGCTGCGGGCGTGGCGTAAAGCTTGTCAATCCGCGACTGGATCTCGGCGCCGCCGAACGGATCGAGGTCCATCTTGCTGCGTTCGGCATCGGCCAGGAATTCCGGATCCTTCATGGTGGCGTCGAAAGCCTTCCGGAGAATTTCGAGTCGTTCTGCGGGAACGCCCGGGGGAACGAAATGCGGGCGTCCGAGCGCTTGCGGTCCGAAGATGAAGTCGAGCACCTGCCTGTCGTCGTCGCTGCGCGCGTAGTCGTAGACCGTGGGCACATGTTCAAACCCGGGCTGCTTATCGGGCGACAGGAAGGCGATGACCTTCAGGTCGCCGCTCTTGATGCGATCGAGCGCGATGGCGCGCGCCGAGCTCCAGGCCCAGCCGATGAGGCCCGCGACTTCGCCACGCTCGATCGCCAGCAGTTCCTCGGGCTTCCCCGAATAGCCGGAGATGATCTTGAATTTTGTGCCCACGACATTGTTGATGACCGAGGCATAGATGTGGTCGGACGCGGTCGGTCCTTCCGCCGCAACCGGGAACTCGCGCGTGCGGGCGTCTTCGAGCGACGTCAGCCCCGAGCCGCCGCCCGCGATGGCGACGTTCCACTCCGTATTGAGGCTGCCGATCCAGCCAACCTTGCTGGCGTCGAACTTGATTTCCTTGTTGCCGAACAGCGGTTCGATCAGCGTGCCGCGCTGGACGTGGCCGATGGTCAGGCCGTCGCGCGGCGCGATGTTGTAGAGATAATTGGCGGCGCGCACGCCGCTCGCGCCGGGCATGTTCTGCACGACGATATTGGGCTCACCGGGAATATGGCGTCCGAGATGACGTTGCAGAAGCCGGCTGTAGGCATCGACGCCGCCGCCCGCCGCGGTGCTGACCACCAGGGTGATCTGCTTGTTTTGATAAAAAGGCTCCTGGGCGACCGCCGGCGTCGCGGCGGCAACGGCCAGAAGGCTGGAAAGAAGAATTCGGCGCAGGTGACGCATCGAAACAGCTCCGTTGGCTCTTTTGACGAACAATTCGTTCTTCAAAACGTACGCACAGGTCGGCTGCGGGACAAGACCAAGGAGGTAGAAGCTTCGTTCGAAGATTTGCCGCTTTGGAGAAAATCAATCCGCTAGGCCTTGAGCTGGACGGCGCCTGGCGCCAGCCCAGCTTGATGCGTCGTGGTGTTCTGTATAAAGAACAAGCGGCATGTGCCGTCCCGGCGGCGGGGCTCAGTCGCGCGAATGGATCTCCACGATGGATGCGATCGACCGAAAGATCCTGAATTTGTTGCAGCAGGATTGCACGATGTCGATCGCGGAGATCGGCCAGCGTGTCGGCCTCTCGCAGACGCCGTGCTGGAAGCGAATTCAGAAGCTCGAAAGCGAAGGCGTGATTCTGAAGCGCGTCGCCCTTCTGAATGGAGACAAGTTAGGCCTCGGACTCACGGTTTTCGTGTCCATCGAGACGGACGAGCATTCAAGCGAATGGCTGCACGGCTTCGCCGAAAAGGTGAGGGCGATGCCGGAGGTGACGGAATTCCACCGCATGGCGGGCGACGTCGATTACCTGCTGCGCGTCGTGGTCCGCGACATGCGGCATTACGATGCTTTCTACCAGGGACTGATCGCCAGCGGCCCGCTCAAGACGGTAACGTCGCGGTTCGCCATGGAAACCGTGAAATCGACGACGGCGCTGCCGATCTCCGCGGGCAGCTAGAGGCCCAGGAATCGGGCTGCTCGAGAAAAATGATCTCCAAAGCGCTGTTCTTTTAAAAGAACATTCTTCGGGCCCGTCCGATGATGCCCTCCTGCCTCGCGGTCGCGTGTCAGCCGCGCAATCCCGGGGCTTCCTGACCCGTGCGCTCAACATATTCGGTGTAGCCGCCGCCGTATTTGTGAATGCCTTCGGGAGTCAGTTCCAGCACGCGGTTCGACAGCGCGGCCAGGAAGTGGCGATCGTGCGAGACGAAAAGCATTGCGCCTTCATATTGCGACAGCGCGTTGATCAACATTTCCTTGGTGGCGATGTCGAGATGGTTGGTGGGTTCGTCCAGCACCAGAAAATTCGGCGGGTCGTAAAGCATCTTGGCCATGACGAGCCGAGCCTTCTCGCCGCCCGAGAGCACGCGGCACTTCTTTTCCACGTCGTCTCCCGAGAAGCCGAAGCAGCCGGCGAGCGCGCGCAGCGATCCCTGACCGGCCTGCGGGAACGAATCCTCCAGCGACTCGAAAACGGTCCGGTCGCCATCCAGGACTTCCATGGCGTGCTGGGCGAAATAGCCGAGCTTGACGCTTCCGCCGATGGCGACGTCGCCGTCGTCCGGCTTGGTCGTGCCAGTGACGAGTTTCAGCAGCGTCGACTTGCCGGCGCCATTGACGCCCATGACGCACCAGCGTTCACGGCGGCGCACCTGGAAGTCGAGGCCTTCGTAGATCCGCCTGTCGCCGTATCCTTTGTGGACGTTGCTGAGGCTGACCACGTCCTCGCCCGACCGCGGTGCGGGCGGGAAATCGAAGGCAATGCTCTGGCGCCGCTTGGGAGGTTCGACGCGTTCGATCTTGTCGAGCTTCTTGACGCGGCTCTGCACCTGAGCGGCATGCGAGGCGCGAGCCTTGAAGCGCTCGATGAACTTGATCTCCTTGGCGAGCATGGCCTGCTGGCGCTCGAACTGCGCCTGCTGCTGCTTCTCGTTCTGGGCGCGCTGCTGCTCGTAGAATTCGTAATTGCCCGAATAGGTGGTCAGGCCTCCGCCGTCGATTTCCACGATCTTGTCGACGATGCGATTCATGAAAGCGCGATCATGAGAGGTCATCAGCAGGACCCCCTCATAGCCCTTCAAGAAGTCTTCCAGCCAGATCAGGCTTTCGAGATCGAGATGGTTGCTGGGCTCGTCGAGCAGCATGGCGTCAGGCCGCATGAGAA
>JAQGJH010000127.1 GCA_028290705.1 Hyphomicrobiales bacterium
ATGGATGAACGCCTCGGGACCACAACAGGCGATTGAAGCGCTTCGTCAACAAGTGCTGCCAAAACCCCAGGGTCAGCCTTGCGACAACATGATGGGCCGTAAATGCCGCGCCTCTTCGGCTGCGTTCCTCGTCCGTCACTTTGCGGAGATCGCGGCGATACCTGTCGTCGAAGATTCCCAGGAAGGTGGCGTTATCGAACCATCTTCTCCCAAGTTGCTTGAGCAATCGATCGTGGAGCGCATTTCTACAAATGATTTCAGCGAAGTGGATGGCGCAATAGAACGCCTCGCAAAGGGCTGCATTCCAGAGGTAAATTGAAAATGCCAGATGCTCGTCTTCAGAGGATGCGGGCAGGTATCGCAAGAGCCTTTCGCGCTGTAGCGCCTGGACGACGAGCGGAAAAGTCACTCCGTCAGGGGGCGCGATTGATTGCATTTGGACCACTTTCGTTGTAATGGGATTCGTGAGCTGCGGTGAGGTTGTGGAGACACCCCTCCCGTGGACAAATTGGAGGGCGGGTCCTGAAAGGGACGCCGCCCTCTTTGGTTTCAAAATGTACTTTGAACATCAATGGAGCCGATGAGATATGGAAGCTCATCGCGGCTGTGGCGTTTCGTCAAGTCAGGTGGTGGCGTTGCGCTTGTGGCCCGGCGTCGGCGCGCTCGCGAGGACCGACCGAGGGTTCGCGGCTAGCGTTTGGGCGCGAACGGGTTCGCCCCCGGGGGGCCGAGCGTGCGCTTCTGAAAACCCTTGCCGCTCATGACAGCGCGTTTGGAAGACAGAATGCGGGAATTCACGCCCGTCCAGCCGATCTCGCCCGACAGGCGGCCGTATTCGATCTTCGGGCAGCGGTTCATGATGACCGTCACGCCCATGGCCTCGGCGCGGGCCGCCGCCTCGTCGTTGCGCACCGTCAGCTGCATCCAGATGACTTTCGGGAGGGGATCGAGCTTCAGCGCCTCGTCGACGATGGGACCGGCGGCCTCCGAATTGCGGAAGATCTCGACCATGTCGATGGGTTCGGGGACCTCGGCGAGACTGGCGTAGACCGGAAACCCCAAAATCGTCTGGCCGGCGATGCCGGGATTGACGCCGATCATCCGGTAGCCGCGGCCGCCCAGATATTTCAGCACGAAATAGGACGGGCGCACCTCGTTGGCCGACGCGCCGACCAGCGCGATGGTCTTGACGTTGTCGAGAATGCCACGGATGAGTTCGTCCGAGTAATGATCGTGATTCATGGCTCTTCTTGCCACCGGTTCGATGCATTGTCGACCGCCGGGAAGGGGCCTTTGCCGAGGTGCGTACCCCATGTTGATGAGCGTCGAAGACGTCACGGCCTTCCTTGCTAAGGAATATCCGCAGCTTGCCGAAAGCGGCGATTTCGTCCTCGACGAACTCTCGGACATGGGCGCGAAGCTGCGCATGCGCTACAACCAGCGGCACCTGCGGCCGGGCGGCACGATTTCCGGTCCGTCCATGTTCACGCTCGCGGACGTCGGCCTCTACTGCGCCATTCTGGGCGAACTCGGGCCCGTCGCCATGGCGGTGACCACCAACCTCAACATCAACTTCCTGCGGATGCCCGGCCAGCGCGACCTGGTGGCGGAATGCCGCCTGCTCAAGCTCGGCAAGCGTCTCGCGGTGGGCGAGGCGACGCTGGTGCAGCCGGGCGAGGGGGGCAAGACCCAGATCGTCGCGCACGCGACCGCCACCTATTCGATCCCGCCGCGTTAAATGAGGTAATATAATACCACAAGCGGTTTAGGGCTGAAAATAAGCACTCTTTTGGCGTTTGTGGATCCCAAAAGCGATTGACGCCATGCCCGGGTCGCGCCTATAAGCCGACCATGCTTTTAAGCACATTCCAGGACGGCGCCGGATCTTTCGGCGTATCCTGTCAGAGACGGAAAGCTAACATGTTCGGCAAAACCACTTCGACGAAGACCGCCGAGGTCAAGAAGAACTGGGTGCTGATCGACGCCAAGGGCCTCGTCGTGGGCCGCCTCGCATCGATCATCGCCATGCGCCTTCGCGGCAAGCACAAGCCCTCCTTCACCCCGCATATGGACGACGGCGACCACATCGTCGTCATCAATGCCGAGCAGGTGGTGCTGACCGGCCGCAAGCGCGACCAGAAGGTCTATTACCACCACACGGGCTACATCGGCGGCATCAAGGAGCGGTCGGCGAAGTTCATCCTCGAGGGCCGTTTCCCCGAGCGGATCGTCGAAAAGGCGGTCGAGCGCATGCTTCCCCGCGGTCCGCTGGGCCGTCAGCAGCTTTCGAACCTGCGCGTCTACAAGGGCGGTACGCACCCCCACGTGGCGCAGAATCCCGTGACGCTGGACGTCGCGAGCCTTAATCCCAAGAACGTCCGGAGCGCCTGATCATGGCCGAGACCCTTTCTTCGTTCGAGGACCTCAAGGGCGCGACTTCCGCTCAGGCTCCCGATTCCCCCGTCTACACCCAGAAGCTCGACAAGCTCGGCCGCGCCTATGCCACCGGCAAGCGCAAGAACGCCGTCGCCCGCGTCTGGATCAAGCCCGGCTCGGGCAAGGTCACGGTCAATGGCCGCGCGCTGGAAGTCTATTTCGCCCGTCCGGTGCTGCGGATGATCCTTCAGCAGCCGCTGGAGATCGCCAAGCGCGTCGATCAATACGACCTGCACGTCACGGTTGCGGGCGGCGGTCTCTCGGGACAGGCCGGCGCGGTGCGCCACGGCCTCGCCAAGGCGCTGACCAACTTCGAGCCGGACCTGCGTCCGGCCCTGAAGAAGGAAGGCTTCCTGACCCGCGATTCGCGCGTCGTCGAGCGCAAGAAGTACGGCAAGAAGAAAGCCCGTCGCAGCTTCCAGTTCTCGAAGCGCTGATCCGCGGCTCGATTTATTCTTCAGCGGGAAGGGCTTCCGTTTTTCGGAAGCCCTTTTTGTTATGTCGCGAGTAGAGCAAGTATTATTTTCTTTGACTTGGGCATTGGCATTTCAATAAATAGCCTGAAGCAAACATCATTATTCAGAGAGATGTCCGATGGACCACGATCACGGAACCGCAACGAGCGGAGCGGATGACTTCATTCACCTGGCGGCGGAAATTGCGGCCGCCTATGTGGCGAACAATTCAATTCCGTCCGCCGAATTGCCGACTTTGTTGAAATCCATCCATGCATCGCTGCGCGACATGGCTGGTGCGGCCTCGGCTTCGAATGCGGCGGAAGAGCCCGCGCCCGCGCCCGTGAAGCAGGCGGCCCCGCAGACGCCCAGCGTGCCGATCAACAAGACCGTCACGCCGGATCACATCATCTGCCTCGAGGATGGCCAGAGCTTCCGCTCGCTCAAGCGCCATCTCGGCACCGCCCATCAAATGACGCCGCAGCAGTACCGCGAAAAGTGGGGCCTGCCTGCCGACTATCCCATGGTTGCCCCCAATTACGCGGAGGCTCGTTCCGCCATGGCCAAGAAGATCGGTCTCGGCCAGCGTCGGCGCGGCAAGAAGAAGTAGGACCAAGCGCGTCCAAGCACGCCGATGTGACGGGTCCCGGATCATTTCCTTTACGATCCGAAGGCCTGTCACTTGCGCGCGGCCATTCGCGCCCGCATTCTGCCGGCGATTTTGATCCGAGGAGCGCCGCATGACATTTTCGATCCGTCCCCGACCGGCGATGCCGACCGCCTGGGCTATCGCGGCGCTCGCGTCCGTGGCTGTCGCCTCTCTGGCGGGACCGGCTGCCGCGCAGAACAACGTCACGCTCGACAATCTCCGCATCACCATGCCGGAGGGAAAAAGCACCCTGACGATCCCGAAGGTCGAGGTCACCGACACCAATCTGTCGCGTGACGAAGTCGCCCAGCTCTTCTCGAGCGATCTCGACAAGGATCGCGCCAACGCCCTCGCGACGCGCATGAAAGCCGCGCGGATCTCGATTCCCGAGGCTGCGCTCGCCGGCAAGGAAGGGCGGGTCACCTTCGGTTCCTTCGAGGCCACGGGCATCGATCAGGGGCGTTTCCAGAAGGCGGCGCTCGCCGGTTTCGGCGGCACATTCACGGACGACAAGGGCGAGGATGGCAGCGTCAAGTCCGGCCCGCTCGAACTCGAAGGGGGAAATCTCGCCTCGGTCCTCGCGGCCGCACGATCGGGCGACATGGCCGGCGCGACCGTTCAGCTCGGCCGGATCTCCTGGTCGGGCTTCGAGGCCAGTTTCGCCGACAAGGACACGGCCAAGACCGTGCCGGGCGGCAATCGCTATACGATCAAGCTCGGCTCCCTGAACGCACAGACCAGCTACGAAGGCGCCGTGCCGCTCAAAAGCTCGGGCGAACTCAAGGGCTTCGTGGTCGAGCCGCCGAAGGGCTCGGGCTTCGGCAAAAGCCTGGCGGACTTCGGTCTCACGCGCCTCGATCTCGGCCTCGCCGTGGAGGCGGCATACGATCCGAACGCGCGTGTGCTGTCGGTGAAGGACTACACGATCAGCGGCGTGGATGCGGGCGCGCTCGGTCTGAGCGGCATGTTCGGAAGCCTCGACGCGGGCGTGTTCACGGCGGTTGGCCCGGTGCGGCTGAAAGCCCTGTTCGGCGGCGACGTATCCCAGCTCCAGGCCAAATTCGTCAATCGCGGCCTGTTCGAGAAGGCGCTCGCCTATTTCGCCAAGCAGCAGAAGAAGACCGTCGATGGGCTGCGGGCCGAATGGGCCGCGATGTCGACCCAGATCCTGCCGCTGCTTCTGGGCGGCGACCCGGCCTCGCTGTCTCTGGCGCAATCGCTCCAGACCTTCATCAACGATCCGAAGAGCCTGACGATTTCGCTCAAGGCACGCGGCGCGCCGGTGCCCATCGCGCAACTCCAGGCGATCCGCGACCCGCAAACCTTCCTGGCGCTGGTCGAAGTGTCCGCGAAAGCCAACGAGTAGCATGCCGCCGGGCGCCGGCCTGGCCTGGCGCGACCCTTGAAGAAGGGCGCGTTCGGCCAGATATCCATGCCATGACCAATCGCACGCCTGTCGACAATGCGATCGCCGGCCCGATGCGCGGCGGGTCGCACGAGCCGACGTTTTCAGGCGTCGCGTCCTTCATGCGCCGGCGGCTGACCAAGGATTTCACCGCCGCGGATCTCGTGGTCTGGGGCATTCCGTTCGATACCGCGACCTCGAACCGTCCGGGAGCGCGCTTCGGTCCGGCCGCCATCCGCCGAGCGTCCTCGGTCTTCGATGGCGATCCGCAATATCCGAGCCGCATCGATCCCTTCGAGATCCTCTCGGTCGTCGACTGCGGCGATTGCTTCATCGAATACGAGCGCCCCCAGGACGCGCCAGCATCCATCGAGGCGCAGGCGCGACAATTCGTCGACGCGGGCGTCGAACTCGTAAGCCTCGGCGGCGACCATTTCGTCACGCTGCCGCTGCTCCGCGCTCATGCAAGACGTTTCGGACCGGTGGCGCTCGTCCAGTTCGACGCCCATCAGGACACCTGGGACGACGACGGCACGAAGCTGTCGCATGGCACTTTCGTGACGCGCGCCGTCGCCGAAGGGCTCATCGACCCTCGAAGGTCAATCCAGGTGGGCATCCGGACGATCAGTCCGGCCGATTACGGGATCGGCATCCTCGATGCGGAGGAGTGCCACGCGCTCGGCCCTGGCGGGATGGCGGCGCGCATCAAGGCGCGGGTCGGACCGGGTCCGGCTTACCTAACCTTCGACATCGATGCGCTGGATCCGGCCTTCGCACCCGGTACCGGGACGCCAGTGGCTGGCGGGCTCAACACGGCAGAGGCGCTTAATTGCCTCTGGCAAATTGCGGATCTCGATTTCATCGGAATGGACGTCGTGGAGGTCTGCCCGCCATTTGATCATTCTGAGATCACCGCCATAGCAGCGGCCACGGTGGCCCAGCGTTATATTCAAATCAAAGCGTTAAAACTACGTGAACGCATGCGCTAAGCGCATGGCTGGCTTGTTCCTTGTGCGCTTGTCCCAACTTATAGGCCGTCCTATATGCAGTGCAGCAACGCGATAGTGCGCTGCAAAAAGAGGCAAAAATCCATGTCCGACAACAATCGCGTCGAATACTACGCCGTCAGCACCGGAATCGTCCTGACCGCGCTTGCTGCGCTGGTTCCCTTCTTCGCCTGAACCGGTCCACGACCGGGGTGAAGACACGCAAAGCCCCGGCCCAGCCGGGGCTTTTCTCGTTTCGGAGCATGCCCGTCCGCCGTTGACAGCGCGGAATGCCTGCTGCACTTCGTCCACGAAGCAACCTCCTTCCTCACACCGTTCGCGGGGATTTCATGGCCAAGGTTTTCATCGACGGCGAAGCTGGAACCACGGGTCTCGGCATTCGCGACCGCCTGGCTGACGAACCCGGCGTCGAACTCGTGAGCATCGACCCCGAACAGCGCAAAAATCCACAGGCCAAGCGTGACCTGCTGGCCTCCGTCGACGTCGCCATCCTGTGCCTTCCCGACGATGCGGCGCGCGAGACTGTCGCGCTTGCCGACGCACTACCCGGCGGCGGCCCCCGTATCCTCGACGCCTCCACGGCCCATCGCGTATCGCCCGGCTGGACCTACGGCTTTGCTCAGCTGACGGCGGGGCAGGGCGCCGCCATTGCCGGCTCGCGCCGCGTTGCCAATCCTGGCTGCTACGCCACCGGCGCGATCGCGCTGCTCAGGCCGCTGGTCGACGCCGGTCTCATCGACCCCGAGCAACCGCTGAACATCAATGCGGTCTCGGGCTATTCGGGCGGCGGCAAAGCCATGATCGAGGCCTACGAGTCCGGCTCGGCGCCAGCCTTCGAGCTGTATGCGCTCGGGCTCGAACACAAGCACGTTCCTGAAATCCAGGAATACGCGAAGATGAAACGGCGGGTTCTGTTCGTACCGTCGGTTGGCAACTTTCGGCAGGGAATGATCGTCTCGATTCCCTTGTCGCTCGATGCCCTGCCCGGTCGGCCGGCCGGGGCGGCGCTGCACGATGCGCTGGCCAGCCATTATCGGGATTCGGAATACGTGAAAGTCGTGGATGCCGAAGCCGGCGGCAAGCTGGACGCAGTGGCGCTCAACGACACGAACCTTCTCGACATACGGGTTGCGCTCAACGAGCGCGCCCGGCAGGCGGTGCTGCTGGCCCGGCTCGACAACCTCGGAAAGGGCGCCTCGGGCGCGGCTGTGGAAAACCTCCGCTTGATGCTCGGCGTTTGAGCAGCGCGGCCGTGTGGTTTTTGTCACAAGATCGGGCAAACGTAAGGGCAACCGAAGCTCCAACTTCGGCCCGCCGAGTTGGTTTCGGTATGAACTGTGCCGAGTCGGCACGATTTCTTTGACGAAATTGCCCTTTTTCGACAAATCTGACCCCGTTCGCCGAGATTTGGCCCGGAGTCCGACCTCAAACCATCCCAAAAGCCGTTTGCCGCGCGGAATGTTCGCCGTTTAGATCATGTCAACGGTGGCAGGCGACAACTGAGTCGCTCCAGTCTCGAGCACCGGCTTTTGGGGATGATGTCCATGATTTCGAAGGGCTATTTACTGGCTGGCGTCGCTGCCGCGTCTCTGCTGGCCTCGACGGGCGCCCAGGCCGGCGCTTTCGCGCTGCGCGAACAGAGCGCCGTCGGCTTGGGAGCGGCTTTTGCGGGGTCGGCGGCGGGCGCGGCGGGTCTCTCGTCGATGTTCTGGAATCCCGCGACCATGACGAATTTCGCAGGTCTTCAGACCTCGTCGTCGTTCTCGTTGATCCTGCCTTATTCGAACATCTCGCCCACGGCGGCCACCAGCCCGATCCTGCTGGGTCTCGGCGGCGCGGGCTCGACGGGCGACATCGCCCAGGACGCGGTCGTTCCGGCGTCCTACGCGTCCTGGCAGGTCGCGGAAAAGCTGTGGGTCGGCATCGGCATCAATTCGCCGTTCGGCCTCGTGACTCAAAACCCCAACAATTGGGCTGGCCAGATCTACGGCCGGACCTCGAAGGTCTTCACGGTCAACGCCAACCCGACCGTCGCCTATCAGGTCAACGACTGGCTCTCCATCGGCGCTGGTCTGCAGATCCAGTACTTCAAAGTGCGTCTGACGCAGGCTCTGTCTCCGGCCGCCAACGCGCCATCCGCCGAACTGAAGGGCGACGATACCGCCTTCGGCTTCACGCTCGGCGCCACCATCAAGCCCTGGTCGGGCGGCGAGATCGGCATCGGCTATCGGTCGCGCGTCGAGCCCAAGCTGTCCGGCTCCCTGACGACGCCGCTGGGCGCGCAGAGCATCCGCTCGGATCTGACGCTTCCCGATCAGGTCACGGTCGGCCTTCGTCAGAAGATCACGCAGGACTTCACCCTGCTGGCTGGTTTCGAATGGACGCACTGGAACCTGTTCACGCGCTTCCCCGTCGTCAACACGGCCGGCGCGACCGTCACGACTCTGCCGTTCGACTATCGCAACAGCTGGTTCGCCTCCTTGGGCGGTGAATACGCCTGGAACCAGAACCTGACCGTGCGGGCGGGCCTTGGTTTCGAAAAGTCGCCGATCACCAATGAAACCCGCAGCGTTCGCCTGCCCGACAGCGACCGTATCTGGACGACGGCCGGCTTCACCTACAAGTACAACGACAAGCTGAGCCTCGATGCGTCCTACGCGCATCTGTTCGCCAAGTCGGGCACGATCAACGTGGTGCCCGGGAACCCGGCGTTCCTCGGAGCCAACTTCGTCGCCAACACCAAGTCGCACGTCGACATCATCTCGGTCGGCTTCACCTATCGCTGGGATAATCCCAAGTCCACGCGGGCGATCGTCGCCAAATACTGATTCTTTCGACGTTCGGTCATGAAGGCCCGCGAAGCGACTCGCGGGCCTTTTTCGTGCGCGTCGCTCCGCTCCTCGCAATGCCGATTTCGTTTCTGCGAGAGGGAGTATCGCTGCTCGCCTTCAAACGTCATTGCGAGCGGAGCGAAGCAATCCAGTCGAACGCGGCCGGGCAAAGCGCTCCCGCCGCCGGATGCCCCGTCGCTCCGCTCTGCGCAGTGTCGGCTGCGGTGTCGTGAGCCTCAGGCCTTCATCCGCACGTATTCGCCGGGCGCGTCGCAGATCGGCGTGAGCTTGCCGCCGCCGGGCTCTCGCGCGGGAACCCGCTCGGGCGCCTGCGCCGACAGCCAGCCGATCCAGTCGCCCCACCAGGTGCCGGGGGTCTCGGTGGCTTCCTTCAGCCAGTCATCGAAGGATCCCGTCACAGCCGGACCCGCCCAGAACTGATACTTGGGCTTGGACGCCGGATTGACCACGCCGGCAATGTGTCCCGAACCCGCCAGAACGTAGCGAACCGGACCGCCGAAATAAGCCGCGCCGGTGTACACCGAGCGGGCAGGGGCGATGTGGTCCTCCCGCGTCGCGAGATGATAGACGGGCGTCTTGACCTTCTTCAGGTCCAGCGTCACGCCGTCGATCACCATGCGTCCGCCCGTGAGATTGTTCTCGAGGTAGCAGTTGCGCAGATAGAACGAATGGTTGGCGGCCGGCATGCGTGTGGAATCGGAATTCCAAGACAGAAGGTCGAAAGGCATCGGCTCCTTTCCCTTCAGGTAATTGTTGACCACGTAGGACCAGATCAACTCGTTCGGCCGTAGCATGTTGAACGCCGTCGCCATCTTGGAGCCTTCCAGATAGCCGGTCTCGGCCATCTTCTCCTCGATGGCCTTGATGCGCACCTTGTCGACGAACAGCTTCAGCTCGCCTGCGTCGCTGAAATCCACCTGTGTCGTCAGGAAGGTCGCGCTGTCGATGCGGTCATCTCCCTGGGCCGCCATATAGGCGAGCGTAATCGCCAGCAGCGTTCCGCCGACGCAATAGCCGATGGTCGCGGCCTTGCGCTCGCCGGTCGCCACCTCGATCTGCTCCAGCGCCGTCATGACGCCTTCGCGCATGTAATCCTCGAAGGACTTGGCGGCATGACGCTCGTCCGGATTGACCCACGAAATCACGAAGACCGTCAGCCCCTGCGAGACGGCCCAGCGCACGAAGCTCTTTTCGGGGTTGAGGTCCAGCACGTAGAATTTGTTGATCCAGGGCGGCACGACGAGGAGCGGCCGCTTCAGGACAGTCTCGGTGCTGGCGTTGTATTGGATCAATTCCATCAGGTCGTTGCGGAACACGACCTTTCCGGGGGTCGCAGCCATGTCGCGGCCGAGCAGCAGTTTCGAGGCGTCGCTCTGGCGGATCTTGAGCTGCCCATGCCCGGCCTCGATGTCCTCGGCCAGCATGTGCATGCCGCGCACCAGGTTTTCGCCGCTCTGCGCCAGGGTCGTGCGCAGCAGTTCGGGGTTCGTCGCGATGAAGTTCGAGGGCGACACCGCGCCGGCAATCTGGCGGAGGTAAAATTGCGCCTTCTCGCGCGTGAACGCATCGACCGTGTCGGCCTTCGTCACGAGACCGTTGGCCCATTCGGTCGTGATCACATAGGCCTGCCGCAAGAAGTCATACAGCGGGTTGTTGACCCATTCGGGATCTGAAAACCTCTTGTCGGAGGGATCGGGCGCGCGAACGGGCTCTGTCTTCTCGCCGTTGAAGCGCTTGAGCGTGCGACTCCAGAGTTCCAGCATGTCGCCGGTCAGATGCGATTGCGCGTCGATCGTCCGCTTGGGATCGGACAGCCAATGTTCGGCCACGTGCCCGAACGTCTTGACCGCATCCTCGACATGCTCGGCGAGATCGGGATTTGTGCGGCCTTCCTCCAGCGGTTTCATATAGGCCGCCACGGCCTTGCCGCCTTCCTCGACCAGCCGCGCCATGTTTTTCGAAAGAGCCTCGAAGTCGGGCACCGGAAGTTGGCCGTTGCCCCCTTGGGACTCGCTGCCCTTGGCTGCCGGCTTTTGCGACACAGCGGAGGCCAGCGCGGCCGCGATGGCGGGTCCGAGATCGCCAGTCGACGCCATCGCGGCGTCCGGCTTTGGCGTGACCGCCAGGCTCGCCTGCAGGGAGAGCTTGGGAGCGGGCGTCTGTTGGGCGTGCTCGAGGTTCGGACGTGCGGTGGGCGCCTTTTTCCCGGAGGCCTTCGCCTCGTGCGTCGCCCCAACCGCCTTGGCTGTCGGGACAGGCTTGGCCGATTTTGCTGCTTTGACCGGCAGGGCCGCCTTCGCCGCTTCCGCCGCTTTGGCTGGCTTGGATGTATCGACTGTCTTGGCGGCTTTGCCGGGCTTGGCGGCTTTGCCGGACTTGGCAGCTTTTTCGGACTTGGAAGATTTGCCGGCCTTAGAGGGCTTGCCGGATTTGGTCGCGAGGGTTTCGGACTTGATTGTCGATCGCACCGCCGAATTCTTGGCCTTTGACGACTGTGCTTTGCGGGCGGATCGCGACGGCGCGGATTCGACGGCGACGGGCATGACCGTCGAGGATGCCTTGTCCGTCGACGCTTTCGCCTTGCCTGATCGCCTGACGCCCGTTCGTATCGCGCTCATCCTCGTCCGTGCTCCTGCCTGATCAATTTCGAAGTGGGTTCGAGGTTGCGCGACACCGGCGAGAGAAGAACGCTGACACCGGTCCCGTTTCCGTCATAATAGGACTTTATTTATAACGGGCACCAATGATCAAAAGGGTGGACGGGAGATGACGAAGTGCTACGCCTTCGTAATGGCCGCTTTTGACGACCATGGATGCAACGCAAGTCTGGCAGGTTGATGACGATGGGCGTGTCGGCGATGAAATCCAGCAGCAAAAGCGCTCGCAAACAAAGCGTTGCGGTTGCAGTGATGTTGGTTGGGCTTTGCTTGTCCGCAGCCGCCCAGGCTCAGACGGCCGTTCGCGACGAGCCCGGTGCGGTTTCCCGCGCGCTCAAGCTGCGCACTTCCGTGCCGGCCGCGCCGGATTTCGTCGTAAAAAGCCGACCGCCTGCCGATTCGATGAAGTTCGTCCCGGCTCATGCGCCGCGCGTCGCGCCACCCTCGACCCCGATGACCCCTGCCCAGATCCGCGCCAAGGAAAGCGAGCTCGATTCGCTCCGTGCCCAGCAGGATCGGGTGGCCGGGCGCGCTGGTACGCCGCCTGCGCCGCGCTCCGTCGCGGACGGCGGCGCGCAGAAGCGGCGGCCTCCGGCTCCGATCCGCTGCGTGTTGACGTGTCCGGACCCCACGACTTTGCCGGCCACGCCCGGACACTGGACCCAGATCGACAACTGAGCCGGTTCGGCGGGTTGAACGCCAAGGAAACATGGACCCCGTCCGGGCGATAGGCTAAAGCCGTGCGGGTTTGCGAACAGGGAAGACTTCGATGTCGGATTTCCACAGGGTGCGGCGACTGCCTCCGTATGTGTTCGAACAGGTGAACCGACTGAAGGCCGCCGCTCGCAACGCCGGGGCCGACATCGTCGATCTCGGCATGGGCAATCCCGATCTGCCGGCCCCGAAACACGTCATCGAAAAGCTCACCGAGACGGCGGGCAAGCCGCGCACGGACCGCTATTCGGCGTCCAAGGGCATTGCCGGGCTGCGCCGCGCCCAGGCGGCCTATTACGAGCGACGCTTTGGCGTGAAGCTCAACCCGGACACGCAGGTCGTCGCCACGCTTGGCTCGAAGGAAGGCTTCGCCAACATGGCGCAGGCCATCACGGCGCCGGGGGACGTGGTCATCGTCCCGAACCCGTCCTATCCGATCCACGCCTTCGGCTTTCTGATGGCGGGTGGCGTCATCCGCTCGGTCCCGGCCGACCCGACGCCAGAATTCTTCGTCGCGCTGGAGCGCGCGGTCCAGCACTCGATCCCGAAGCCGATCGCTGTCGTCTGCTGCTATCCGTCGAACCCCACCGCCAAGGTGGCGTCGCTCGATTTTTACAAGGACCTCGTCGCCTTCGCCAAGAAGCACGAGATCTTCGTCTTGTCCGATCTCGCCTATGCGGAAGTCTTCTTCGACAACAACCCGCCCCCCTCGATCCTTCAGGTGCCGGGCGCGAACGACATGTGCGTCGAGTTCACGTCCATGTCCAAGACCTTCTCGATGGCCGGCTGGCGCATGGGCTTCGCGGTCGGCAACGAGCGATTGCTCGCTGCGCTGGCGCGCGTCAAATCCTACCTCGACTACGGCGCCTATACGCCGATCCAGGTCGCGGCCGCCGCGGCTCTCAATGGCCCCGAGGACTGCATCCGCGAGATGCGCGCCATCTACAAGCGTCGTCGCGACGTTCTGGTGGAGAGTTTCGCCGCAGCCGGCTGGGACATTCCCGTTCCGCAGGCGACCATGTTCGCCTGGGTCCCCGTGCCCGAGAAGTTCCGGCATCTGGGCAGCCTGGAATTCTCGAAACTGCTGATCGAGAAGGCGGATGTCGCGGTGGCTCCGGGTATCGGCTTCGGCGAGCACGGGGATGATTTCGTCCGTCTCGCCATTGTCGAGAACGAGCAGCGCATTCGCCAGGCCGCGCGCGGCATCCGCCGGTTCTTCGAGAATGCCGACGACACGCTGCACAACGTCGTCCAGCTCAAGAAGCCGGCCTGATTTTCAGGGCTGCAGGGTTTCGAGCACGCGTGCCCCGGGCACGCGTGCGCCCTTCGGCCAGACGTTGAAATCGGCAGTCCGGCGGATCGCCGCATCCAGCATGGCGTGATAGGCGTCGCGCGGCACCTCGACGGCGCCCATGGTGGCGAGATGCGGCGTCACGAACTGCGTGTCCAGCAACTGAAACCCGCCGGCCCGCAGCCGCGCCGCGAGATGCATGAGCGCCACTTTCGAGGCGTCGGTGGCGCGGTGGAACATGCTTTCACCGAAAAACGCCGCGCCGATCTTGACCCCGTAAAGCCCCCCGACCCGAGCGCCAGTCTCGTCGAAGGCCTCGACCGTATGGACGAAGCCGGAGTCGAAAAGGTCGCGGTAGAGGCGTCGAATGCGTGCGTTGATCCACGTGTTCGGCCGGTCTTGCGCGGATGCGGCGCACCCCTCGATCACGGCGTCGAAGTCGTCGTCGATCCGCACCTCGAAGCGATCCGAGCGGATCGTACGGGCGAGCTTTCGCGGGATGATCATGCGGTCGAGCGGAAAAATGCCGCGCATTTCGGGATCGACCCAGAAAAGCGTCGGATCGTCCGCTCCCTCGGCCATCGGAAACATTCCGATCGAATAGGCGCGGAGCAATATCTGCGGCGTGATCGTATGGCTGCCTGAGTCGCTGCTCATGATCCTGCTTGTCGGCGCATGGGGCCGGCGCGTGCCCGAAGCACGACGCCGGCCCCATCTTAACGCTTAACGCGCGAGGAACGAACAGGACTTGCCGACACCATAGATGGGATCGCCGAACGTGCTGTTGCTGCAGCGGATCGGTCCCGCGGCGCGCGCCTGTGAAAACTGGCCGTGAGCGCCATAGCGGACGGTGGTCGGGTAGGGCGTACGGCAGACGCCGCCTTCGCGGGCGCAGGAGACCCAGCGTGTTCCCATCGACCGGCCGTAGACGGGAGCTGCCGCGTAGATCGGAACGCGGCGCGTCTGCACCATTGGGCGGTATCCGTAGCGCTCGCGCATGACCGGACGCGTCTGAGGGCGGTACATGTGCGCCATGGGCCGCGGCCGGTGCCGGACCATGGGCGGGCGCTGGACCCGGTGGTGCTGGACGTAGCGGCCGTCACGCGCGCCCCGACGATGTTCCCATTGGGCGCTGGCCGGTGCGGTCATGATGAAGAGGGCGAAGGCGGATGCCGCGATGGCTGCAGCGCGAAAGATCCCGGCTGGCGTCAGCCTGAACAAGCTCGAAATAGACTTACGTAAAACTCCGTTCCCCGATGCACGGGCCGGCGCAAAATGCCGGAACGGAACGATCATAATGCAAACATGCCCGAACGCCAGATCGAC
>JAQGJH010000025.1 GCA_028290705.1 Hyphomicrobiales bacterium
GCACGCAGAGAAAGATGACGCCGCGCAGGTCGAGCAGGCGGTAATCGGTGGCGGATGTCATCGCGTCAGGCCTCCACAGCCCGGCCCTTTTGCGCGAACAGGCCGCGCGGGCGCTTCTGGATGAAGAGGATGATGAAGACGAGCAGAAGGATCTTGCCCAGCACCGCGCCGGCGATCGGCTCCAGGAACTTGTTGGCGACGCCGAGCGTCACGGCGCCGAGCAGCGTGCCCCAGAGATTGCCGACGCCGCCGAACACCACCACCATGAAACTGTCGATGATGTAGCTCTGTCCGAGATTGGGCGACACGTTGTCGATCTGCGACAGCGCCACGCCCGCCATGCCGGCAATGCCCGATCCCAGCCCGAACGCCATGGCGTCGACGCGGTTCGTGTCGATGCCCATCGAGGAGGCCATGCGGCGGTTCTGCGTCACGGCCCGCATGCGCAAGCCGAAGGACGTGGCGCGCAGCACGAGTTGCAGGGCGACGAAGACCATCAGCGCGAACACGATGATCCACATGCGCCCGTGTCCGATCGACAAGGGTCCGAGATCGAACGAGCCCGACATGAAGCCCGGCGCGCTGACCTCGCGGTTGTTGGCGCCGAAGATCGTGCGCACCGCCTGCTGCAGGATGAGCGAGATCCCGAACGTCGCCAGCAGCGTCTCGAGCGGACGCCCGTAAAGGTGCCGAATGACGAGTCGCTCGATCAGGACGCCGACCGCCCCGGTGACGAGAAACGCCAGAGGAATGGCGATGAACAGCGAATAGTTCAGCAGACCGGGTTGCGAGGCGCGGATCCATTCCTGCACCACGAAGGTCGTGTAGGCGCCGATCATCACCATCTCGCCGTGGGCCATGTTGATGATGCCCATGACCCCGAAGGTGATCGCCAGCCCGATGGCGGCGAGCAGCAGGACGGACCCCAGCGACAGGCCGTACCAGACGTTCTGCACGTTCGCCCACAGCGCCAGCCGGCCCTGGATGGCCGCGACGCCGGACTCCGCCGCCGCCTTGATGCGGCCGCTGCCGCTGGCGGCCACGCCCGAGAGAATGCCCGAGGCGTCCTGGTCGCCGCGCGCGCGCAGCACCTCGATGGCCTCGAGCCGCGCCACTTCCTCGGCCTTGGAATCGCTCGCGATGATGGCCGCGCGGGCTTCCGTCAGGGCTCTCTTGTTCGCCGCGATCGTCTCGCGTCCGAGCGCCGTTTCGACCAGCGGCAGAGCCGTGGCGTCGCGCGACTTGAACACCGACTCGGCCGCGGCCTTGCGCAATGCGGGGTCGGGCGACATCAGCGTCAGCGCGCCCCGCGTCGCGTCGAGCGCGCGCCGGACCGCATTGTTGAGCCGCACGCGCTTCAATCCGGTGGTCGTGACGCCCGGCGCAGCCTGGCCCGTGCGGGCGTCGAACACCGCCCCGGCCTCGTTGGTGAAGTAGACCTGCCGGGTGTTGGCGTCGAAATAGAGCCGGTTCGCCGCCAGCGCGTCGATCAGCGCCGGCGCCGTCGTGAGGCCGGACGCCGGCAATCCGACGATGGTGCGTTCCGTGTCGGGAAAGCGATCCGTGGTGAAGCCCGCGAGGGGCTCGCTGGCGGATTGCGCCTGCGCGGGAGCCGCGAACAGCAGAGCGGCGGCGATCAGCGCCAGCACGGCGGCCAGCATGGACAGCGCCTCGATCGTTCGCTCGAAACGGTGAGCGGCGGGCAACTGAGGTGGGCTTTCGGGAAGGCGCGCGATGCCGGAAAGGTCGGAAAGGACGGTTCGCGTCATCGTCTGGCCTCGTTCTTTTCGTGCGCATGTCGATCCGCGCCGGTCGCGGACACTGAGACCCGCGCGGCGTACCGCGCGGGAAATTGAGGAGGCGCGGCCCTGTGGGCCCCGCCGGTCAGCGCGTCACTTGCCCGCGCCGCCGCACTTGCCGGTCTTGACGTTGAAGTTTCCGCAAGACATCGGCTTGCGCCAGTCGGAGATCAGGTCCTTCGAACCGTCGAGATAGTCGGACCATTCGTCGCCGACCACGAGGCCCGAAGTCTGCCACACGGTGTTGAACTGGCCGTCGCCCTGCACTTCGCCGATCAGCACCGGCTTGGTAATGTGATGGTTCGGCATCATGGTCGAGTAGCCGCCCGTCAGATTCGGCACCGAGACGCCGATCAGCGCGTCGATCACGGCATCCGAGTCGACCGTACCGGCCTTTTCGACGGCCTTCACCCACATGTTGAAGCCGATCACGTGCGCTTCCATCGGGTCGTTGGTCACGCGCTTGTCGTTCTTGGTGAAGGCGCGCCACTTGGCGATGAATTCCTTGTTGATCGGGTTGTCGATCGACTGGAAGTAGTTCCAGGCGGCGAGGTGACCGATCAGCGGCTTGGTGTCGATGCCCGCGAGCTCTTCCTCGCCGACCGAGAAGGCCACGACCGGAATGTCGGTCGCCTTGACGCCCTGGTTGCCGAGTTCCTTGTAGAAGGGAACGTTCGCGTCGCCGTTGATGGTCGACACGACCGCGGTCTTCTTGCCGGCCGACCCGAAGGCCTTCACCTGCGAGACGATCGTCTGCCAGTCGGAATGACCGAAGGGCGTGTAGTTGATCATGATGTCTTCGGCGGCGACGCCCTTCGACTTCAGATAGGCTTCGAGAATGCGGTTGGTGGTGCGCGGATAGACGTAGTCGGTTCCCGCCAGCACCCAGCGCTTCACGTTGCCGCCGTCTTCGCTCATCAGATAGTCGACAGCCGGGATCGCCTGTTGGTTCGGGGCCGCGCCCGTGTAGAAAATGTTCTTCGAGGATTCTTCACCCTCGTATTGCACCGGGTAGAACAGCACCGAGTTCAGCTCTTCGAACACCGGCAGGACCGACTTGCGCGACACCGAGGTCCAGCAGCCGAAGGTCGCCGCGACCTTTTCCTTCGAGATCAGCTCGCGCGCCTTTTCGGCGAACAGCGGCCAGTTGGAAGCGGGATCGACCACGACCGCCTCGAGCTTGCGGCCGAGCACGCCGCCCTTCTTGTTCTGCTCTTCGATGAGCATCAGCATGACGTCCTTCAGCGTGGTCTCGCTGATCGCCATCGTGCCCGAGAGAGAATGGAGGATGCCGACTTTGATCGGACCAGCCCCTTGCGCAAACGCGCCCGTGGAGGCGAGCGCGAGTGCGCCGCCGAGCGCCGCGCCAGTGGCGCGCAGCAAAATTCGCCGGGTGAAAGACATACGCATCCCCATGAAGTTGGCCGGTCAGGGCCGGCATTGGTCGACAATCGTCCGCTCGGGACGACAGGGGAGTTGCAACGCTCGTGCCACGGCACTTGCCCGGCGGGGCGGCACGGATTCTGATCATTGGCCAATCTGCGCAAGGAAAGGGCGGCGCATCCATAAGCACGCCACGGTCCCGCTTTGGCCCCAACGCGCGCAATATGCCTAAGGACTGTGCAAAACTGCGCCGGACCTGCCCCCGATCAATGGCGGGCCTGCTGCGGGAGGCCCTCGCCGCCATGAACGGACTGCATCGGTTCAGAAATAAGTCTCGGTATTCAACGGCAAAGCATCGGGGCTATCGTCCGGTCGACAAGATGCGGGGAACGCACCCCGCCGGGAGGAAACCATGGACCGTCGTTCTTTTCTGAAAATGCAGATCGGCCTCGCGGCATTCGGCACGTCCCTGGCCGGCCAGGCCTTCGCCCAGGCGTTCCCGACGCAGAACATCACCCTGGTGGTGCCCTTCACGCCCGGCGGCTCGACAGACATTCTGGCGCGCCTGCTGGGTCAACGACTTGGCGAGTCGCTCGGCAAGAGCGTGGTGATCGAAAATCGTCCCGGCGCGGGCGGCTCCGTGGCGAGCACCGCGGTGGCGCGCGCCGCCCCCGATGGCCATACGCTGATCATGGGTCACATCGGCACGCTGGGGGTCAACCCGAGCCTTTATTCCAATCTGCAATACGACCCGATCAAGAGCTTTTCGCATCTCAGCATGCTCGCCAAGGTGCACAACATTCTGGTGGTTCACCCCAGCATTCCGGTGAAGAACGTCCAGGAGTTCATCGCCTACGCCAAGGCCAATGCCGGCAAGCTCAATTACGCGTCCGGCGGCAACGGCAGCGCGGCCCACATCGCCACCGCGGCCTTCATGGTCGCGACCGGCGTCGAACTCACGCATGTTCCTTATCGCGGCACCGCCCCGGCGGTCACCGACCTGCTGTCCGGCAACATTCAGGTCATGATGACGGGCGCGCCCGCAGTATTGCCGCATGCCCGCGCCGGGACCCTCCGGGCCATCGGCATTTCGAGCGACACGCGCCTCGCCTCCGCAAACGACATTCCGACCATTGCGGAGCAGGGCGTGCCGAATTTCGAGGCGTCGCAATGGTACGGCATCGTCGCGCCGGCCAAGACGCCGGACGCCATCGTGCAGCGCCTCAATGCCGAGATCCGCAAGGCCATGACCGACCCCGAGATCGTCGCCGCCCTGGCGCGGGAAGGCGCGGAGGCCTGGGTGACGAGCCCGGAGGAGTTCCGGGCTCATATCGAAAAGGAAATTCCGCGCTGGGCCGAGGTCGTGCGCCTCGCCAAGATCCGGATGGACTAGGCTCGAACCGTCAGGCGGCGGTCCGGCGAGACAGATATTTCGTCACCGCCGCCTTGGCGCGCGCCCCGATCTTCGTCCATTCGCGGGCGCGGATTTCCTCGATCGGCGCGAGCCACGCGCCCCCGACCGCCAGAACGTTCGGCTGGCTCAGCCAGTCTTCGAGATCGTCCTCGCTGGTGCCGCCCGTCGGGCAGAAGCGCACGTGCGGGAAGGGCGCCGCCATCGCGCGCAGCGTCGCCGCGCCACCAAAGGTCGCGCCGGGGAAGAATTTCACCACGTGGAATCCCGCCGACATCACCGCCATCAGTTCCGACGGCGTGGCGATGCCCGGCACGAAGGGCATGTCGTGATGCGCCGCCGCGGCTTCCAGCAACGCGGGCGTATGTCCGGGGCTCAGCGCGAAACGCGCCCCGACGTCGCGCGCGATGGCGAGATCGTGCGGCGTCATCACGTTGCCGGCCGCCGGCACCGCGCCCGGCACGTCGCGCAGGATGGCCCGGATCGCCTGCGGGGCGGCCTTGGTGCGCAAGGCGATTTCCATGGTGGTCAGCCCGGCCTCGACCAGCGTGCGCGCCAGAGGGGCGGCGTCCTCGACGCGCTCGATGGTCAAGAGCGGGATGAGGCGCGCCGGTCCGAGAAGAGCGAGGGGCGTTTCGCTGTGGGACGTCATGTGCGGGTCTCCCTTGTATGGCTGGCTGTTCCCCACCACAACGTTCCGGACGCGGGGGCGGGTTCCGTTGCCTCGGATTTCATGACAGCCTACATCCACGGCGTGGCCGCGCAAACCGCGAATGGTCACGCCCCACACACGAGAGGATCACGTGCAGCATCGCCGTCTCGAAGGACGCATCGTCGTCGCCACGCACAACAACGGCAAATTGCGCGAGATGCGCGAGTTGCTGGCGCCCTACGGGATCGAGGCCGTGTCGGCCGGCGAACTGGGCCTCGGCGAGCCGGAGGAGACGGGCTCGACCTTCGAGGCCAATGCCCTGATCAAGGCGCGGGCCGCCTGCGACGCCAGCGACCTGCCGTCCTTCGCGGACGATTCCGGACTTTGCGTCGACGGGCTGGGCGGCGCGCCGGGCATTTATTCGGCGCGCTGGGCCGAGAACGGCAAGGATTTCGGGGCCGCCATGGCGCGCATCGACGCGGAACTGCGTGAACATGGTTTCGTCGCGCCCGACGAGCGCCGCGCGCATTTCGTCTCGGCCCTCGCCATCGCGTGGCCGGACGGACATGCGGAAGTCTTCGAGGCCCGCGTCGACGGCGTTCTCGTCTGGCCGCCGCGCGGCGAGGCAGGCTTCGGCTACGATCCAATGTTCCTGCCCGAAGGCCACGAACGCACGTTTGGAGAAATGAGTTCGGACGAGAAGCACGGCATTCCCGAAGACGGATCGCGCGCGCTCTCGCATCGCGCCCGCGCATTCCAGGCGCTCGCCGCCGCCTGCCTCGCGTGAGCGTGAAGCGCACCGTCGCCGCCGGCTCATCTTCGCCACGGTTTCATCCCGAAGCGGCCTGAATCCGGCGGGCATGTGAAGAAGCCATGCTGTCCTTCCTGCACAAATTCTCCCTCGCGTTTCTCCTGTTCTTCGCCATGCCGCTCGCAGTCCGCGCCGCCGTCGACTGGCGGCAGAGCATGTCGGAAACCTGGTCGACCGCCGATTGGTCGAGCACGGGCCTGCTGCCGCGTCCGACGGCGGAATCGCCCGCCATGGTGCGCATCTACGCCGCCCGCACCGGACGCTGGCGCGGCATTTTCGCGGTCCACACCTGGATCGTCGTCAAGGAGCCGGGCGCGGCGCGCTACGAGCGCTTCGACAAGGTCGGGTGGGGCCGGCCGATCCGCAACGACGCCTTCGCGCCCGACGCCCGCTGGTTCGGCCATGAGCCCGAGCTCGTCTATGCGGCCGACGGCCCGGTCGCCCTGGACCTGCTCCCGAAAATCCGCGCCGCCATCGCCAGCTACGCCTTCCGCAACCAGGGCGATTACCGCGCCTGGCCGGGGCCGAACTCCAACACTTTCGTGGCCTCCGTGCTGGCGTCGGTCCCTGAGATCGGCGTCGCCATGCCGGCGCTGGCGCTGGGCAAGGATTTCCCGCTCGATGGTCGATGGGTCGGCCCAAGCCCCTCGCGCACCGGGTTTCGCGTGACGCTCGGCGGTTACGCCGGGCTGACCCTGGGGT
>JAQGJH010000030.1 GCA_028290705.1 Hyphomicrobiales bacterium
GTGATGATGTTGGCGCGCGCCATGGCCTCGACCAGCGCATCCGCCGAACTCGGCTGGTCGTCCCATTTGATGAAGTCGCGGATCAGCCCGCCCTGGTCGGCCGAGGTGTGGATCCAGTCGATCCACGGCCGGCGCTGCGAGGCGTCGACCGGGCCGGTCGCGCCGAGCACGAACATCGGCGCGCGGTCGCACCAGGCATTGTAGAGCGCCATCATGCCGTGCATCAGGCCGACGTTGGAGTGCAGCACGCAGGCCATCGGTTCGCCCGTGGCCTTGGCGTAGCCATGCGCGATGCCGACCGCATGGTCTTCATGCAGGCAGAGCAGCATCGAGGGCGTTGCGTTGCCCAGGTGATTGACGAGCGAGTCGTGCAGGCCGCGATAGCTCGCGCCCGGGTTGAGGCTCACATAGGGAAAGCCGAAGCGCCGCAGCATCTGCGCCGCCACATCCGAGCCCCAGCCGACCTTGTCGTCGGGTTTGCCTTCCGGACGATCAGCATGCATGTGGTCTCTCCCTTGTCGCGTTTCTTGGTTGCGGCCCGCCTTGGCGCAGGTCCTTCCGTTTTGTGCGACGCCCGCCCGGATCGAGTCAACCGATTGCGGCTTGGCCGCGCCGCACGTTTTGCAGGCAGTGGCTGCGCATCTCCCGGGCTTGCTTGACGGAACGTCTCTCTCTAGGAACGATGGGACGACAGACCCGGCCAAACCGGGCCAAGGGAGAGCTGAGGGATCATGGGACAATTTGGAATCGGCCAGCCCGTCAGGCGCAAGGAAGACGTTCGCCTCCTGACCGGCAAGGGCGTCTATACCGATGACGTGAACATCGACGGACAGGTTTTCGCGGTCTTCGTCCGTTCGCCCCAGGCGCATGCCACCATCAACTCGATCGACATCCAGCCAGCATTGGCGGCCGAGGGCGTGATCGCCATCTATACCGGAGACGATCTCGCGGCCGACGGCGTCGGCACGCTCGAGACCGAGGTCGAGATGAGCGATCTCGCCGGCAATCCCATGTTCCGCCCCAAGCGCACGCTTCTCGCCACCGGCAAGGTGCGGTTCCTCGGCGAACCCGTCGCGGTCGTGCTGGCCGAGACGCAGGAGCAGGCGCGCGCCGCCGCCGAACTCGTCATGGTCGATTACGATCAGCTTCCCAGCATCGCCTCGACGTCGGGCGCGGTCGATCCGTCCTCGCCCCCCGTCTGGCCCGAGCACGGCAGCAACGTCTCGGTGCATTGGGAGAACCGTCCCGCATCCGAGATCGACGTTCATATGGAGCGCGCCAAGACGCGCGTGACCGTCGACATCGTCAACAACCGCCTCGTCCCGAACCCGATGGAGCCGCGCGCCGCCGTCGCGCAGTTCGACGCGGAGACGGGCGTCATGACCCTCTATGCGCCGACGCAGGGCGGCCGCCGCATCCAGGGTGGCCTCGCAAAAGGCATTCTCAAGATTCCTGCCGACAAGATGCGGGTGATCTCGCAGGACACCGGCGGCGGCTTCGGCATCCGCGGCAAGCTTTATCCCGAACTCGGGGTCGTCTGCTGGGCCGCGCGTCGTTCGGGCCGGCCGGTGAAATGGCGCGGCGACCGCAGCGAGACCTTCGTCTCCGATTATCACGGACGCGATCAGGTCAATCACGCCGAAATGGGCCTCGACGAGAACGGCCGCGTGGTCGCCCTCAAGGTCCACACGATCCTGAATGTCGGCGCGTACATGGGCGAGAACGGCCCGCGGCTGCCGATCAGCGGCGGCGGCCGCATCATCCCGGGCGTCTACGACATCGCCAACTTCTACTTCTCGGTGAAGCCGGTCTTCACCAACACCGTGCCGACCGACACCTATCGCGGAGCGGGGCGGCCAGAAGCCAATTTCCTGATGGAACGGCTGATGGACGCGGCGGCCGACGCGACCGGCCTTTCGCGCGACGAAGTTCGCCGCCGCAACGTCATCCGGCAGGATCAAATGCCCTACATGACGCAGATGGGCCTGCTGATCGACAGCGGCGACTTCATCGGCAACATGGACATGGCGATGGAGCACTCCGACTGGAAAGGCTTCGAAGCGCGCCGGAAGGATAGCGAAAAGACCGGCAAGCTGCGTGGCATCGGGATCGGTAATTTCGTCGAAGCCGCCGGCGGCCGCCCGACGGAGGAAATGCGTGTCCGCATCTCGCCAGACGGCAAGGCGACGGTTTTCGCCGGCACCTATTCGCACGGCCAGGGCCACGAGACCGTCTACGCGCAGCTCATCGAAGAATATCTCGGCGTTCCCTTTGCCGATGTCAGCCTCGTGCAGGGCGACACCGCGACGTCGCCGATGGGCTCGGCCGGAACCTTCGGATCGCGCTCGTCCTGGATGGGCGGGCTCGGCATTCGCAAGTCGAGCGACGCCGTCATCGCCAAGGGGCGGAAAATCGCCGCCAAACTGCTGCAGGGCGAGGAGGAGGGCGTCACCTTCGAGAACGGCGTGTTCAGCGCCGGCGCCGGCAGCGTCACCATTCAGGAAGTCGCCAAGGCCGCGCAGGAGCCCAAAAACCTGCCGGAAGGCATGGAGCCAGGATTGGACGAGAGCTTCCACGTCAAGCGCGACGCGGAACTGTTCAACTTCCCGAACGGCTGCCACGTCTGCGAAGTCGAGGTCGATCCCGATCTCGGAATCGTTCAGATCGTCCGCTACACGGCGGTCGACGATTGCGGCGTCGTGCTCAATCCATTCATCGTCCACGGGCAGGTCTATGGTGGCGTTGCGCAGGGCATCGGCCAGGCGTTGACCGAAAACACGGTCTATGACGCCGAGGGCCAGCTCATGACCGGCTCCTTCATGGATTACGGCATGCCGAAGGCGCAGCACTTCTCGCACATCGAGGCGCTGTTCAACGAGGTGCCGTGCAAGACCAACGAGCTCGGCGTCAAAGGCGCGGGTGAGGCGGGCGCTTGCGGCGCGCCATCGGCGTTCGTCTCGGCCGTGATGGACGCGCTGAAGCCTTATGGAATTCGCCACCTCGACATGCCGCTTACGCCCGATCGCGTCTGGCAGGCCATTGCCGAAGCCAAGTCAGACAAAGCCGCGTAAGCGCTTCAAGAAAATAAAAGGGGACTCCTGTGCTCACAGACGTGAACATGACGATCAACGGCCGCGAGGTCTCGGGCAAGGTCGAGGCGCGCACGCTGCTGGTCGAATTCATCCGCGACCATCTCAAGCTCACCGGCACGCATGTCGGCTGCGACACCACGCAATGCGGCTGCTGCGTCGTCCATGTCGACGGACGCGCGGTCAAATCCTGCACCATCCTGGCGTTGCAGGCGCGTGGAACGTCCGTCACGACCATCGAGGGGCTCGCCAAGCCTGACGGTTCGCTGCATCCGATGCAGGAGGCGTTTCGCGAACATCACGGCCTGCAATGCGGCTTCTGCACGCCCGGCATGGTGATGATGGGCATCGACATCGCCCGCCGACATCCCAATGCCGATGAGCATACGGTGCGCCACGAACTCGAAGGCAACATCTGCCGCTGCACCGGCTACCAGGGCATCGTCGAGGCGATCGTCGACGCCAGCCGCACCATGGCCACCGCAGGGGAGAAGGTCTGATGCAGGACTTCACCTTTCACATGCCCGCCGCCGTGGCGGATGCGTCCGGCCTGCTGGGGTCCTGCGAGGATCCGAAGCTCATCGCCGGCGGCATGACGCTGCTGCCGACGCTGAAGCAGCGGCTCGCCGAACCGACAGACCTCATCGATCTCGGCGCCATCGCCGATCTGAAGGGCATCCGTCGCGAAGGCGAACACATCGTCGTCGGCGCCATGACCTGTCATGCCGACGTGGCCGCATCCGAACTCGTGCTCTCGACCATCCCCGGGCTCGCCATGCTGGCCGGCCAGATCGGCGATCCGGCCGTGCGGCACCGCGGCACCATCGGCGGCTCCTGCGCCAATGCCGACCCGGCCGCCGATTACCCGGCCGGCATCGTCGGGCTCGGCGCGACCGTGGTGACGAACCAGCGCGAGATCGCGGGCGACGATTTCTTCGTCGGCCTGTTCGAAACCGCGCTTGAGCCCGGAGAAATCATCACGGCGATGCGTTTCCCGGTGCCGAAGTGGTCGCACTACATGAAGCTCCGCCACCCTGCTTCCGGTTATGCGGTCGTGGGTGTCATGATCGTCGACACCGGCGCGGGCGTGCGCGTCGCGGTGACGGGCGCCGGGCCGAGCGCGTTCCGCGTGACCGCCATGGAGGAGGCTCTCTCGGCCGACTTTTCCGCCAAGGCCATCGATGCGATCAAGGTCGACGCCGACGGATTGAATGCCGACATGCATGCGAGCGCCGCCTATCGCGCGCATGTGATCGGCGTGCTTGCCAAACGGGCCATCGCGGCCCGTCGCTGAAGCGACGCCATATGGCGTTCCGCGGAAGCCGTCGTAAGATCGGCGTCCTTCCGCGGAGTTCCCCATGTATCATCGGATCGCGCGCATTCTCGCTCTCTGCCTGGCGACTGGCTTGCTCGCACAGGCCCCACGGGCAGCAGCCGAGCCGGTCGACCTCAATCTCGTCCTCGCGGTCGACGCCTCCGGCAGCGTCGACCAGCGCCGCTTCGAGTTGCAAAAGCAGGGATATGTCGCGGCCTTCCGCAATCCGCGCGTCTCGCGCGCCATTGCGTCGGGCATGCTCGGCGCCATTGCGGTGACCATGTATCAATGGACCGGCCCCCGCATGCAGCGCGAGGCCGTCGGCTGGATGATCATTCGGGATCAGGAAAGCGCCAACGCCTTCGCGGACGCCATCGCGCGCGCGCCGCGCATGTTGTTCGGCGGCGGCACGTCGATCAGCGGCGCCATCGATCATGGCGTTGGCGTTCTGGCGTCTGCTCCGCACGAAGCGACCCGGCGCGTCATCGACATTTCGGGCGATGGCGCCAACACGAGCGGCCGCTCCTCCGTTTCGGCGCGCGACGAGGCCGTGGCCAAGGGCATCGTGATCAACGGCCTGCCGATCCTTTCGCTCGAGCCGTTTCTGGACAGCCACTATCAGGAGCAGGTGATTGGCGGCCCGGGCTCGTTCATGGTCTCGGCGCGGGACTTCGAAAACTTTGGCGACGCCGTCCTTCGCAAGCTGATCTCCGAAATCGCCGAACTCGCGCCGTGAGCCGCATCGCTTGACGCGCCCGTCCGCACGCTGCACTTAGAAAACAGACAAGAAGCGGCTGAAAAAATCGGCCGGGACACAAGGGAGGAAGGCATGGCGACCTTGGCGGCGGATGAATTCCGTTCGGTCGAGAGCGTGCTGCGCGCACGCTCACTCGCACTCGTCGGCGCATCCGAGCGTGGCCGCTGGCCGGGACTGATCGTCGGCGCCTTGCGCGAGCGCGGCTACGCCGGCAAGGTTTTTCTCGTGAACCCGCGACAGTCCGAAGTCTTTGGCGAACGCGCCTTTCCGACGCTGCGCGATCTTCCGGAACCGGTCGATCACGCCATGGTCATCGTGCCTGCGGCCGCCGTCACCGGCGTGGTGGAGGACGCCCACGCCGCCGGCCTGAAATCGCTGACGATTTACGCGGGCGGCGTCGGCGACGGAGCGGACGAAGCCTCGCAGGCGCGCGGCCGCTTTGTGCGCGAACTGCTGTCGCGCAGCACCTTGCGCGTCGCCGGGCCCAACTGCATGGGCGCTTTTTCTTATCGCGAGAAGATCTTCGCCTATCCGAATGCCGATCTCGCCAAGCTCGAGGCCGGGCCGGTCGGCTGCGTCTTTCAATCGGGCGGCACGCTGCAGTTCTTCATGAAGACCGCGGCCTCGCGAGGTCTGCGCTTTTCCTACGGAGTTTCGTCCGGCAACGAGATCGATCTCGACCTCGCCGACTACGTCAACTTCCTCGTCGATGACGAGCACACGCGCCAGATCGTGCTCTTCGTCGAAGGCATCCGCCGTCCGCGCGCCTTCATGCGCGCCGCTGCGCGGGCCCTCGAAGCGGGCAAGCCGGTCCTCACCATCAAGACGGGGGCAACCGCGCGCTCGCGCGAAGCCGCACAATCGCATACGGGCGCGATCGCGGGCGACTACGCGGCCTATCTCGCCATGTGCGAGCGCTACGGCATCGTCAATTGCGCCAATCTCGACGATCTGGTCGAGACCACGCTGGCGTTTCAATCGACGCGGCGACCGAAAGGGCCTCGCATCGGCTTCGTCACCACGTCGGGCGGCACCGTCGATCTCCTCTACGACTACGTCGAGTTGGAGGGCGCGACACTCGCAACGTTCTCGCCGCAGACCGACCTCAAGCTGAAGCCCTACATGCAGGACGAGATCGAGCCGCGGAACCCGCTCGACGTCGGCATTCCTTCGACCATGCAGTCGGCGGCGGATCTCTGCGCCATCGTGGCGGCGGACGATGGTGTGGACATGCTGGCCTGGGCCGGACAATTGCCGCCACGCCGCTCGAAACTCTGGGAAGACACGACGCCTCTGCGCGACATGCTCGCCGCAACCGAAAAACCGGTGATCGGCTTCGCCCGAATGACCTATCAGGTCACGCAGGAAGCCCAGGCGCTTCAATCTGAAGTCGGATTTCCGTTTCTTCAGGGGTTGCAGCCGAGCTTGCGCGCCATGAACGCGCTCTGGTTTCACGCGCAGCGCCAGGGCAGCGCGCCAGAAACCCCCGTGTCCGCTCCCGCCAGCGATTTGACGCCGGACAATCTGCACGATGCCTTGGCGCGCTATGGAATCCGCCTGCCTCGAACCGAGCGCGTCGACTCCGCCGAGGCCGCGGCGCAGGCCGCTGCGCGCATCGGCTTTCCCGTGGTTTTGAAAATTCGGTCGCCCGACATTCTGCACAAGACCGAAGCCTTGGGCGTGGCGCTCGACCTGCGGAGCGAGTCCGGCGTCCTGGAGGCTGCGGAGCGCATGAAGGCACGCGCGCTGGACGTCTCGCCCGGAGCCCGCATCGAAGGCTTCGACGTGCAGGAAATGGTCGCCGGGGGGGTGGAAGCCATCGTCGGCGCGCGTGACGATGCGCTTTACGGACCCATGCTGCTGGTCGGTTCAGGCGGCGTTCTGGTGGAATGGCTGGCGGATGTTTCGTTGGCCATGCTGCCGCTGGAGCGGCCGCAACTCGCTGGCATGATCGACAAACTGAAAGTCGCGACATTGCTGGCCGGCTATCGCGGCCGTCCCGCAGCCGACCGCGCTGCTCTCGAGGAGGTGGCGCTGGCGCTCGGGCGCTTTTTCCTCGATCATCGCGAAAGGATCGCCGACATCGAGATCAATCCGGTTGCGGTGAAACAGGCGGGCGACGGGGCCATCGCGCTGGACGTGCGCGTGTTGTGGCGATGACGCAAGCGGCAGGCAGGGCGACGATGGATCAGACCGGCAGATGAGCGATGCGACACAGCGCGGCGGCCGCGCCGTCTTCAGGTTTCACGATTTCCGCGCCTACGTGTCGTCGCGCTTTCTCTGGACCCTCGGGCTGCAGATCCAGAACGTCGCCATCGCGTGGATCGTCTATTCGTTGACCAACGATCCATTCGCCCTGGGGCTCATCGGTCTCTGCGCCTTCATTCCCTCCGTGCCCCTGTCGCTGGTCACCGGTCCGGCGGCGGATCGTTACGACAGGCGCATCATCCTGATCGTCTCCTGCACAGTCATGGCGATCGGCTCGGGCATCCTCACGATGCTGCTTCTCAGCGGCTCCATCACGCCCGGGCGCATGTGGCCCGTCTACGCCACCATCGTGCTGGTCGGCGCGGCCCGCTCCTTCGCCAATCCGGCCGGGCAGGCTCTCATGACCAATCTCGTGCCCGACGAGGAATTTCCGAGCGCCGTCGCCTGGAACAACTCGATCAACCAGACGGCATCGGTCGGCGGGCCTGCGCTCGGGGGCTTGCTGTTTCCCTTCGGCTCCATGGTGCCCTTCGTGGTCGCCTTCGTGTGCTTCGTGCTCGCCGTCGTGCTGACCATCTCGATCCGGACGCGTCCCCCGCGTGCCGAGAAAATACGCGCCACCTGGTCGGTCATCGTCGCGGGCTACAAGTTCATCTGGTCGCGCCCGGTGATCCTCGGGGCGATCACGCTCGACCTCGTCGCCGTGTTGCTCGGCGGAGCCACCGCGCTCCTGCCGATCTTCGCCAAGGACATTTTCGAAACCGGCCCATGGGGACTGGGCATTCTGCGCTCCATGGCCTCCATCGGGTCGATTTTCGCCGCCGTCATGCTGGCCAATTATCCGCTGCGCGGTCACGTCGGCCGCACCATGTTCGTCTGCGTGATCATCTATGGCGTCTGCACGATCGGCTTCGGCCTGTCGACGCACATCGTGCCCGCGGCGATCTTTCTGCTCGTGCTCGGCGCCGCCGACATGGTCAGCGTCGTCATCCGCCAGTCGCTCATCCAGATCGAGACGCCCAATGAAATGCGCGGCCGCGTCATGGCCGTGCACACCATTCTCACCGGCACGTCAAATCAGCTCGGCGAATTCGAGTCGGGGACGCTGGCCTATTTCATCGGCGCCGTGCCAACCGTGCTTTTCGGCGGCGCCAGCGCGATCGTGGCGTCTCTGCTCTGGATGCGGCTCTTCCCCGAACTGCGCAAGCGCGAAAAAATCTCGAGCTGATCACGCAGGCGGGCTCATGAAAGTCCCGCTGCTGGGATCGACCCAGATCATTTCGTCGGTGACGCCGCGAACGCCGGGCCGGTTTTCGGCGCAGACGCGTATGGCGTCGCGCTCGCGTTCATCGAAGATCGTCCCGTTCAGCGTCACATGTCCATCCTTCACGGTGACATGGATCGACCCCGCCGGAGCCCAGCTCTGGCTGTCGATCTCGGCGATGAGGTCGGCCCGGATCTGCTCGTCGCTGCCCGGCGCCGGAGCCGACATCTCCGTTGCGTTCATGAAGGCGCGCAGCAGGTCCTTCCGCGTGACGATGCCGACCAGCTTTCCATTTCGCAAAACGGGCACGCGCTTGATGCCCTTCTTTTCCATCAGGGCCACGACCTCTTCCAGCGAACAATCTTCATCGACCGAGATCGGGTCCCTTGTCATGATGTCGGCGACGCGGCGCGAATGGCTGCGGACGTAATCCTGCGCGCCGCGACCGGGCCCGAGCAGGAAGTCGAGCCATTTCGGCCTTTGCTTCTCGGTTCCGATTTCCGCGCGGCGCAGCAGGTCGCCCTCGCTCAACACGCCCACGAGCGCGCCCGAGCCGTCCACCACGGGCAGACCGCTCACATGCGCGCGCAGCATCGTCTCGATCGCGGAGCGGACCGGCGCATCGGGCGGCACGCTGATCGTGGGAGACGTCATCACGTGGCGGGCTTCCATGGCTTCCTCCATCTTGGACGCTCCTACATTGTTCCCCATGGCGGCATCGCGCCTTGACGACGATCAACCGTACGAGGCGGCGCATGGTTCGAATTTAACGATCGGTTAAGCATTGCCGCGCTCCATGGTGACGAAGCATTAACCATCGGTTGGATTCGACATGACGGACTTCTCGACGAAAGCAGGCGGGGCCGCCCGTGCCGGACAGCGTCTGCGTCGCGGGCACAAGCCACCGCGTCGGCCCATCCTGATCGAAGCCGTCGCCATCGATCCGGCGCCTCAGTCGAAGGACGAGCCGGCTGTGGCGATGGCGGCAGCAGCCGCCAAGTCGCGGTCGGGGCCGAACACAACCTGGTTGCCCATGCGCCGCGCCCTGTCCTGCCTCGACAGGCACGCCTTCTCGCTCGCGAGCCTGACCTTGACGCTCGGCATCGGCTGGCTGATCGGCGCAAACAGCTTTGGCGATCAGGCCGCCCTTCGGGCCGTGGCCGAGGGCCTGCATCACGTCGACAGGAAAGTCGAAGCAGTGACGCAGAAACTTGGGACGATGCACAGGGCAGGGAACTCGCCAGCCTGAAACGGGCGCTCGCCGAACAGAAGACGCATTCCGAAAAGGAGCGCCAGCAACACCGGGTCGAACTCGCCTGGCTGTCTGAAAGGCTCGATGCGGCCAGCCGTGAACCGTCTGCGCGCCTGCAATCGGTGATGCAGCGGCTCGACGCGATGGAGAACCGCACGTCGCAATCGACGACGGCATCCTCTGCGGCTGGAGACGACAACGTCACCATCGCGCAGCGTACCGATGCGCCTGCGCTGCCGCGTCATCGCCCGGGTGTCGAGCTTCCCCCGCTGCTCCCTGCGAGCGCGCGCGCTGCCATGCCGCAGCACGGTTACGTTCTGCGACGCGTGACCGGTGGGATCGCCTTCGTCGAAAGCCGCGATGGCCTGCGGACAGTGGAGCTTGGCCATGTCCTGCCGGGCGCGGGCCGTGTCACGAAGATCGAGAAACGCGCCCAGGGCTGGGTCGTGGTGACGTCGCGCGGCGTGATCGACGCGGATCTTTACTGAAGCACGATCACGTCGGCGCGGAGGCGGTCTCGCGTTCCGGCTCCGCCGATTTCGGCAGGCGCACCAGCATGTCGACGAGTGCACGATCGTGCAGCACGACCATGCGTTCCTTCGGCTTGAGCCAATGCGCGGCATCGTCCAGGCTCTCGGCGTCGTTGAGCTTGGCGACGGCCAGCGCCCGGTCGGCCTCGACGTCGCCGCGCCGCCGCCGCACGGAAGGCGGCAGGAAGCGGTCGTGGCACTTGCGCAGGAACTCGTCCTCGTGGATCGCGCGGATGCCGTCGGACTCGTCCTTGCCTTCGGCCGCGAGCTGGCTTGCCAGCGCATTGGACCGCACCGCGATCGACGGAGGCGTGGTTTCTTCCGGCGTGAGCAACAGGCCGGCGCGCTTCAACGCCAGGCCGATCCACAACTGGCCGCTGGCCCAGGACAGCACGATGGCCAGGATGAGTCCCGCGATGGTGGGCGACATCCACGCCACCAGTGAGGGTGAGATCAGCATGCCGGCGATCAGGGTGACGAAGCCGAGCGCCACATGCGAACGATGCCGCCGCACGATGTCGCGAAACGGAATCGACCCGTCGTCGCGACGCTGTGGATTCCATCCTGTGTCGCGGCCGAACACGATCTGCATCACCGAACCGGTCTGGATGACCATCATGATCGGCGCGAAGAAAGCCGACATCAGGATCTCGATCACCGTCGAGACGACGAGACGGATTCCGCCTCCGCAGGCTTCCCGCGTCTTCCTGTCGACGAGCGCGATGATGAGACCAAAGAATTTCGGCGCCAATAGAACCGCCATGGTGATGCAGAACAGCATGAGCGCGCGCTCGGAATCGAACCGGGGCCAGGCCGGGAAGAGGCGGAACTCGTCACTGAAATATTCCGGCCGAATGTAGGTCGATTGCAGCACGAGAACGATGCCGACAAGCAATTGCGCCATCCAGAAGGGCGAGGCGAGATAACCCATGATGCCGGTGGCGAAATGCTGGCGCGTGGCGAGTTTCAGACCGGCCGCCGGCATGATGCGGACATGCTGCAGATTGCCCTGGCACCAGCGACGGTCGCGGGCCGCGAGATCGATCAGCGATGGCGGGCTTTCTTCGAAGCTGCCGCCCAGCACGGGCAGCATGTAGACGGCATAACCAGCGCGCCGGATCAGCGCGGCCTCGACGAAATCATGGCTCAGCACGTGACCGCCGAACGGCGGACGGCCGCGCAGGTCCGGGAGTCCGCAATGCGCCGCGAAGGCCGACGTGCGGATGATGGCGTTGTGTCCCCAGTAATTGCCGTCGCGCCCCGACCAGACCGCGAGGCCCGAGGCGATGACCGGCCCGTAGATGCGCGCCGCGAACTGCTGAAGCCGCGCGAACATCGTGTTGCGGTTGATGATCAGCGGCAAGGTCTGGATGATGCCGGCATCGTCGTCCGCCTCCATGGCGGCGGCGAGCGACACGATCGAATGAGCGGTCATCAGGCTGTCGGCGTCGAGCACGACCATATGGGCGTAAGCGCCGCCCCAGCGCGAGACGAAGTCGCCGATGTTGCCGGCCTTGCGGCTCGTGTTTTTAGGCCGGTGCCGGTAGTAGACGCGCACCGAAGGACCCAGCCTCTCGCGCATGGCCAGCAGGGCTCGCTCTTCGGCGATCCAGATGTCGGGGTTGGTCGTGTCGGACAGGAAGAACCAGTCGAAATGCGCGGCCAGGCCGGTCTTTTCGACGTCCTCGATCATCGCCTGCACGGCTCCGAACACGCGGCTCGGGGCTTCGTTGTAGATCGGCATGACGACCGCGGTCCGGGCCTTCAGCGTCGTCGGCAGGTCGGGCGGAGGCGGCGCGCGGAAGAGCAGCCAGAAGAAGCCGAGAACGCCGCTCGTGAACGCGATGGCGATCCACGAGAAATTCGCCACGAAGAGAACCAGCAGCGCCCATTTGAGCGGCGTGATCGCGCCCACGTCGATGACGCGGTACATTTCTGCGGCGCCATAGATCGTCAGCAGCAGGCCACCGCCAAACACGACGAGCCGCGAGAACCAGGGCGTGTAGGCGAATTGCGGCATGGTCCAGCGCCGCCGCTGACTCGTGTCGTAGCGCTTGAACGATTGCGTCGGCATCGCCAGCGGCGATTCCGGCGGCATGGGCTGGAAGTCCTCGGCGTTGATCCGCGGGACCTGCGCCTGATCCGGACGGTCATGTGCGAGCATGTCGGGGTCGATGGTGTTCGCTGTCGTCAAGGTGTCCATCGATAAAGCCAGGTCTCGCTGATCGGCTTGCCCTGCGCTTCGAGTACGAGACGAAGTTCGCTCAGGCTCTCGCTGCCGGCATCCATGTCGAAGATCACGCGAAGGCTCTTGCGTTCGCGATTGAGAAACGTGCGGACGCCCGAAATAGCTCCCGGCGAGGCGGTGAGATTGGGCGTGACCTCAGGCGTGCGCTGCGGGTCGGCGAACACATCGCCCAGAAAGTCGACGAGAAAGCGGCGGCGGCGCGCGTTTGCCGGGGCACCGGGCGGACGGCCCGCGCGCGACATCGAGACGGCCGCCATGGGCGGACGGGTCGGCGGCACCCAGCACCAGAACTGCCGATAGGCGAAATAGGTCTCGGACCCGGCCGCGAGACCGGGCTTCGGCCGCCAATAGGCGACGATGTTGTCGTTGACTTCCGACTCCGACGGAATCTCGACGAGCGTGACCTCGCCCGCGCCCCATTCGCCGATGGGCTCGATCCACAGCGAGGGCCGCAGTTCCCAATTCTGGTTGTCGTCCTGGTACGACTCGAAGCTTCTCGTCCGCTGCAGGAAGCCGAAACCCTTCGGATTCGTGTCGACAAAGGCCGAGACCTGAAGCGTTTCCCGGTTCGACACCGGACGCCAAAGCCATTCGCCCGCGCCATTGAGCATCTGCAGGCCGCCGACCTCGTGAACCGCGGGCCGGATGTCCTCGCGCCGGCGGTCGAGCGGGCCGAACACATGCGTGCCCGACATGGTCGCGATCCCGACATGGTCGACGTTGGTCCGCGCGAAGAGCGTGCATTCCGTGTCGATGATGGTCGCGTCGCCCGGGCGCAGGGTGAAGCGATAGGCTCCCGAGACGCTCTCCGAATCGAGAACCGCGTGGATGACCAGCGCGTTTCCCGCAATGGTCGGCTTCTCGATCCAGACGGCCCGGAACGCCGGAAATTCTTCACCGCGAGGGTCCGCCGTGCGGATCGACAAGCCGCGCGCCACGTTGCCGAAGTTCTGACCTCGCGCCCGCGCCCGGAAGAAACTGGCGCCCTGGAAGATCGCCACGTCGGTGAAGTCGGAGCTGCGCGGCAGCAGGACGCGAAAACCCGAATACCCGATGTCGCCGACATTCGCGGGAACCGACAGGCGTCCGAATTCGAACTGATCCGGTGAATAGACGAGCTTCCGTTCGACGCCGTTCTCGACGACGCTGATCTGCATCGGCGCCGAAAAGATGAACCCCCGATGCAGGGGCTCGAGGACGAATCCGACGTTTTCGGATGCCCAGATCAGGCTTTCAGGCTTGCTCCGGATGCCGACGTAGAGGTCATAATTGAGGCTGGCGAAGGGATCCGCCAAAGCGGCTCCAGGCGCGCGGTAGGGTCGCTTCGAAAGCGCGCGCGCGAACTCGACCACCGAAGCAGGGTCGAAGGCCGAATTGTCCGGCTTCCTCGGAAGATCCCCATTCTGGGGCGGCGTCTGGGCCTGGGCGAGACCGATCGCACCCGGTGCGCCCATGGCGGAGGTCGCCATCGCGACCGTGCCCGCGGCGAGTTTCAGAACGTCCCGACGCTTGTACATAAGGGGAATTTCGGCTCCGATACGCGGGGCATGCCCAACTGGGGACGCATAGCGTCTATCTACAACGGAAACGGCTGTTTCGCGAGCCGCTTTTTGTGCCGCTGGATGCCAGTTTCATGGTCTCTTGACCAGCGGCGGCGCATGTAGAGAAAGAGGAGGGCCGTTCCCCGACGTCCTGTCCGCCAGATCCGCCCCGGAGCCCATTCGATGACGACCATTTCCACGCCGTCCCGCCGCTGCCTGGCGGTCATTCTGGCTGCCGGGGAGGGCACTCGGATGCGGTCGACGCGCCCCAAGGTCCTGCACGAGGTCGGCGGCCGGTCCATGCTCGCTCACGTGCTGGCGAGCGTTGCTGCGGCGGGCGCCGAGGGTATCTCCATCGTGGTCGGTCCCGGTCGCGAGGACGTCGCCGCCGAAGCGCGCCGCGCGGCCCCCGGCGCCGAGCTTTTCGTCCAGTCGGAGCGTCTGGGCACCGCCCATGCCGTCCTGGCTGCCCGAGCCGCCATTGTGAACGGCTATGACGACGTGCTGGTTCTCTTCGGCGACACGCCGCTGGTCCTTCCCGAGACGATCCAGCGCCTGCGCGCCGCTCTGGCGGATGGCGCAGGGCTGGCGGCCCTGGGCTTCGAGCCGGCCGATCCGACCGGCTATGGCCGCCTGCTCATGCAGGATGGCGAACTCGCGGCGATTCGCGAGCACAAGGACGCCAGTCCGGAGGAACGCGCCGTCGGGCTCTGCAATTCCGGCCTCATGGCGTTGGACGGTCGCCGCGCCCTGTCGCTCCTCGAGTCCATCGGTCGGGACAACGTCCAGCGCGAATATTATCTCACCGACGCGGTGGCCGTGGCCCGGAGCGCCGGCCTGCGGACGCAGGTCGTGCTCGCCTCGCCCGATGAAGTTTTGGGCGTCAACGACCGCATCCAGTTGGCGGCCGCCGAAGCCATCTTCCAGTCGCGCATGCGCCGCACCGCCATGGAGAATGGCGCGACGCTCACGGCCCCCGACACGGTCTTCTTCTCGCATGACACGCGGGTTGGCCGCGACGTGCTGATCGAGCCCAATGTGGTCTTCGGGCCCGGCTGCAGCGTCGCCGATGGCGCGACCATCCATGCCTTTTCACATCTCGAAGGTGCGACCGTCGGGTCGGGCGCGACAGCCGGCCCCTTCGCGCGCCTCCGCCCGGGCGCCGATCTCGGCGCGAACGTCAAGGTAGGCAATTTCGTGGAGATCAAGGCTTCTCGCATCGGGGCCGGAGCCAAAGTCAGTCATCTCAGCTACATCGGCGACGCAACCCTGGGCGAGGGCGTCAACATCGGGGCCGGGACGATCACCTGCAATTACGACGGATTCAACAAAGCCCGCACCGAGATCGGAGCCAACGCCTTCATCGGCTCGAATTCCTCCCTGGTGGCCCCCGTCAGGATCGGCGAGGGGGCCTTCGTCGGCTCCGGCACCGTGGTGACGCGCGACGTGGCCCCGGACGCGCTCGCGCTCGCCCGAACCCCACAGGTCGAAAAACCCGCCTGGGCGCAGCGGTTTCGCCGCATGAACGGCGGCAAGCCCAAGGTTCGGTGACGTTGCGGCCCACGGCGTCGTAATCTGTCACGGAACGTGTATTGAACATGGCGGGCGGCGCGCACGAAATGCCGCGTCCGAACGGAGACGAAGACAGATGTGTGGCATTGTCGGAATCGTGGGCGCGAACCCGGTCGCGGGACTGATCGTCGAATCGCTGAAGCGGCTGGAATATCGCGGCTATGATTCGGCCGGCGTCGCGACGCTCGAGGGCGGCCATCTCGCCCGCCGCCGGGCCCAGGGCAAGCTGCGCAACCTCGAGGAACGGCTGCGCGCCGAGCCGTTGAGCGGCAATGTCGGCATCGGTCACACGCGCTGGGCCACGCACGGCAAGCCGACAGAAAACAACGCCCACCCGCACGCGACCGCACGTCTCGCCGTGGTCCACAACGGCATCATCGAGAACTTCCGCGAGTTGCGTGAAGAATTGACGGGTCGCGGCCACAAATTCGTCACCGAAACCGACACCGAGGTGGTCGCCCACCTGGTGACCGACGAGATGGACAAGGGCCACGCGCCGCGCGAGGCGGTGGCTGCGGCCCTGCCGCGCCTGCGAGGCGCATTCGCGCTGGCGTTTCTCTTCGAGGGCGAAAGCGATCTTCTGATCGGCGCGCGTCAGGGCGCGCCGCTGGCGATCGGCTGGGGCGACGGCGAGATGTATCTCGGTTCGGACGCCCTGGCGCTTGCGCCATTCACCGACACGATCACCTATCTGGAGGATGGCGACTGGGTGGTGCTCACCCATGAGGGAGCGCAGTTCCGCGATGCCGGCGGCCTGCCGGTCCATCGCGCCAAACAGAAGACGCAGGCCTCCGCCTTTTTGGTCGACAAGGGCAATCATCGGCATTTCATGGCCAAGGAAATCCACGAGCAGCCCGAGGTCGTCGGCCGCACGCTCGCGCATTACCTCGACATGTCGGCTGGCGCGGTGCGTCTCCCCTTCGACCTGCCGTTCGACGCAAGCAAGCTGACGCGCATCACGATCTCGGCCTGCGGCACGGCCTATTACGCCGGTCTCATCGCCAAATACTGGTTTGAGCGTTACGCCCGACTGCCGGTCGAAATCGACGTCGCCAGCGAGTTTCGCTACCGCGAAGCGCCGATGCAGGAAAACGGACTGATGATCGTCGTCTCGCAATCGGGCGAGACGGCAGACACGCTCGCCTCGCTGCGCTATGCGCGCAGCTGCGGCCAGCACGTCCTGTCCGTGGTCAACGTCACGTCCTCCACCATCGCGCGTGAGAGCGACGTGGTGGCCGCAACCCTCGCCGGTCCGGAGATCGGCGTCGCCTCCACCAAGGCCTTCACCTGCCAGCTCTCCGTCCTGGCGTGCCTCGCCATCGGCTTCGCCCGCGCGCGCGGCGCGATCGATGCGGAAACGGAAAGCCGCCTGGTCGCCGATCTCATCGCCGTGCCGGGCCTGATGGCCGAGGCGTTCAAGCTCGAGCCGCAGATCGAAACCCTGGCGCGCGACCTCGCCAAGGCGACCGACGTCCTTTATCTCGGCCGCGGCACCTCCTATCCGCTGGCGATGGAGGGGGCCCTGAAGCTGAAGGAGATCTCCTACATTCACGCCGAAGGCTATGCCGCCGGAGAGCTCAAGCACGGCCCGATCGCGCTGATCGACGAGAACATCCCGGTGATCGTCATCGCGCCCTACGACGGCGTATTCGAGAAAACCGTCTCAAACGTGCAGGAGGTCGCGGCGCGCGGCGGGCGGATCGTGCTGATCGGCGATCCCCGCGCGGCGCACGAGACTGCGGTGGATTTCTTCGCGGCCATCACCATGCCGGAAATGGCTCCGGACTTCACTGCCATCCCCTATGCCATCCCGGCCCAGATGCTCGCCTACCACACGGCGGTCGTCATGGGGAAAGACGTCGACCAGCCGCGCAACCTCGCCAAGAGCGTCACGGTCGAATAGACTGGGCCCAAGGGCCGACGAACGGCTTGCGACAATCCCGACATGATCCGGTCCGCCGCCCCTCCCGGGGAAGCGAACTGGCGCGCGGACGCAGGTCGCATTCTTGCAATGCCTCAACCCCGCCGCCATCTTGCGGCTTGAGAATTCAGGGCGATGCAGCCCGCATGGACGTGACATGAACGACGCTATCGACACGCCGACGGATGCTTCTTCCCACAAGACGAGTTTCGGCTCCCGGATCCGCGCCTGGTTCCTGACGGGCCTCGTGATCGCTGGGCCGCTGGCGGTGACCATCTGGCTGGTCTGGTGGTTCGTCGACACGATCGACAACTGGATCAAGCCGCTGGTGCCGCCGACCCTCTGGCCGGACGCCTATCTGCCGTTCCACGTGCCGGGCTTCGGCGTCATCATCGCCTTCATCGGCCTGACCCTGCTCGGCTTCCTGGCCGCCAATCTCGCTGGCCGCACGCTGATTGCGCTGGGCGAGACCATCCTCGACCGCATGCCCGTCGTGCGCGGCCTCTACAAGAGCACGAAGCAGATCTTCGAGACGATCTTTTCGCAGTCGGGCACGTCGTTCCGGCGGGTGGGCCTCGTCGAATTCCCCGGCAAGGGCATGTGGACCATCGTGTTCATCTCGGCCCCGCCGCAGGGCTCCGTTGCCACCGCGTTGCCATCGCCCGCCGAGCACATTTCCGTCTTTCTCCCCTGTACCCCGAACCCGACGACCGGCTTCTACTTTTTCCTGCCGGCTTCGGAAGTCATCGAAATTCCCATGAGCCCGGACGACGCCGCCAAGCTGATCATGTCGGCCGGCCTGATCCAGCCCGAGACCCAGTCGGCGCTGGGGCAGCTGGCGGAAGCGGCCCGCCGCCAGAAGGCCCTGACGGTGGATCCGGCGGCTTAGCGCTCGTCGTAGCGCGGGAAGCGAAGCAATCCAGCTGACCTGGCTGGGCACCAAGCACACAGCGGGCTGGATTGCCGCGTTGCTGCGTTCCTCCCAATGACGTTGGAACGGTGAAACCTTCGCGTCACCCCGCCCGCAGCAGTTTCATGGCCTCGTCACGGTTGAAGAGGTAGAGCAGCAGCCGCACGGCCTGGCCGCGCTCGCTGGCAAGGTCGGGGTCCTGATCGACGATCATGCGGGCGTCGTCGCGCGCCACCGGCAGCAGCGCGCCATGCACGTCGAGACTTGCGAGGCGGAAGCCCGGCGTGCCGGACTGCCGCGTTCCCAGAACTTCGCCTTCGCCGCGCAGCCGCAGATCCTCCTCGGCGATCCGGAACCCGTCCTCGGTTTCTCGCATGATCTCGATGCGCGCCTGCGCCACCTGGCCAAGTGGAGCCTTGTAGAGCAGCAGGCAGGTCGAGCGTCCCGAGCCGCGTCCGACGCGCCCGCGCAATTGGTGCAGTTGTGCCAGGCCGAAACGCTCCGCGTGCTCGATCACCATGACGGTGGCCTCCGGCACGTCGACCCCGACCTCGATCACCGTGGTGGCGACCAGAATGTCGGTCTGCCCGCGCTGGAACGCCTCCATGGCGGCGTCCTTCTCGCGGCCTTTCATCTGCCCGTGCACGAGGCCGACCCGATCGCCGAAAAACTGCGCCAGCACGTCACGGCGTTCGGTGGCGGCCGCGAGATCGAGATCTTCGTTTTCGTCGACGAGCGGGCAGACCCAATAAACGCGCGCCCCCGCCTGGATCGCGCGGCCGACACCCGCCACCACCTCGTCGAGGCGTTCGATCGCCACCGCACGCGTGTCGATCGGCTGCCGCCCGGCAGGCTTCTCGCGCAGCATCGAGACGTCCATGTCGCCGAAATAGGTCAGCACCAGCGTGCGCGGGATGGGCGTCGCGGTCATGACGAGAATGTCCACCGCCTCGCCTTTCGAGCCGAGCGCCAGCCGCTGGTGGACGCCGAAGCGATGCTGCTCATCCACCACCGCGAGCGCGAGATCGCGAAACCCGACGCTTTCCTGAAACAGCGCGTGGGTCCCGATGGCGATGTCGATCTCCCCGGCCTCAAGCCCCGCGAGCGTACGGCTGCGCTCGGCCGCCTTGTCCCGTCCGGTGATGAGCGCGATTCGGAGGCCCGCCGCCTCGGCCAGCGGGACCATGCGCTCGTAATGCTGCCGCGCCAGAATCTCGGTCGGAGCCATCATGGCGGCCTGCCGCCCGGCCTCCACCACGGTCGCCATGGCGAGCAACGCCACGAGCGTCTTGCCTGAACCGACGTCACCCTGCAGAAGCCGCAGCATGCGCACGTCGGCCGCGAGATCGGCGCGGATTTCCGTCAGGGCCTGTTCCTGCGCGCCGGTCGGCCTGAAGGGCAGGGCGGCCAGGATGGAGTTGGAGATCCGGCCCGTGCCCAGGCTGGCCCGGCCGCCGAGCCGCCGCATGCGGGCGCGCATCAGGCCGAGCGCCACCTGGCTGGCGAGCAATTCGTCATAGGCCAGCCGCAGCCGCGCGGGATGCTGCGGATCCAGCGCCTCGGGGCCCTCGGGCCGATGCAGCGCGATCAGCGCGTGTGCGAAGTCCGGCCATCGTTTCTGCGCCAGCAGCGGCCCATCGATCCATTCCGGCATCGGGGGCATCCGGGTCAGCGCGCCCTCGACGGCCTTCTGAACGGCGCGCTGGCCAAGCCCCTCCGTCAGGCCGTAGACCGGTTCCACCGGCGGCAGTTTCGCGAGGCCTGCCTCGTCCAAAACCTTGTCGGGATGCACCATCTGCAGATGGCCGTCCCACAGTTCGAGCTTGCCCGAGACCCAGCGCGTCGCGCCGATCGGCAGCGACCGCTCGATCCAGTTGTGGTTGGCGAGAAAGAACACCAGCAACAGATCGCCGGTATCGTCCTCAACCAGCACGCGAAACGGCGCCTTGGCGTTGCGCCCGCCCGGCGGCCGGTGGTCGACGACGCGAACTTCCAGCGTCACGATCCCGTCGTGCGAGGCCTCGGCGATCTTCGGTCGCGAACGACGATCGATGCCGCTGTGGGGGAGGTGGAACAAAAGGTCGGCGACCCGCGCGGGGCCTCCATGCGGCGGCGACAGCGCCTTGTCGAACAAGGGCGAGGTCTTCGGCCCGACGCCGGGCAGCGTCGCCACCAGGGCAAAGAGCGGATTGAGAATGTCCGGGCGCATGGGCCAGCTTTAGGGTGCGCCGCATGACCCGGCAAGACGGCGCGATCGCGAGACCCACATGATGATCGCAGCCCCCTGACAGCCGAGCCCGGGTGCTCTATATAGCCCCTGCACGCAGGGTGGGGGCTCCATCCGGCGCTGCCTGCTATTCTGCAAAGCTGCAAAGACGTCGGGAGTTCGCCTTGACCGAATCCTCCATCTCAAGCGCCGGACTCGATCCGCGCCGCCGCCGCGTCCTGTTCCGCTCCTGGCATCGCGGGATGCGCGAAATGGACATCATCTACGGAAAATTCGCCGACGCCGAAGTCGCGAACCTGACCGACGCCGAGCTGGACGATTACGAGGTCCTGATGGACCTTCCGGATCGCGACGTGCTGATGTTCGTCACCGGCGAGGCCGAGACGCCGGAGCATTACGACACCCCGGTCTTCCGCAAGATGAAGCAGTTCCACACCCATTCGGGCCCGATTTTCGGATGATCTCATCACGTGATTGATTACAAGCGCGCCCTTGCCGAGATTTCGCGCGGCCGTTCCCTGACGCTCGCTTCCGTCCCGGATGGCTTCGATGCCTTCGTGACCGCCGACATCGCCCGCCTGCTGGCCGGGGAGGCGCATGGCCGCGCCGCCGTTCTCGTGCATGTGGCGCGCGACGGGCAGCGCGCCCGCGCCTTCGAGGAAGCGGTGGCTTTCGTGGCGCCCGACCTCGAGATCCTGGATTTCCCGAGCTGGGATTGCCAGCCCTACGATCGCGTGTCGCCCAATGCGGCGATCGCGGCGCGGCGCATGACGGTGCTGTCGCGCCTCGCGCGCACCAACTCGTCGGAGGAGCGCCCGCGCATTCTCTCCACGACGGTCAACGCCATGCTTCAGCGCGTGCCGCCGCTGAAATGGATCTCGGCGGAAAGCTTTTCGGCCGCGCCCGGCAACGTCGTCGACATGGACGCGCTGGTGCGCTGGCTCGAAACCAACGGCTTCCTGCGCTCCAGCACCGTGCGCGAGACCGGCGAATATGCCGTGCGGGGCGGCATTCTCGATCTGCAGGCTCCCGGCATGCCCGCGCCCGTGCGACTCGATTTCTTCGGCGACACGCTGGAGTCGATCCGCGCCTTCGATCCGGAGACGCAGCGCACGACAGGCCAATTGCGCGCCCTCGATCTCGTGCCGATGAGTGAGGTGCAGCTCACCACCGAGGCGATGAAGCGCTTCCGGCAGGCCTATATCTCGCAGTTCGGAGGCCAGACGCGCGGCGACATGCTCTACGAGGCTGTCAGCGAAGGCCGTCGCCACGCCGGCATGGAACATTGGCTGCCGCTGTTCTACGGCTCGGCCGACACGCTCTTCGATTACGTCGGCGATGCGCCCGTGTTTCTGGATTCTCTCGCCGAAGACGCCGCTGGCGAGCGCCTGTCACAGATCAAGGATTATTACGACGCCCGCAAGGAGCAGCACGACGCGGATCCCGCGCATTCGCCCTACAAGCCGTTGCCGCCCGACTCGCTCTATCTCCCTCCTGACGAATGGCGGCGCAGGCTGGACGCGGGCGCGGCAATCCGCTTCTCGCCCTTCGCCGTGCCGCCCGCGCCCGCGGTGTTCGATTGCGGCGGTGTGCTGGGCCGCAACTTCGCGCCCGAACGCGCCGATGAAAACGCCAACGTCTTCGAAGCCGCGGTGGCGCACATCCGCGCCCAGCAGGCCAACAAACGGCGCGTCATCCTGGTCGGCTGGTCGGACGGATCGCGCGACCGTCTCGCCTCCGTGCTTGGCGAACACGGCCTGAAACAGACCGAGGCCGTCTCGACGCTGGGGCAGGCGCTCGGCGTCACGCCGGCGAAAGTCGCGCTGGCCGTCGCCGGCATGGAGCAGGGCTTCGAGGCCGGCGAACTCGTCGTCATCAGCGAACAGGACATTCTCGGCGACCGCCTCGTGCGTCAGCGCCGCAAGACCAAACGCGCCGCCGACTTCCTGAACGAGGTCGCGTCGCTCTCGGCCGGCGATCTCGTGGTCCACGTCGACCACGGCATTGGCCGCTTCGTCGGCCTGCAGGCCATCCAGGCGGCCGGCGCGCCGCACGATTGCCTCGAGATTCACTACGCGGGCGGGGACAAGCTCTTCCTGCCGGTCGAAAACCTCGAACTGCTTTCGCGCTACGGCTCCGAAGACACGGAAGCCCAGCTCGACCGGCTGGGCACGACGGGTTGGCAGACCCGCAAGGCGCGGATGAAGAAGCGCATCCGCGAGATGGCGCACGAACTCATCAAGATCGCGGCCGCCCGCCAGATGCGCGAAGCCCCGAAACTCGTGCCACCCGACGCGCTCTACGAAGAATTCTGCGCGCGCTTCCCCTATGACGAGACCGAGGACCAGCTCTCGGCCATCGACTCGGTGCTGGAAGACATGGGCTCCGGCCGCCCGATGGATCGCCTCGTCTGCGGCGACGTCGGCTTCGGCAAGACCGAAGTGGCGCTGCGCGCGGCTTTCGCCGCCGCCATCAACGGCAAGCAGGTGGCCGTCGTGGTGCCCACGACCTTGCTCGCGCGCCAGCACTACAAGACGTTTTCGGCCCGTTTCGCCGGTCTGCCGATCCGCGTCGCGCAGATGTCCCGCATGGTCGGGTCCGCCGACCTGCGCGAAGCCAAGAAGGGCCTCGCGGACGGCACGGTCGACATTCTCGTGGGCACGCACGCGGTGCTGGGCAAGAGCGTGGCGTTCAAGGACCTCGGCCTCGTCGTCGTCGACGAGGAGCAGCATTTCGGCGTCGGCCACAAGGAGCGGCTGAAGACGTTGCAGGCGGAGGTCCACGTCTTGACGCTCTCCGCAACGCCGATCCCCCGCACGCTGCAACTGGCGCTGACTGGCGTCCGTGAACTGTCGATCATCGCGACGCCGCCGGTCGATCGTCTGGCTGTGCGCACCTTCATCACGCCGTTCGACGAACTGCTGGTGCGCGAAGCGCTTCTGCGCGAGCGCTATCGCGGCGGCCAGAGCTTCTTCGTCTGTCCCCGTATCGAGGACATCGAGGACGTCACCGCTTTCTGCAGGCAGAGTGTCCCGGAGGCCAAGGTCGTGGTCGCGCATGGCCAGATGTCGGCGGGTGAACTCGAAGACAAGATGGCGGCTTTCTACGACGGCAAGTACGACATTCTCGTTTCGACCGCGATCGTCGAGTCGGGTCTCGACATTCCCACCGCCAACACGATGATCATCTGGCGCGCCGACATGTTCGGGCTCGCCGCGCTGTATCAGCTTCGCGGCCGCGTCGGCCGTTCGAAGACGCGCGCCTATGCGCTGTTCACCGTTCCTGCCAACAAGCCCATCACGCCGCAGGCCGAGAAGCGCCTGAAGGTATTGCAATCGCTCGATACGCTCGGCGCGGGCTTCCAGCTCGCCAGCCACGATCTCGACATTCGCGGCGCCGGCAATCTGCTCGGCGACGAGCAGTCCGGCCACATCAAGGAAGTCGGCTACGAGCTTTATCAGCAGATGCTCGAAGACGCCGTCACGGCCCTGAAGGCCGGCATCGAGGAGCCCGCCGAAGAGGCGTGGTCGCCCACCATCACGGTCGGAACGCCGGTCATGATCCCGGAACTCTACGTGCCCGACCTGCAATTGCGCATGTCGCTGTACCGCCGCCTGTCGACGCTGGATTCGGATGAGGAGATCGAGACCTTCGCGGCCGAGATGATCGACCGCTTCGGCCAGCCGCCCGAGGAGGTCGAGCAATTGTTCAAGCTCGTCGCCATCAAGGCCCTGTGCCGCCGCGCCCATGTCGAGAAGATCGAGGCCGGGCCGAAGGGCGCCATCGTCACCTTCCGGGGCAATTCTTTCGCCAATCCGCAGGGGCTGGTGCGTTTCATTGCGGAGCAGGGGTCCGAAGCCAAGGTCCGGCCGGACATGCGCATCGTCTTTATCCGCGATTTCGACACCCCGGCCGAAAGGCTCGAAGGCACGCGTCAGATCATGCGCACGCTGGTGGCCATCGCGGAAAAGAAGAAAGCCGCGTGAGCAGGATGGCTTCTCCCGGTGTGAGGAGCCGTCGACGCGCGGTAATCGACGCGATCGTCAGGCCGACACGTCCGCGAGTGTCCGGCGGATCGCTTCCTTGAGAACGTCCACCGGCTGGGCGCCCGACACCGCGAGCTTGCCCCCGAAGATGAAGAACGGCACGCCCGAGACGCCCATGCGGGCAGCCGTCGCGATTTCCTCGCGCACGGAGCCGACGTCCGTGCCGTCGTCGAGCAATCGGCGCACGAGAGCGCCGTCCAGCCCGAATTCATCCGCCACGGAGACCAGCAGGTCGCGCTGGCCGATGTCTTGTCCTTCGATGAAATAGAGGCGGAACAGCCGGTCGACGAGCTCGTGCTGCTTGTTCTTCGCATGCGACCAGCGGATCAGACGATGCGCATCAAGCGTATTGGGCGAGCGCTGGATCGCATCGAACGCGAACGCGATCCCGGCCTCAGCGCCCGCTTCGGAGATGCGGTCGTGGAACGTCGAGAGACGGTCGGCCCCGAACTTCCGGGTTAGGTAGGCAAGCCGATCCATGCCCTCGGGTGGAATCGTCGGGTCGAGCTGGAAGGCGCGCCAGCGGATGTCGAAGGTCACGTCCGGAAACTGGGCGCAGGCGGCGTCGAGCTTGCGCTTGCCGATGAAACACCACGGGCAGACGACGTCCGACATCACGTCGATCTCGATCGCCTTGAGCTTGTCTTCAGTCTCTTGCATGACTCTCTTTGACGGCCAGAGGAGCGGTGGGCCCACGTGCGCGCATGCGCTCGCCCAGCAACGCCAGCGGATGCTGTGTAGGTAGGCGCGGCTCCAGCGAATAATCCACTCCGGCGCGCGGCGTAAAGTCCAGACCGGCAATCTGCATGTGCGCAAGTGTGGCCGGGACCGCGCCATCGTGAACGACGATGAGCGAAGCGCAGGCCTCCGGCGCAATCACGCGCGCCTCGACCAGCAGCGATGCAATGCGCGCCGGCGCGACGACGTGGCAGGGCGCGAGCATGTCGAACTCCGCCGACAGCCTGGTGCTCTCGAACGGCGCGTGGAGTGCGCATTGTGCGCCGGCCAGAAGGGCCGCGATCGGCCCCGCCACCAGGCCCGCGAAGCTCATGGGCGACAGGGTCGAGAGGATCGGCTCGTTCGCCCGGATTCTGCCCTGCGTGGCAATGTCGAGCCCGGCCTGCAGCAGTTCGGCCTGGGCGCAGACGCGCAGGGTCTCGTCAACAGACCTCAGGAAGATGCTTCCGTTGCAGGCGCCCCAGCCGCTGGCTCCGGTCCGGTCCATGTCCAGCATCACCGCACCGTCGATCGGCTGGAGCGAGCAGATGACGCGCACGCTTTGCTGTGCGCCGGCCAGCGCCAGCACCGCTTCTTCACCCTGTGCGGACTGAAAGAACGGGTCCACGAGAAGGATCGAAGGCGCAAGTTCAGCCGTGTGACGGGCGAGATCTTCAGGCTCGAGATGCGCCGGGACAAGCGCCAGATCGAGGCCCGCGCGAAGGGCCGCGAAGGCGAGCACGACCGCGCTGGCGCTCGCACCGCCGAGCAGCAGCGCGCGGGCGGGCGGTCCGAGTTCCAGGGCCGAAAGCTGCGCCGCCAGCGCCGAGACCCTGGCGTCGAACTCGGCGAAGGTCAGAGTGTCTCGCTGGTCGGACAGGGCAGGGCGATCCGGGCGAAGCCGCGCCGCGCCGTCGAGCAACGCACTGAAGCCGAGCGGGCGCGGAAAGGTGGCCAACGCCGTCGCCGCTGCCGTCATGGCGGCGTCCTCCACCATGTATCGAGTGTGCCGCCAAACAGCGGCGCGGCAAAACGCGCATTGTTTGCCGGCCGGGCCAGCCCGGCGGCATGCGCGAACCATTGGTCCGAGGCATGGAACAGCGGCACGATGTAGAAGCCGGACAGCAGCAGCCTGTCGAATGCCCTGACGGCCGCGACGAAGTCCTCGCGCGACGTCGCCGCCAGCATCGCGGTGATCATTGCATCGACGGCCGGAGACGCCACGCCCGCGAGGTTGAAGGAGGCTTCCTGCTTGGCGCTGGCCGATCCCCAGCGCGAGCGCTGTTCGTTCCCCGGCGAGGCAGAGGCCAGCCAGGTGCCGAGCATCATGTCGAAGTCGAAGCCCTGCCGCCGGCGCTGGTATTGCACCTCGTCGACGAGGCGCACCTGGGCGCGTGCGCCGATGCGGGCCAGCGACGATGAAAAGTTGAGCGCCAGCCGCTCCTGGTTGCGATCCGTCACCATGATTTCGAACGTGACCGGTTGGCCGGTCTTCTTCTCGATCAATCGACCCTCAGACAGGCCGTATCCCGCCTGTTTGAGCAGCGCGAGCGCGCGGCGCGCGGGATCCCGGTCGCGCCCCGAGCCGTCGGTGACGTTGGGGGCCCATCGGCCTTCGAGAATGTCGCCGCGCACCGCGCCCGGGAACGGCGCCAGCAATTCGCGTTCGCGCTCACCCGCAGGTCGCCCCGTGGAGGCGAGGTCGGACTCGTCGAAGAAGCTCTTGGTGCGCGTGTAGAGACTGCCGAACAATTTGGCGTTGATCCATTCGAAATCGAACATCAGGCCCAAGGCTTCCCGCACGCGAACGTCCTCGAACAACGGTCGACGCGTGTTGAAGGCGAAACCCACCATGCCCTTCGGCACGCCGATCGGCGCGCTGGCCTTGACCATGCGGCCGGACGCGATGGCGGGAAAGTCGTATCCGGTCAGCCAGCGCGTCGGGTTGGTCTCTTCCCGATAATCCAGCAGGCCGCCCTTGAAAGCTTCGTATAGCGAGGCGGCATCGCGAAAATATTCGATCCGGATCTCGTCGAAATTGAACATGCCCCGGTGAACAGGCAAGTCGGCGCCCCAGTAATCGGGATTGCGCTTCAGGAAGAGGCTTTCACCCGGCCGAACCGTAGAAATCACGTATGGGCCGGATCCGATGGGCGTTTCGAGGCTGGTTTCCGAGAATGTCTCGGCATTGGTGTGCTTTTTGGACAGCACGGGCATCAGCGCCAGCGTCAGGGGCATTTCCCGGTCGCCGATTCCGGTGAGATCGTACCGGACCGTCAGCTCGTCAGGCGTCTCGATGGATTTGACCATCGAATAGGCCGCACGCTGTTGCGGCCGGCCTTTGGTCTTCAGGAGATCGAAGGTGAAACGGACGTCCTCCGCCCGGATGGGCGTGCCGTCCGAGAAACGCGCCCTCGGATCGAGCCGGAACGTCACCTTTTCGCGCGCCGCATCGGTCTCGATCGTCCAAGCGATGAGACCGTAGAGCGTGAACGGCTCGTCGGTAGACCGCATCATCAGCGTCTGGAAGACGTTCGTGTTGAGCCCTTGGGCGGTGGAGCCGGCTTTCAGGTTGAATGGGTTGAGGCTGTCGAACGTGCCCTGGAAACCGATGCTGAGCCGTCCGCCCTTGCGGGCGTTCGGGTCGGCATAGGGCAGGTGCTCGAAATTCGGCGGAAGTGCGGGCTCGCCATGCATGGCGATGCCGTGCCGTGCCATGTCGGCGCGAGGCGCTTCTTCGACGGACGGTTGCGCGCAGAGGGCGCTCCACGTCACGGGCAGGAGAAGGAGGCCAAGGCAGGCTCGGCGAATCGCTCGGTCGATCATGCGCGCAGGTTATGGGAAGCGGTTGACGGCGTCATATGGTCTGACGGCTCGCCGGCCTCTCTCCACCGCAAACCCGGCTTTTTGACGATTGCCTACCGTTGTGCTCTGGAAAGCCAGGGCGGAAGCCGCTAAAGAGGCGACGGTCAATATCTCGCCGCATTAGAGGGTGATGAGCGACGCCTCTCTCCGGCGTCCAGGCCGATGCGCCCGATCATGAAAGGATCACCGATGCCCATGTCTATTCAGCGCCTCGGCGCCGCCGCCCTCGCGGCGAGCATGCTGTTCGTGGGCGTCGACGCCTCGGCCCAGAACACGCAGAAGCCGCCGGCTCAACCGCGTCCCCAGCAGCAGCAGCAGCCGGCTCAGCAGCCCCAGCAGCAGCAGGGCCCGCTGCGGGTCGACCTTCAGCCGACGCAGGGCGAGTGGACCAAGGTCTGCGGCAAGGATCCGGCCGCCAACAAGGAAATTTGCTACACGACCCGCGACTTCGGGACGGCCGCCGATCAGCCGCCGGTGCTGGCGCTCGCCGTCTACGACGTGAAGGGCGACGATCAGCGCATCGTCCGCCTGCTTCTCCCCGTGGCTCTTCTGCTGCGTCCGGGCTTCCGTTTCTCCGTCGACAAGGGCGCGACGCAGGAAGGCGGCTTCGAGATCTGTTTCCCGAACGGTTGCTTTGCCGAAGCCAAGGTCAAGGGCACGTCGATCGACCAGATGAAGAAGGGGACGATCATGAACGTCGCCGTCAAGAATCAGGCGAACAACGAGGTGACTTTCGCGCTGCCGCTCGCCGGCTTCGCCAAGGCGTTCGACGGTGCGGCCATCGACCCGAAGGTGCTGGAAGACCAGCAGAAGCGCCTCGAGCAGGAACTGCAGAAGCGCGCCGAAGAGCAGCGCAAGCAGCTCGAGAGCCAGCAGAGCGCCACTCCGCCCAAGTGAGGCGGCCGGGAGCCTGAGGGATCGGAGTTCAGCGGCGGCCCCTGGGCCGCCGTTTCGCTGTCCGGGCCGGATGGATCAGTGCTGGGGCGCGCTGCGCAGGCGATAGGAGCCGTCGTCGGCCCGCTCGAACATGTCGCGGATCTGCGGGTGGCGAAGCGCTTCGCCACTTTCGTCCGGCAGGAGGTTCTGCTCCGAGACGTAGGCGACATATTCCGTTTCGGCGTTTTCGGCGAACAGGTGGTAGAACGGCTGCTCCTTGATGGGGCGCACGTCCTCCGGGATGGCGAGCCACCAGTCCTCGGTGTTGGCGAACACGGGATCCACGTCGAAAATCACGCCCCGGAAGGGAAACTTCCGGTGCCTGACGACCTGACCGATCCTGAATTTGGCGAGCCGCGCTTCCATGTTGCTCCTGAGGCCGGATTGCCTACGTGGCCGGCACCGCAGTGTCAACTTGATGGAGTGTCTGGGGTCCGGCCGCAGCTTGCCTCACAGGCCCGTCTTGGCGGCAAAATCCGGATCCTGCGCCGCCACCTGGCGCGCCAGGTCGACCATCACTTTCGCCTGCTTCCAGGTCGCGTCGTCCTGCATCTTGCCTTCCAGCATGACGGCGCCGGCCCCGTTCGGCATGGCCTCTAGAATGCGGCGCGCGAAAACGACCTCCTGCGGGTCGGGCGAGAACACTCTTTTGGCGATGGCGATCTGGCTCGGGTGCAGCGTCCAGGCGCCGGCGCAACCCATCAGGAAGGCGTTGCGGAACTGCGCCTCGCAGGCGGCCGCATCGGAAAAGTCTCCGAACGGGCCATAGAACGGCTTGATCCCCGCCGAAGCGCAGGCGTCGACCATCTTGGCGACCGTGTAGTGCCAGAGATCCTGCTGATACGCTGTGCGTGGGGCGTCACCCGCCACATCCGCCAGAACCTTGTATTCCGGGTGTCCGCCGCCAACCCGCGTCGTCTTCATGGCGCGCGAGGCGGCAAGATCGGCCGGCCCGAGACTCATGCCGTGCATGCGCGGGGAGGCGGTCGCAATCGCATCGACGTTCTTCACCCCCTCGGCCGTCTCGAGAATCGCATGGATCATGATCGGCTTGCCGATCAGGTGGCGAGCTTCGAGCTGGGCCAGCAACTGGTCGAGATAGTGCACGTCCCACGGCCCCTCGACCTTGGGCAGCATGATCACGTCGAGCTTCGCCCCGACGGTGCCCACGATCTGGATGATGTCGTCCAGCACCCAGGGGGAATTGAGCGCGTTGATCCGCGTCCACAGGCCGGTGGAGCCGAAATCGGTGGCCTGCGCCATTTGGATGAAGCCGGCGCGCGCCGCCTCCTTGGCTTCCAGCGGCACGGCGTCTTCCAGATTGCCCAGTACGACGTCGACCTCGCGGGCCAGTTCGCCCGCGCGTGCCCGCAGCTTTTCGACATGCGGCGGCACGAAATGGATCATGCGCTCCAGCCGCACCGGCAACTCGCGGTAGGGAGCGGGGGCGCCTGCGGCGAGCGGCTCGAAAAACTTGCGCGGTGTCTTCTCGGCCATGGCGGGCGTCCCGGTTGATGTCGCAGCGCAGCATAGGCGTGGCGTCAAAGACCGGCAATTCAGCCTTTGGACCTGTCGGCCCATGTTGCATCGCCAGTCCGCGCGGCCCACCATGCCTTCATGCAGAATTGGCGCGCATTTACAGAGTTGCTCGACACCGCCGAGATGGCGCGCGCCGACGCCATGACGATTGCGGCCGGCACGACAGGCTTCCGTCTGATGGAATCCGCCGGCGAAGCCGTGGCGCAGGCGTCGGCCAGGTTGGTCCTCCCCAAAAGCCGTCGCACGCCCCGGATCAGCGTCCTGTGCGGTCCGGGAAACAATGGCGGAGATGGCTTCGTGGCGGCACGGTTGCTGACCGCCCG
>JAQGJH010000027.1 GCA_028290705.1 Hyphomicrobiales bacterium
TCGCGGCGGTGATCGCGGCGACCGCCGTGGCGGCCGCCCGGGTGGTGATTCGGGCCGCGCGCCCCGCCCCCGTCGTGACGATTTCGCCAATGAAGGAGGCCAGTTCTGATGGCTACCGCACCCCGCCGTCCGTTCTTCCGCCGCCGCAAGACCTGCCCGGTCACGGGCCCGAACGCGCCGAAGATCGACTACAAGGACACGCGCCTGCTCTCGCGCTACATCTCCGAGCGAGGCAAGATCGTGCCCTAGCGCAACACCGCCGTGTCGGCGAAGAAGCAGCGTGAACTCGCCCAGGCGATCAAGCGCGCGCGCTTCCTCGGCCTGCTGCCCTACGTCATCAAGTAGGGTCTGATTTCGCCTCCTCCCGTTCGCGGGGGGAGGTTCCGACGTCTGCCGTCCGGAATGGTCCGGGCGGTCTGGCTGGACGAGACGGCTCCGAGCCGATCCGCCCTAACCGCCGCAAGCGGGACAGCTCGACGCATGTTTCAACGTATCGCCATTGCCGTCGGCGCCGGACTCGCGTCCGCCCTCCTGTTCGTCGTTCCGGCGACACAGATGCCGATCGCCATGGCTCTGGCCTTCGTGGGGCCTCTGCCGATCATGATCGCGGGCCTGGGTTTCGGCCCTGCGGTGGGACTCAGCGCCGCCTTCGCGGGCTCCTTCATCATTGCACTGTCCGTCCATCCGCTGCTGGGACTCTTCTTCGGGGCCACGCTCGGGCTGCCGGCCTATTGGCTGTCGCGGCTCGCCGTCCTTTCGCGTCCTGTTCCACTTCCCGACGGAACACCTCACCCCACGCAGCGCGAATTCTATTCACCCGGACGGCTGGTCGCCTGGATGGCGACGCTGGCGGGCGGCACGGCCCTCCTGCTCGTGCTTGTCATGGCGGCGCGCGACGGCGCGCTCAGCACCGCGATCGACGATGTGGCGACCCGCATGGCGCCGCTCGTCGTGAGCCTGTTCCGCGGCGAACAAAATCTGCCGGGCGGCTATAGCGCGCAGGATTTCGCCCGTGCGATCGTTCTCTCGATGCCGGCCGTGATGGCGGGCTGGGGCGTGATCACGCTCGCGGTCAATCTGTGGCTGGCGGCCCGAGTCGCACAGATTTCAGGCCTCATTCCGCTGGTCGCGACCGACATCCCCTACCGGCTGCGGCTGCCGCCCGATTCGATCTGGGTTTTCGTCGCGTCGCTGCTCGCCTGCCTGCTCGGCGAGACGCCGCGGCTGATCGGCTCGACGATCGCGGCGGCTTTCGCGGTCGCGTTCGCGCTGCACGGGCTGGCGGCGATTCACGGCGCGATGCGCGGCCATGCGGCGCGGACGCCGCTGCTCGTCGGCGTCTATTTCACCATGTTCGTGCTGCTGCCGTGGCCGCTCATCATCGCGAGCGTCGTCGGCATCTTCGACACGTTCGTTCCCTTCAGACGAAAGCCCGCGCCACCGCGTCCGGCTTCCCCCACCTGAAAACCCTCACCTCAACCTGACGATCAGACTGGAGAACCAACATGCATGTCATTCTACTCGAGCGCATCGCCAAGCTCGGCCAGATGGGCGAAGTGGTCCGCGTCAAGGACGGATTCGCCCGCAACTTCCTGCTGCCGCGCGGCAAGGCGCTTCGCGCCAACGAGAACAACAAAAAGCATTTCGAGACGCAGCGCGCGCAGCTCGAAGCCCGCAACCTCGAGCTGAAGGCCGAAGCCGGTCAGGTCGCCGAAACACTCGACGGCCAGTCGTTCGTGATCATCCGTCAGGCGGGTGAAACCGGCCAGCTGTACGGCTCTGTTTCGACGCGCGACATCGCCGAGGCGATCACCGCCGGCGGCGTGTCGGTGCATCGCAACCAGGTCGTTCTCTCGTCTCCCATCAAGTCGCTTGGCCTGCACCAGCTGCCCGTGCAGCTGCATGCCGAAGTCACCGCGACCGTCACGGTCAACGTCGCGCGCTCCGCCGAAGAGGCCGAGCGCCAGGCCAAGGGTGAGGAAGTCACGAACCGCGAAGAGACCTCGATGGACGATCTCGGTCTCGAAGTCGGCGCGGCTCTGGCCGAAGGCAACGGCAGCCTCGGCGACCGCTAACGCGTCTTTGCGTTTTCGCAGCGGGCGTCCCTTCCAGACTGGATGGGGCGCCCGTTTCGATTCTCACCCGGCTGTCAGGCGAATTCGCAGCCGAATGAGAGTCAAGAGACTCCTGACCAAACGCGCCGGGCCTGTGCGTAACGGGGAGCACGCGGAGGATTTCCGCGCTGTGGCATGCCTGCACTCGCGCGGTCCTGGGAGCCATGCGAAGGAGTTGGCGGACGCACGGCGCGGGCGTATCTTCCGCCGATCGGTTCAACTACGAATCGCGTAATCGCTCCTCTTTATCGTCGAGACACATGGCAGCCGTCGAACAATTCGCGGGCCGGCTCAACCTCGTGCCGGTCAATGATTCGAATACCCCGACGTATCGCGTCGCTCCGCACAATATCGAGGCGGAGCAGGCGCTGATCGGTGCGATCCTCGTCAACAACGACGCGTTCGACCGCGTCTCGGATTTTCTGAAGCCCGATCATTTTTCCGAAGAACTGCACCGGCGGATTTTCGAGATTGCCTCGCAGCTGATCCGCGCCGGCAAGGTCGCGACGCCGATCACGCTCAAGACTTTTCTGGGCGAGCACGATCTCGGCGGCATCACGGTGCCGCAATATCTCGCGCGCCTCGCCTCCGAAGCGACGACGGTCATCAATGCCGAGGATTACGGCCGCACGATCTACGACCTCGCGATCCGCCGGAACCTGATCGGAATCGGCGAGAACATCGTCAATTCCGCTTACGATTCCCCGGTGGATTCCGCGCCGCGCGAACAGATCGAGGAAGCCGAGCGCCGGCTCTACGAAATCGCCGAACAGGGCCGTTACGACGGCGGCTTCCAGCGCTTTTCGGATGCGCTGACGACCGCGATCGATCTCGCCGCCAAGGCTTATGAGCGCGACGGCAAGCTGTCGGGCATTTCGACCGGACTGCACGATCTCGACGGCAAGATGGGCGGCCTGCAACGCTCCGATCTGGTGATCATCGCGGGACGACCGGGCATGGGCAAGACCGCGCTGGCGACGAACATCGCGTTCAACATCGCCAAGGCGTATGAATTCGAGGTCAAGCCGGACGGCAGCAACGAAACGACGAACGGCGGCGTCGTCGGCTTCTTCTCGCTGGAAATGTCGGCCGAACAGCTCGCCACGCGTATCATCGCCGAACAATCGGGCGTCGCATCCTACAAGATCCGCCGCGGCGACATGACCGACAACGAGTTCCACCGCATCGCCGAGGCGGCGCGGCAGATGCAGTCGATCCCGTTCTACATCGACCAGACCGGCGGCATTTCGATCGCCCAGCTGGCCGCGCGCGCGCGGCGGTTGAAGCGCCAGCGCGGGCTCGACGTTCTGGTGGTCGACTACCTCCAGCTGCTGTCGGGTTCGAAGTCCAAGGGCGAAAACCGCGTGCAGGAACTGACCGAGATCACCACGGGTCTCAAAGCCCTGTCGAAAGAACTCAACGTTCCCGTCATGGCTTTGTCCCAATTGTCGCGTCAAGTCGAGAACCGCGAGGACAAGCGGCCGCAGCTTTCCGATCTGCGTGAATCCGGCTCGATCGAACAGGACGCCGACGTGGTGGTTTTCGTGTATCGCGAGGAATATTACCTGAAGAACCGCGAGCCCCGGCCCGGCTCGGAGGAGCACATCACCTGGATGTCGGAGATGGAGCGCGCACACGGCAAGGCCGAGGTCATCATCGGCAAGCAGCGTCACGGCCCCACGGGCACGGTCGAACTGTCGTTCGAGGCGGAGATGACGCGGTTCGGCAATCTGGCGCGCGAGGACGCGCTGCCGGAGCAGATGTGAGCGGGCCGGCCTTCACCTCCGGCCCGGACGCGGCGGTCTCTCAGGCCGTTCTCACGATCGACCTGCGGGCGCTCGCGGCCAATTGGCGCGACCTCGCCATGCGCGTCGCGCCGGCGACCTGCTCGGCCGTGGTGAAGGCAGACGCTTATGGCATCGGGATCGAGGCGGCCGTGCCGGCGCTGATCGAAGCCGGCTGCAAGGTGTTTTTCGTCGCCCACCCGAGCGAAGGCCTGCGTGTCCGCGCTCTGTCGCCAGACGTCGAGATCTTCGTGCTCAATGCGCTGACGCGCGAGGCTGCACCTGCTTATTCTTCCGCACGATTGACTCCGGTGCTGAGTTCGCTCGCCGACGCTTCAGTCTGGGCGGGCCTGGGCGGGGGACCTTGTGCGCTCCATGTCGACACCGGGATGAACCGCCTCGGCGTCTCCATCGACGAGATGGCTTCCATCGCGGAGCTTCGGCTGCAGATCAATCTGCTGATGACGCATTTCGTCTCGTCGGAGGATGCGGGAGACGCGCTCAACGCGACCCAGATCGCGCGATTCGACGAGGCCCGGCGGCTGATGCCCGGCGTTCGCGCGAGCCTCGCCAACAGTTCGGCGGTCTTTCTGCCGCAACAGCCGTTCGCCGATCTCGTGCGGCCGGGCTATGCGCTTTATGGCGGCAATCCCACGCCCGGCCACGACAATCCCATGCGCGCCGTCGTCACGCTGGAGGCACGGCTTCTGCAGATCCGCACGGTGCAGGTTGGCGAAACCGTCGGCTACAACGCGCAGTGGACGGCCCGGCGACGCAGCCGCATCGCCACGATCGGCATCGGCTATGCCGACGGGCTTCCGCGCTTCGCCATGGCGACAGACAAGAAGCGCGGGGGTGAGGCCATCGTGGAAGGTGTGCGCTGTTCCTTTGCGGGACGAGTTTCGATGGACCTCACGGTGTTGGACGTGACCGACGTGCCGAAAGAGGCCATCGGGCCCCACACGAAGGCGCGGCTTCTCGGACCGGAGATCACGGTCGACGACCTCGGGCAGCGCGGCGGCACGATCGGCTATGAGATCCTGACGCGGCTCGGCGCGCGTTATCACCGCGTTTACGTCAAGGACTGATCGGCGCGCGATCGGACTCGCCACGAACGGAATGTTCCTGTAATGTTCTCATCTGGTTCAAGGATGCCGAACATGTCCGATTCGTCCGCGCCGCTCAGCTCGTCTTTCCGATCCTGCCGCATCGTCGCGCGTCACTTGCCGCGTAACGCAGCTCATGCCGACGTCACCGCCCTCGTGCGGCAGACATTGGAAGAGATCCGCCGGTCCGAGACGGCGCTGGAGACACAACTCTCCGACCTTCGGCATTATCTGGGCCTGGCCGGCCTGACGGCCGTTTCGCCCTGCCCTGCCCGCCTGTCCTGAGACGAACATGGCCAAAGTCAAATCCCAGTTCATCTGCCAGAATTGCGGTTCGATCACGCAGCGCTGGGTTGGACGCTGCGAGTCGTGCGGCGAGTGGAACACGATCATCGAGGAGAGCACGGCCTCGGGCATCGGCGCGCAGGGCGCGATCGGCGCGCGCAAGGGCCGGGTCTTTGCGCTGGAGGGCTTGTCGGGCGAAAGCAAGCCCGCGCCGCGCATCGTGTCGGGCATCGGCGAACTCGACCGGGTGACGGGCGGCGGTTTCGTGCCGGGATCCGTGTTGCTGATCGGCGGCGAACCGGGCATTGGCAAGTCGACGCTGCTGATCCAGGCCTGCGCGACTTTGGCCGCCAAGGGCCATCGCGTGGTGTACATCTCGGGCGAAGAGGCTGTGGCGCAGGTCCGGCTGCGGGCCGAGCGGCTCGGGCTCGCCCAGACACCCGTCGAACTCGCGGCCGAGACGAGCGTCGAGGACATTACCGCGACGCTGTCGCAAGGCGCGCGGCCTGCGCTGGTGGTGATCGATTCGATCCAGACCATGTGGACCGACAAGGTGGAGGCGACGCCCGGCACCGTGACGCAGGTTCGCGGGTCCGCGCAGGCGCTGATTCGCTACGCCAAGACCAGCGGCGCGACGGTGATCCTGGTCGGCCACGTCACCAAGGACGGGCAGATCGCGGGGCCGCGCGTCGTCGAGCACATGGTGGATGCCGTCGTGTCTTTCGAGGGCGACGGCGGTCACCATTTCCGCATCCTTCGCGCGGTGAAGAACCGGTTCGGGCCGACCGACGAGATCGGCGTGTTCGAGATGACGGGATTGGGGCTCAGCGAGGTGTCCAATCCGTCGGCGCTGTTTCTGTCGGGCCGCGATTCGTCGGCGCCGGGCGCCGCGGTCTTCGCCGGAATGGAAGGCACGCGGCCGGTGCTCGTCGAGATCCAGGCGCTTGTCGCGCCGACCTCACTCGGCACGCCGCGTCGCGCGGTGGTCGGGTGGGACTCGGCACGGCTCTCGATGGTGATCGCAGTGCTCGAAGCGCATGCCGGCGTGCGACTCGGCCAGCACGACGTTTATCTGAATGTCGCGGGCGGGCTGAAGATCAACGAACCGGCGGCGGATCTGGCGGCGGCGGCGGCGCTCGTGTCGTCGCTGACGGGAGCGCGCTTGCCGCCCGATTCGGTCTTCTTCGGCGAACTCGGTCTTTCGGGCGCGGTTCGGCCCGTCGTTCATTCGGGTCTTCGCCTGAAAGAAGCCGCCAAGCTCGGCTTCGCGACCGCGGTTGCGCCCGCGACGTCGCGCGATGGCGAGACGCCCGCGATTCCCGTGAACTCCTGCGCGCATATCTCGTCTCTGGTGGCGGATATCGCGGCCGGCGGCGTCGCGCGCGCAGGCGGGCAGAAGCCGGCCGCCGTGGCTTCGCGGCCACGCAGCGCCGCGGTTCCGGGCTGAGACTCGTCGCATCCGGGGCGAAGGGGTGACGTTGCCGAGCGCCTTCGCTATAGAGTGGTGGGCGCGGCAGGTATGTGGCGTACCTGAATCGATTCCGCTCGCGGCGAGGCCCTGAACACATGCCCTCCTATCTCGATCTCGGTCTGATCGTCGTCGTCCTGATTTCAGCTCTTCTTTCGATGCTGCGCGGTTTCACGCGCGAGGTGCTGGCGATCGGCTCCTGGGCGGCGGCGGCCGCGGCGGCCTATTACTTCCATCCGCTCGTGCTGCCGCTGGTGAAGGATTACATCCAGAAGGATTCGGTCGCTCTCGCGGTCGCGGCAGGCGCGGTTTTCTTCATCACGCTGATCATCGTTTCGATCATTACCGTGCGTTTGTCGGACGCCATCCTCGACTCGAAGGTCGGCGCGCTGGATCGCTCGCTCGGGTTTCTCTTCGGCGCGGGGCGCGGCCTGCTCCTGTGCGTCGTGGCCTTCGTGTTCTTCAACTGGCTGGTGCCGGACAAGTCACAGCCGGAATGGGTCAAGAATGCCCGCACCAAACCGCTGCTCGAGGCGACCGGCAATCAGCTGATGGCCATGCTGCCGGACGATCCGGAGGGCACGTTCCTCAATCGGTTCAAGCGTCCGAAAGGCGACGAGCCTGTTCCGGAAGAGACCGTTCCGCCGGCGCCCGGGCGGCGGACCTGAGCGTCAGACGCGGGGCAGCCGGGCGTCACGCGGGGTTGATCGGTCCAGTTATGAACCCATGTGACATGTCGACGAAGTGACAAGCGGATGCATGTCGCCTATCTAGAGATTGCACCGCAATACGCAGAAGCGTCGGTAAGGCTTTTCGCCTAGCTTCGTCGCCTGTCCAGCTTTCTGGCCGCCGCCAGAAGGGAGATTTTCATGGTGAGCGCTCACGATACGCACGAGGCCACGATCGGCTCCTGGTCGAACGAGCCGGGCAGCGGCAAGTCCGCGACCGATCAGCCCGACGTCTTCGATCCGGACGCTGATCGGCTTCGGGAAGAGTGTGGCGTCTTCGGCATCTTCGGACATCCGGAAGCGGCGGCCATCGCGGCGCTGGGGCTGCATGCGCTTCAACATCGCGGCCAGGAAGCTGCCGGCATCGTGACCTTCGATGGCAAGCGCTTCAGTTCGGAGCGCCGCCTCGGCCTCGTGGGAGACCACTTCTCCTCGGCCAAGACCATCGACCGCCTGCCCGGAAATGCCGCGATCGGACACGTGCGTTATTCAACGACGGGCGAGACGATCCTGCGAAACGTGCAGCCGCTCTTCGCCGAACTCGACACCGGCGGGTTCGCGGTCGCGCACAATGGCAACCTCACCAATGGCCTGACGCTGCGTCGCGATCTCATTCGTGAGGGCGCCATCTACCAGTCGACCTCCGACACCGAAGTCGTGCTGCATCTCGTCGCGCGGAGCCGCCGTCCCCGCATCCTCGACCGCTTCATCGAAGCGTTGCGCATGCTCGAAGGCGCCTATTCTCTCGTCGCGCTGTCGAACAAGAAGCTGATCGGCGCGCGCGATCCTCTCGGCATCCGCCCTTTGGTGCTGGGTGAACTCGACGGCCATTACATCCTCGCCTCCGAGACCTGCGCGCTCGACATCATCGGGGCGCGCTTCGTCCGCGACATCGAGAATGGCGAAGTCGTGGTCATTTCCGAGACCGGCATCGAGAGCCACAAGCCATTCCCGCCGCAGCCGATGCGGCCCTGTATCTTCGAATACATCTATTTCGCGCGGCCGGACTCCTACGTGCATGGCCGCCACGTCTATGACGTGCGCAAGAAAATGGGTGCGGAGCTCGCCCGTGAGGCGGGAGTGGAGGCCGACGTCGTCGTGCCGGTTCCCGATTCGGGCGTGCCGGCGGCCATCGGATATGCACAGGAATCCGGGATCCCGTTCGAACTCGGCATCATCCGCAATCATTACGTCGGCCGCACCTTCATCCAACCGACGCAGTCGGTTCGCGAACTCGGCGTGCGCATGAAGCACAGCGCCAATCGCTCGGTGATCGAGGGCAAGCGCGTCATCCTGATCGACGATTCAGTGGTGCGCGGGACGACGTCCCTCAAGATCGTGCGCATGATGCGTGAGGCGGGCGCGAAGGAAGTCCACTTCCGGATTTCGTCGCCGCCGATCACCCATCCGGACTATTACGGCATCGACACGCCGGAGCGCGAGAAGCTGCTGGCCGCGACCCATTCGCTCGAAGAGATGCGCGTCTACATGGGCTGCGACAGCCTGGCGTTCATCTCGGTGGACGGCATCTATCGCGCCATGGGCTACGAGCGGCGCGACCCCGTGCGGCCGCAATTCACCGACCATTGCTTCACGGGCGATTATCCGACGCACCTGACGGACGTCATGGGCGAGACGGTGAAGCAACAATTGTCGCTCCTCGCCGAAACCGGCTGAACTCCGGCGCGACCCGTTCGGCTGAGCGCTCCGCGCTTGCCCAGCACCCGCGGTGTTGCTACGCGATAGGTCTGTCGCGTCAGCCGGAGTGTCCTGAATGGCCCTGCCCCTCGAAAACCGCATTGCCCTGGTGACGGGCGCGTCCCGGGGAATCGGCCGCGCGGTGGCGGTCGAACTCGCCCGCCAGGGCGCGCATGTGGTGGCGATGGCGCGCACCCAGGGCGCGCTCGAGGAACTCGACGACGAGATCCGGGCCTTTGGCCAGGAGGCCACCCTGGTGCCCTGCGATCTCAAGGATTTCGATGCGCTCGACCGCTTGGGCGCGGCCATATTCGAGCGCTGGAAGCGCCTCGACATTTTCGTGGCCAATGCCGGCATTCTGGGGCCCATCACGCCCATTCCCCATATTGACCCGCCGCAATGGGACCAGGCCATGGCGGTGAACGTGACGGCCAATTACCGGCTGATCCGTGCGCTCGATCTGCCGCTGCGCGAATCGGATGCGGGACGCGCGGTGTTCGTCTCCTCGGGCGCCGGCAACAAGGCGCAACTCAACGCTTACCGGGCGGCCTACGCGGTCTCGAAGGCGGCGCTGGACGCCTTGGCGCGCACCTATGCGGCGGAGACGGCCACCACCTCCAACGTCAAGGTGATGGTGACGAATCCCGGCCCACTGCGGACCCGGATGCGCGCGACCGTGGCGCCGGGTGAAGACCCGATGAGCCTGCGCACGCCCGAGGAGTTCGCTCCCAAGGTCGCGGCCATGTGCGCGCCGGACTGGCTCGACACGGGCAAGCTCTACGACTTCAAGGCGGATGCGGTGCAAAACTTCCGCGGTCCGGAATAGGCCGCAAGGCCAAGCTTGATGCTTCTCAACTAGCCTGATAGTCAACTGGCAGCATTGGGGAGTAGGCATCACCCGCGCGGTGAAGCGTCGTCAACATTCTGGGCCGGCCGTTCTACGGCGCCCTGGCGACGCGGGCGAGAGCTCTGGCGAGACCGATGCGAAACGCCGCCACGGGCGTATCGCCACTCGAACTCCGGAGCCCCGCCATGCTGACGGTGCAGACGCTTGTCATCGCTTTTTCGCTCTCCGCAGACGCCTTTGCGGCATCGCTGGCCAAGGGCGCGCGCTTTCCCGGCCTTGCTGTCAACCGCACGCTGCTCATCGCCCTGGGTTTCGGCGTCCTGGAGGCGCTTGCCCCGCTCCTGGGCTTCCTGCTCGGTCAGCAGTTTGCAGGCGTCATCGAGGATTACGATCACTGGATTTCTTTCATCCTGCTCGGCTTTCTTGGCCTGCGCATGATCTGGAAGAGTTTTTCGCCTCCCGACGAGGACAGCGGTCCGATCGCTCCGAGCTGGGGCGTCGTCGCGGCGACCGCGGCGGGAACCAGCGTCGACGCCACGATCGTCGGCGTGACCCTCGCGCTGGTCAGCGACAACATCCCGATGACGATCTTCACCATCGGAGTCGTCACGTTCGGGATGACCTATGTGGGTCTGCGTGTCGGCGGCGCCGTCGGCCAGAAGGCCGGTCAGTGGGCTGAGTTTGCCGGCGGCATCGGGCTCGCGGCGATCGGAACGAGCATTCTCATCACGCATCTGTCGGCCTGAGGCGCTGGGGCGCCTCGCGCCCTCAGTGGCGCTTCTTGCCCTTGTCGAACGGGTTCTGGTTCATCCGCTTGGTGATGCGGATCGGCACGCCCTTGAGATCGAAGGTTTCGCGCAGGCCGTTGATCAGGAAGCGCTCATAGCTCG
>JAQGJH010000073.1 GCA_028290705.1 Hyphomicrobiales bacterium
AGGCGCGCAGCATCGCGCGGCTCGGCCGGACGCAGCGCGATCCGCTCTTCAGGCAAGTGGAAATCGAACAGATCGACCTTCATGGACGCGACACCCTCCGGGACCGGGCATCTTCCTTACACCAAGACGCCGTGCGCACCAGCGGGAGGCGAACCCATGCGGCGGCGGATTGCTTCCCTCCCCCTTGTGGGGAGGCGCCAGGGGTTGGGGTCGCGCCAGACTCCGACCGGTGATCGTGTAGAGAAGAGCTTTCTCTCATCCGGCGAGTGTCGCCCAACCCCCACCCTTGTTCCCTCCCCACAAGGGGGAGGGAGACGCACGGAGGCTGCTCGCGTCACTGCCTCAATCCCAGGCGGTGAAGCGCTTCCCCTCCCCCTTGTGGGGAGGGGCCAGGGGTGGGGGTCGCGCCAGACTCCGACCGGTAATGTCGTCGAGAAGGCTTTGCGATGAAGTCTCTCCGGCCCGTGTCGCCCGACCCCCACCCTTGTTCCCTCCCCACAAGGGGGAGGGAGACGCACGGAGGCTGCTCCCTGGAAGGACTACGATATCTGGCGGGGGGGCTTTCGAGCGCGGCGTCAGCCGAATTGCGCTTCCATCCGCTCGACCAGTTTCACGATCATTCCGCCGAGATCGCCCGACGTGAGGAGCAGGATGACGTCTCCCGGTCGAAGAACCGAGACGATCCGATCGATGTTCTCGGGCTGCTCGTGTCCGAGCCTGACGATCGTCAAGTCGTCGTTACCAGCCAGCCGCGCGGCGATCTCGTCGTAGCTGACCTGCGCGTGCGACTCGGCTCCGTGGTCGGGCGGCGCGGAGATGAAGACGTGGTCGGCGCCGCGGAACACGTCGTCGTACCAGTGGATGGTCGCGCGGTTGCGCCAACTGAACGTGTGCGGCTCGAACACGATGTGCATGCGGCGGCCGGGGAAATGCAGCGCGATGGCGTCGATCGCCGCGCGGGCCTTTTCGCGCGAGGAGCCGAAGCCTTCGTAGACCGGAATGGCCGAACGCCCGGTCAGCTTGTCCATCCGCCGCACGACGCCCTGGAAGGACGCGAAAGCCTTTTGCAGGTCGGAAACCGTGGCGAGCCCCTGGTCCAGCAGCAGCGCGGCCGCGCCGGCCATGTTCTGGAGATTGTGCGCGCCGAGAAGATGCGTCTCGAAGCGACCCACGTCCTCGCCGCGGGCCACGAGCGTGAAGCGGCTTGTCTCGCCGTAGACGATGTCCTTCAGGTGATAGTCGGCCGACGCATCGGCGAGCGCATAGGTCACGACCCGAGCGCGCGCATGGGCCGCGACCTTCATGGCGAAGGGCTCGTCGCGACAGACGACGAGCAGCCCGTCCTGCGGCAGGCGCTCGATCAACTCGACGAAGGGCTTTTCGTAATCCGCCTGCGTCGGGAAGATGTTGACGTGATCATGCACGGCGGCGGTGAGAAGCACCGTTCGGGCGTCGTAATGCAGGAATTTGGCGCGCGGATCTGTGTTGCTGGACGGATATTCATCGCCCTCGATGACGAATTCCGGGGCGCTGCCGAGCCCCGCATTGACCCCGAGATTTTTAGGCACCGCGCCGACGAAATAGCCAGGATCGCGGCCCGCTTCGGTCAGCGCCCAGGCGATGAGGCTGGCGGTCGTGGACTTGCCATAGCTGCCGACGACGACGAGCGACCGGCGGGCGCGGGCAATGCCGGCCAGCACGTCGGGATAGGAGGTGATGGGCTTGCCGGTCGCATGCGCGGCCGCCACTTCCTCGTTTTCCATGGTCAGCTTGGCGTGCTTGCCGACGACGATGAGATCGGCTTCGGCCGGGATGTTGCCGGCCGCATGCGGGGTCATGACGCGTATGCCGTGCTTGGGCAGAAGCACGCTGGCGGGCGGGTAGAACCCCTCGTCCGAGCCGGTGACCTCCCAACCCTGCATGCGCATCAGCAGCGCCGTGGCGCTCATGCCGATCCCGGCGATGCCGATGAAATGCACGTGCTTCGTCATGGACGTCTCCAGGCACGCAAACTCTTGGCGCGCAAGATCGTGGCGCAAGACGTGCCCTTGCGCGCGCACGCGTCAGGCCGGACGCCGCGCCTCGAGGGCGCGGCGCTCGTTTCGGATCAGCTCAGCTTGGCGGAGACGATCTGGTCGGGATCGCGCACGGGCTCGCCTCGCTTGATCTTGTCGACGTTCTCCATGCCGGAGGTCACTTCGCCCCAGACGGTGTACTGGCCGTCGAGGAAACCGGCATCGCCGAAGCAGATGAAGAACTGCGAATTGGCAGAGTCCGGGCTCGCGGCGCGGGCCATGGAGACGGTGCCGCGGCCGTGGTGGGCCTTGTTGAACTCGGCCTTGATGTTGGGGTACTTCGAGCCGCCGGTGCCGGTGCCGTGGGGGCAGCCGGTCTGGGCCATGAAGCCGTCGATGACGCGGTGGAAGACCACGCCGTTGTAGAAGCCCTCTTCGACGAGCTTCTTGATATGCGCGACGTGGCCGGGCGCCAGGTCCGGACGCATCTTGATGACGACCTCGCCTTTGGTGGTTTCGAGCGTCAGCGTGTTGCCGGTCTCCGACATGCGGGTCTCCTTGGATAAAATGGGTCGCATCCCATAGCCGATGCCACGGGATGCGTAAACCTTGCGAGTTTATCGAACGGCGAGGCTCGGCCGCGTCAGCTCGGGTCGGCCAGGCTCATCTTGATGATCTTGTCCGGGTTCACCGGCGGCTCGCCGCGCTTGATCTTGTCGACGAATTCCATGCCGGACACCACTTCGCCGAACACCGTGTACTGGTTGTTCAGGAAGCTCGCCTCGCGGAAGCAGATGAAGAACTGCGAGTTGGCCGAATTCGGCAGCTGCGACCGCGCCATGCCGAGCGTGCCGCGGCGGAACGGGGTGGCGGTGAACTCAGCCGGGATGTTCGGCAGGTCCGAGCCGCCCGTGCCGGTGCCCTTCGGGTCACCCGTCTGGGCCATGAAGCCCTCGATCACGCGATGGAAGACGATGCCGTCGTAGAAGCCGCGCTTCACCAGCGTCTTGATCTGGGCGACGTGCTTGGGCGCAAGATCCGGGCGCAGTTGAATGACGACGCGGCCGTCCTTCAGGTCGAGATAGACCATGTCCTTCTTGGAGGGCGCGGGCTTGGCGCTCTGGGCCTGGGCCGCGCCGGCCGCGAGTGCGGCGGCGGCAGGCAGGCCGATCAGGACTTTGCGGCGATCAATCGTCATGGAAGCTCCTCGGGGCTTTGGATCAGGGTCGTGTCAGGATGCAAACTTGGACTTCAGCGCGCGCGCCACCGCGGCCGGCACAAAGGGCGCGACATCGCCCTTCAGGGCAGCGATCTGACGTACGAGCGTGGCCGTGATGTGGCGGACCGCCGGCGAGGCCGGTAGGAAAACGGTCTGGATCTCGGGCGCCATGGCGGCGTTCATGCCGGCCATCTGCATCTCGTAGTCGAAGTCCGTTCCGTCACGCAGGCCGCGCAGGATGAGGCCCGCGCCGGCGTCCCGCGCCGCCTCGACGGCAAGACCCGCGAAGGTGACGACGTCGATCGAGGCTGAAAGATCCCTGCAGGACTTGCGGATCAAGGCCTCGCGCTCGGCGGCCGAGAAGAGTGGCGACTTGCCCGGATGGACACCGATGCCGACGACGATCCGGTCGCACATCGCCGATGAGGCGCGCAGGACGTCCAGGTGACCATTGGTCAACGGATCGAACGAGCCGGTGTAGAAGCCCGTGCGCGCGACGGCTTTGCCCGTCGCTTTTCTGGTCGCCGCCATCCTGGTCGCCGCCATGCCGCCCCTCCCCTTGCTGCTGCGCGATCGGCGTCAGTCCTGCGGTGCAGGGTCTCCGGCGGAATCGTCCGCCTCGGGCGCGCCATCGTCCGGCTGGCCGATTTCGGTCTGGGCGACGTCCTGCGCCACGTCCTCGCCCTCGCCGATGCGCTCGACTGAGACGACACGCTCGTCCGCCGCCGTCTTGAAGACGATGACGCCCTGGGTGTTGCGGCCGGCGACGCGGATGCCCTCGACCGGGCAGCGGATCAACTGGCCGCCATTGGTGACCAGCATGATTTCGTCGCCGTGGCCGACCGGGAAGGACGCCACCAGATTGCCATTGCGCGCATTGACCGCCATGGCGGTGATGCCTTTGCCGCCTCGGCCGGTGACGCGATATTCGTAGGACGAGGTGCGCTTGCCAAAGCCGCGCTCCGACAGCGTGAGGATGATCTCCTCGCCGACCGAGAGTTCGACGTAGCGATCCTGCGACAATTGCGCGGGTGCGGCAGCGCCCTCCTCGGCCTCGACGGCCTCCACCGATTCCGCGACCTCGTCGCCGTCCGCCTCGCCCGCGATGGCGCGGCGCATCTTCAGATAGGCCGCCCGTTCGCCCGGGCTGGCGTCGATGTGATGCAGGATGGCGAGCGAGATGACGCTGTCGCCCTGCGCGAGATTGATGCCGCGCACGCCCATGGAATCCCGGCCCTTGAACACGCGCACTTCATCGACCGCGAAGCGGATGCACTGACCGAGCGCCGTTGTGAGCAGCACGTCGTTCTTGTCCGAGCAGATCTGCACGTCGACGATGCCTTCGCCCTCGTCGATGCGCATGGCGATCTTGCCGGCGCGATTGACCTGCGCGAAATCCGAAAGCTTGTTGCGGCGCACGGTTCCGCGCGTCGTGGCGAACATGACGTCCAGCGTTTCCCAGACGGCCTCGTCCTCGGGCAGCGGCATGATGGTGGTGATGCGCTCGCCCTGTTCGAGCGGCAGCATGTTGACCAGCGCCTTGCCGCGCGCCTGCGGCGCAGCCAGCGGCAAACGCCAGACCTTTTCCTTGTAAACCTGCCCCTTAGACGAGAAGAACAGCACCGGCTGGTGGGTGCTCGCCACGAAGATGCGGGCGACGAAATCCTCGTCCCGCGTCTGCATGCCCGAGCGGCCCTTGCCGCCGCGGCGCTGCGCCCGGTAGGTCGAGAGCGGCACGCGCTTGATGTAGCCGCCGTGCGAAACGGTGACGACCATGTCCTCGCGCTGGATGAGGTCCTCATCATCCATGTCGCCATCGGCTTCGCCGAGGATCGTGCGGCGCGGCGTGGCGAAAGCCTCGCGGACGGCCGACAATTCGTCGCGGATGATTGCGAAGACGCGGGCGCGCGAGCGCAGAATGTCGAGATAGTCGGCGATTTCCGCCGCGAGCTTGTTCAGGGCCTCGGCGATTTCCTCGCGGCCCAGCGCGGTGAGGCGCTGCAGGCGGAGGTCGAGGATGGCGCGCGCCTGCGCTTCCGAGAGGCGATAGGTGCCGTCGTCATGCAGCTTGTGGCGCGGATCGGCGATGAGCGCGATCAGCGGCGCCATGTCCTTGGCGGGCCAGTCGCGCGCCATCAACGCCTCGCGGGCGGCGGCCGCGTCGGGCGACGTGCGGATGAGGCGGATCACTTCGTCGATATTGGCGACAGCAATGGCCAGGCCGACCTGCACGTGGGCGTTGTCGCGCGCCTTGTTGAGCAGGTATTTCGTGCGGCGGGTCACGACCTCTTCGCGGAAGTCGATGAACGCCGTTAGGAAATCGCGCAGGGTCAGCATTTCCGGCCGACCGCCGTTCAGCGCGATCATGTTGCAGCCGAAGGACGATTGAAGCGCCGTGTAACGCCAGAGCTGGTTCAGCACGATGTCCGGCACGGCGTCGCGCTTGATCTCGATGACGATGCGCATGCCGTCGCGATCGGACTCGTCGCGCAGGTCGGAAATGCCCTCGATGCGCTTGTCGCGCACGAGTTCGGCAATCTTCTCGATCAGCGTGGACTTGTTCACCTGATAGGGAATTTCGGTGACGATGATCGCCTCGCGATCCTTGCGGATCTGCTCGATCTCGACCTTGGCGCGCATCAGCACGGAGCCGCGGCCGGTGGAATAGGCCGAGCGGATGCCGCCGCGCCCGAGGATGGAGCCGCCGGTCGGAAAGTCCGGACCCGGGATGATGGTCATCAGTTCTTCGACGGAAATGTCGGGCCGTTCCATCATGGCGAAGACGCCGTCGATCACCTCGCCGAGATTGTGCGGCGGGATGTTGGTGGCCATGCCCACCGCGATGCCGCCTGCTCCATTGACGAGCAGGTTCGGGTAGCGCGCGGGAAGAACCGTCGGCTCGCTTTCCTTGCCGTCTTAGTTCGGCTGGAAATTGACCGTGTCCTGATCGATGTCCTGCAGCAGCGGGACGGCTGCGCGGGCCAGGCGCGACTCGGTGTAGCGCATGGCCGCCGCGGGATCGCCGTCGACCGAGCCGAAATTGCCCTGCCCGTCGATCAGCGGAACCCGCATGGCGAAGGGCTGCGTCATGCGCACGAGGGAGTCGTAGATCGCGCTGTCGCCGTGCGGATGGTAGCTGCCCATCACGTCGCCGACGATGCGGGCCGATTTGACGTATGGCTTGTCGGGCGTATGGCCCTTTTCGTACATCGAATAAAGGATGCGCCTGTGCACAGGCTTGAGGCCGTCGCGCACGTCGGGAAGCGCGCGGCTGACGATCACGCTCATGGCGTAATCGAGATAGCTGCGCTTCATTTCGTCGGTGATGGAAACCGGTCGAATGTCCGAGCCCGGAGCTGCGGACTGATCGTCTTTATCGTCGGCCAAAAGCGGCAAGTCCCAATGAACTGAACATGTGGCCCATTGTGTAAACGATTCCTCTCGGCAAAGCCAGCGGAAGCGAATCGGGAAGTCGGGCCAAGAGCCTCTGAAATCAAAGAGTTACAACAACGGGTCAACGATCCGCGCAATTGTCGCCGGAAGCCGACGCGAACGTGCGCCATCAGGGCTCGCAATCGCAAGCCTAGATGGCGACCGGGCCGGTGGGACCGAGAGCGGAACGCGCCCGGATCCTAGAACGGGATGTCGTCGTCAATGGCCTGCGAGGTCCGTCCGCCGCCGCCGCTGCCGCCGGCCGGCGCCGGGCGCGACTCCATCGGAGACTGGCGCCCGAAGTTCTGCCTTTCGCCGCCACCGGCATAGCCGCCGCGATCCTCGCCGCCCTCGCTGCGGCCGCCGCGGCTGTCCAGCAGGGTCAGTTCGCCCCGGAACCGCTGCAGCACGACCTCGGTGGTCTTGCGCTGGTTGCCTTCCTTGTCGGTGAACTCGCGCGTCTGCAGCTGGCCCTCGATGTAGACCTTGGAGCCCTTCTTCAAATATTGCTCGGCGACCTTGCCGAGGTTTTCGTTGAAGATGACGACGTTATGCCACTCGGTCTTGTCCTTGCGCTCGCCCGTCGCCTTGTCGCGCCAGGATTCCGTGGTGGCGAGCCCGAACGACACCACGGCGTCGCCGGAATTCATGCGCCGCACCTCGGGATCGCGTCCCAGATTGCCGATGAGAATGACCTTGTTGACGCTGCCTGACATGAGGCTCTCCTGAAATCTGAACGCGACAAAACCGCTGAGCGCCGCAAAGGGCGATGGTGGGGCGCACCCTACCCCGTGGCGACGACGGGCGCTCGCGTCCAAGCGCGATGTCCACAGAAGGCTCGCAGAAAGCATGACGTCCAGACGCAAGACCCAATTGGACACGCATGCTGTTCCTGATATGTTCCTAACAGAGCTTTTCGAGGCTATCAAGCGCGATGATTCGCGCGTTGCTTGCGCCCCGATCCAGCGGGCAGCTAGAGAAGCCCGAGACGCCCCTGGCTCACCGGCCTACACAAGAAGACAAGATGGACCAAGAGCATCGAACCGACACAGCGACGCTTGAAGCCGGTCGGCTCGGCGGGGACGGAGCCCTGCGGATCCTGGGCGTGAGCATCTCTGCTCTGACACGGGACCAGGCTTTGGCGCTGTTGCTCGATCGGCTCTCGAGGCGCCGGATCACGCGGGTCGCCTTCGCCAATTCGAACCTGCTGATGCAGGCGCGCGCCGCGACAGAGGGCGCGGCTTGGCTGGAAGATTTCCTGGTTCTGAATGATGGCGTCGCGCTCGACGCTGCGGCGCGACTGCTGCATGGCCGCGCCTTCCCGGACAATCTGGCGGGAACCGACTTCGTGCCTCTCGTGCTGTCACGGCTGCCGCCTGGAACGCGGGTCTTCCTGCTTGGATCGCGGCCCGGTGTGGCCGAGAAAGCCGGGACCGTTCTGGCGGGTCGCACAGGCGTGACCGTTTGCGGCACACGCGACGGCTTTGGCCTGAACGAGGCTACGGCCTCGGAGATTGCCGCCGCTCGGCCGGATGTACTTCTCGTGGCCCTGGGGAATCCGTTGCAGGAGCTTTGGCTTCGCGATCATGCGGAGCGGACGGGCGCCATTCTCTCGTTCGGGGTCGGCGCCCTTTTTGATTTTCTCGCCGAAGAAGTGCCGCGCGCGCCGGTCTGGGTTCGCAATTTGCATGGTGAATGGTTATTTCGACTCGTGCAGGAACCCCGGCGTCTGGCGCGGCGATACACGGTCGAGATGACGGCTTTCTTCCTGGCTGTCTGGCGCGAACGCAAGGACAGGACGGCCGCACCACCCGGGTCCGGGTGACGGCACGACACGCATGCCCGTTATTTCCTTCCGGCCATGGCAAAGCGGCGACGCCGCCTTAGGTCGTGAGTGCATGAAGCAGCAGAGATCCCATGGCCCGTAGTCCCAAGAGCAAAGCCACAGCCGTCCGTTCGGCGGATGAACTTTTCGATGCCGTCCGCGACCGCAAGGTCATCTCGATCCGCGGCGCTCGCGAACACAATCTGAAGAACGTCGACCTGGTCATCCCGCGCGACAAGCTCGTGGTGTTCACGGGCCTCTCGGGTTCGGGCAAATCCTCGCTGGCTTTCGATACGATCTATGCCGAGGGGCAAAGACGCTACGTCGAGTCGCTCTCCGCCTACGCGCGCCAGTTCCTCGAGATGATGCAGAAGCCCGACGTCGACCAGATCGACGGTCTCTCTCCTGCCATTTCCATCGAACAGAAGACGACGTCGAAGAATCCGCGCTCGACCGTCGGCACGGTGACGGAGATCCACGACTACATGCGCCTGCTTTGGGCGCGGGTCGGCATCCCCTACTCGCCCGCCACGGGCTTGCCGATCGAAAGCCAGACGGTCAGCCAGATGGTCGACCGCATTCTCGCGCTGCCGGAAAAGACGCGCCTGTACCTGATCGCGCCGGTCGTTCGCGGCCGCAAGGGCGAGTATCGCAAGGAGATCGCCGAGTTCATGAAGCGCGGCTTCCAGCGCCTCAAGATCGACGGCACTTTCTATGAAATCGGCGAAGCGCCGGTGCTCGACAAGAAGCTCAAGCACGACATCGACGTGGTGGTCGACCGGATCGTCGTGCGCGGCGACATCGCCACACGCCTGGCGGAAAGCCTCGAGACGGCGCTGGAACTCGCGGATGGCATCGCCATCGCGGAATATGCCGAGAGCGACGGCGACAAGGGGGAGCCGAAGCGCATCGTCTTCTCGTCCAAATTCGCCTGCCCGGTGTCGGGTTTCACGATCGCCGAGATCGAGCCGCGACTGTTCTCCTTCAACAATCCCTTCGGAGCTTGTCCGGTCTGCAGCGGGCTCGGCTCGGAGCAGCGCGTCGACGCGGAGCTCGTGGTGCCGGATCCTGCCGTGACTTTGCGCAAGGGCGCCATTGCGCCGTGGGCCAAGTCGACGTCGCCCTATTACGCGCAGACGCTCGAATCGCTGGGCCGGCACTACAAGTTCCGGCTCGACATGGCGTTCGACAAGCTGACGGAGCGCGCGAAGCAGGTCATTCTCTTCGGCTCGGGCGAAGAGGCGATCCGCTTTTCCTATGACGATGGCGTCCGCGCCTATGACGTGAAAAAGCCTTTCGAAGGCGTGGTTCGCAATCTCGAACGCCGCTACCTCGAAACGGAAAGCGAATGGGCGCGGGAAGAGATCTCGCGTTTCATGAGCGCCACGCCATGCGCGGCCTGCGACGGCTACCGGCTGAAGCCCGAAGCGCTGGCCGTCAAGATCGCGGGCTCGCATATTGGCCAGGCCTCGGAGCTTTCGGTGCGGGCTGCCGCGGACTGGTTCACGGCCCTGCCGGCCTCGCTCGACGAAAAGCGCAACGAGATTGCAGGGCGGATCCTCAAGGAGATCCGCGACCGGCTGAACTTCCTCGTCGATGTGGGCCTCGACTATCTGACGCTGTCGCGCGGCTCCGGCACCTTGTCGGGTGGCGAAAGCCAGCGCATCCGGCTCGCGTCCCAGATCGGGTCCGGATTGACGGGCGTGCTCTACGTGCTGGACGAGCCGTCGATCGGGCTGCATCAGCGCGACAATTCCCGGTTGCTCGACACGTTGCGCAGGCTGCGCGACCTCGGCAATACGGTGATCGTCGTCGAGCACGACGAGGATGCCATCCTGACGGCCGACTATGTGGTGGACGTCGGACCGGGCGCCGGCATCCACGGTGGCCAGATCGTGTCGGAGGGCACTCCGGCGCAAATCATGGCGGACAAGAACTCGCTGACGGGGGATTATCTCACGGGCCGCAAATCCGTGGCTGTGCCGCGTGCGCGGCGCAAGCCGCAACCTGCCCGCAAGCTGAAGGTCACGGGTGCGCGCGGAAACAATCTGAAGAACGTCACGGCCGACATTCCGCTCGGTCTGTTCACCTGCGTGGCGGGCGTGTCGGGCGGCGGCAAGTCCACGCTCATCATCGACACGCTCTACAAGGGCGTGGCGCGCAAGCTGAACGGCGCGTTCGAGCACCCTGCCCCGCACGACAAGCTCGAAGGGCTCGAGCACATCGACAAGGTGATCGACATCGACCAATCGCCGATCGGTCGCACGCCGCGCTCCAACCCGGCGACCTACACGGGCGCATTCACGCCCATCCGCGAATGGTTCGCGGGCCTGCCGGAAGCCAAGGCGCGCGGTTATGCGCCGGGCCGCTTCTCCTTCAACGTGAAGGGCGGCCGCTGCGAGGCGTGCCAGGGCGATGGCGTCATCAAGATCGAGATGCACTTCCTGCCGGACGTCTACGTCACCTGCGACGTGTGCAAGGGCAAGCGCTACGACCGCGAAACGCTCGAAGTGAAATATCGCGACAAGTCGATTGCCGACGTGCTGGACATGACCGTCGAAGAGGCGGGCCAGTTGTTCAAGGCCGTGCCCACGATCCGCGAGAAGATGGAGACGCTGGCGCGCGTCGGCCTCGGCTACGTCAAGGTTGGGCAGCAGGCCACCACGCTCTCGGGCGGCGAAGCGCAGCGCGTCAAGCTGTCCAAGGAACTGTCGCGCCGCTCGACGGGCCGCACCCTCTACATCCTGGACGAACCCACCACCGGGCTGCACTTCCATGACGTCAAGAAGCTGCTGGAAGTGCTGCACGAACTCGTCGACCAGGGAAACAGCGTCGTGGTGATCGAGCACAATCTCGAAGTCATCAAGACGGCCGACTGGGTGATCGACATGGGGCCGGAAGGCGGCGACGGCGGCGGCGAGATCGTCGCCCAGGGAACGCCCGAGGCCATCATCAAGGAACCGCGCAGCCATACCGGGCGGTTCCTGAAAGAAGTGCTGGAGCGCCGGCCGCTGCAACTCGAAGAGTCGGCCCCCAAGAAAGCGAAGCGCCAGGCTGCCGAGTAAGGCGGAACCGGCGCGCCGGCGCCTTGGCTGACGCGCTCGACCTCACTCCCTCCCCCTTGTGGGGAGGGCCGGGGTGGGGGTCGCACCGACCGGTGGAGTGCGATGAAGCGACGCGGCGATCCATCGTGCAGCGCGTATTTCCCGGCCATGTGCCGATGGATTGTTTCGCTTCGCTCGCAATGACGGTGGGAGCCGCCGAGCAGTGGTGCGACCCCCACCCCTGTCCCCTCCCCACAAGGGGGAGGGAGACG
>JAQGJH010000124.1 GCA_028290705.1 Hyphomicrobiales bacterium
CGGTAAAAGAAGGTCAGCATCAGCGTGCGGATATGGGCGCCGTCAAAGTCGGCGTCGGTCATGATGATGATCTTGTGGTAGCGCAGCTTGTCGGGATTGAAATCGTCGCGTCCGATGCCGGTGCCCAGCGCCGTGATCAGCGTGCCGATTTCCTGGCTCGACAGCATTTTGTCGAAGCGCGCACGCTCGACGTTCAGGATCTTGCCGCGCAGGGGCAGCACGGCCTGATACTCGCGATTGCGTCCCTGCTTGGCGGAGCCGCCTGCGGAATCGCCCTCGACGAGGAAGAGCTCGGCCTTGGAAGGATCGCGTTCCTGGCAGTCGGCGAGCTTGCCGGGCAGGTTGGCGACGTCGAGCGCGCCCTTGCGGCGCGTCAGTTCGCGGGCGCGACGGGCGGCCTCGCGCGCCAGCGCGGCTTCCACGACCTTGGTCACCACCGTCTTGGCGTCGGCCGGATGTTCCTCGAACCAGCGCTCCAGCATTTCGTTGACGAGACTTTCAACCACCGGGCGGACTTCCGAGGAGACGAGCTTGTCCTTCGTCTGCGACGAGAATTTGGGGTCAGGCACTTTGACCGACAGAACGCAGGTCAGTCCTTCGCGCGTGTCGTCGCCGGTGACGTCGGCCTTCTCTTTCTTGGCGACGCCGGAACGCTCCGCATAGCCGGTGACCTGCCGTGTCAGGGCGCCGCGCAGGCCCGCGAGATGCGTGCCGCCGTCGCGCTGCGGAATGTTGTTGGTGAAGGGCAGCATCGTCTCGTGATAGCTGTCGTTCCACCACAGCGCGACTTCCACGGTGATGCGGTCCCGCTCGCCCTTCATCATGATCGGGGCCTTGATGAGCGGCTGCTTGGCGCGGTCGAGATAGCGCACGAAGGCTTCGAGCCCGCCTTCGTAGAACAGGTCTTCCTGCTTCACCTCCGCATGGCGCGCATCCGTCAGGATGATGTGCACGCCGGAATTCAGGAAGGCGAGTTCGCGCAGGCGATGCTCGATCGTTCCGTAGTCGAACTCGACCATCGTGAAGGTCTGGGGCGACGGCAGGAAGGTGACTTCCGTGCCGCGCTTGGGTTCGCCATTCTCGACGGGCGCCGGACCGATGATGCGCAGAGGAGCGACCGCGTCCCCATGGGCGAATTCGATTTCGTGCTCCTTGCCGTCGCGCCAGATGCGCAGCTTCAAGGTGGTCGACAGAGCGTTGACGACCGACACGCCGACGCCGTGCAGGCCGCCCGAGACCTTGTAGGAATTCTGGTCGAATTTTCCGCCGGCATGCAGCTGGGTCATGATGACCTCGGCGGCCGATACGCCCTCTTCCGCATGGATGTCCGTCGGAATGCCGCGACCGTTGTCGGTGACGGTGACGGAGCCATCGGCATTGAGCGTCACGGTCACGAGCGTCGCGTAGCCGCCCAGCGCCTCGTCGATGGCGTTGTCGACGACTTCGTATACCATGTGGTGCAGGCCGGAGCCGTCGTCCGTATCGCCGATATACATGCCCGGGCGCTTGCGGACCGCGTCGAGACCACGCAAGACCTTGATGGATTCGGCGCCATAGGCCGCAGAAGCCTCGGTGGGTGTCTGCGGCAGGGAAGCGGGTTCAGCCATTGAGCGGGACACTTTCGCATTCGTCCGGCGGCGGGGCCCTGAAGCCCACGCACGCGAGGTTCGATTCACAGGGGATGATCGTGACCCGCAATCTACCCTAATCCGGCTGCGAAAGGCACTGAAAACGACCCGGAAAACCGCTTTTCCAGGGCCTCGGGCTCCGGCCTAGCCCGCGGCGTCGATCACTTCCAGGAAAGCTTCGCCGTAGCGATCGAGCTTGGTCGCGCCGATTCCGTGGATTTCGGCCATTTTGTCGAGCGTCAGAGGGCGCTTACGCGCAAGTTCCAGCAGCGTTCTGTCGGCGAACACGACATAGGCCGCGACCCCCTCCTCACGGGCGATTTCCAGGCGGCGCTTGCGAAGCGCCGCGAAGAGGGCGGCATCGGCCTCGTCGAGCCCCTCGGTCTCGGCGGGACGGGCGCTGCCTCGGATGCGTGTCCGCGCGGCCCGGGGGGCTTCGGCGCGCAGCTCGATGGCTTCCCGGCCCAGCAGAATGTCCTCGCCGCGCGGCGTCAGCCTAAATCCCCCGTGCTCGCTGCTGGCGGGCTCCACGGCCTCGGCGGCGAAGAGCTGCCTGACGATGGACGACCAGGCCTGCTTGGCCTTGTCGCGCCCCGCCCCAAAGGTTTTGACGAGATCATGCCCGTTGCGCCTGATGGCCTCCGTGGCTTCGCCGGTCAGCACGTCGGCCAGATAACCGGCGCCGAAACGCTGGCCCGTCCGGTAGACCGCCGAGAGCACCTTCTGGGCGTCGATCGTGCCGTCGTAGAGCGAGACTTCGCCCCGGCAGATGTCGCACTTGCCGCATGGCTGGCTCGGCTCGTCGAAATAGGCGAGCAGCACCTGGCGACGGCAGGACGAGGCCTCGCACAACATGGCGAGGCGGCCGAATTTGGCGTTCTCGATGCGGCGGCGCTCCTCGTTGATGGGTTTTTCGGCGATCTGCCTGCGGCGCAGCGCCATGTCCTCCACGCCGTAGAGCGTCAGGGTCGAGGCCGGCAGTCCGTCGCGGCCGGCGCGGCCGATTTCCTGATAATAGGCCTCGACGCTGCCGGGCATGTCGGCATGGGCGACGAAGCGGACGTCGGGCTTGTTGATGCCCATGCCGAACGCGATGGTGGCGACGGCGACGACGCCGTCCTCCTGCAGGAAGCGATCCTGATTTCGGGCGCGACGGCCCTGGTCCATGCCGGCGTGATAGGCGATCGCGTCAAAGCCGCTGCCGTTGAGCCAATCGGCGATTTTCTCGGTGCGGTCCCGCGACGAGCAATAGACGATGCCGCTCTGCCCGCGGCGCGTGGCCAGAAAGGCCTCGAGCTGGCGGCGCGGCTGATCTTTTGCGGCGAAACGCAGATCGAGATTGGGCCTGTCGAAACTATGGACGAAAATCTCCGGCTCACCGTCGAACAGGCGGCCGACGATATCGGCGCGCGTGTTGCGATCGGCCGTGGCCGTGAAGGCGATGACCTGCACGTCGCGGCCGCCTTCGCGCATGGCCTCCACGGCGGTGCGGATCTGCCTGTACTCGGGCCGGAAGTCGTGCCCCCATTCGGAGACGCAATGTGCTTCGTCGATGGCGATGCGCGACACGCCGGCGCGTCGCAACGTCTGATGCAGGCCGTCCATGGCGAGGCGCTCGGGCGACAGGAACAGCAGCTTCAACTCGCCCGATTTCAGCGCCGACCAGGTTCGCGCATTCTCGTCCGCGTCGACCGACGAATTCAAGGTCGCGGCTGCCACGCCGAGACTTCTCATCTGCTGCACCTGGTCGCGCATCAGCGCGATGAGCGGTGAAACGACGACCGTCAGGCCTTGGGTGAGCAGCGCGGGGAGCTGATAGCACATGGATTTGCCGCTGCCGGTTGGCATGACGGCCAGCACCGGCCGCCCGGCCAGAACGGCGGCGATGACCTCGGACTGGCCAGCGCGAAACGTCTCGTAACCGAAGACCGTCTTGAGCAGTTCGTGGGCGCGGGCGGGCAACTCGCTCATGTGGCTCCTGTCGGGCGCGACAATGTTTCGACGCGGCCCGGCGTGACGGACAGCATGGTGGCGCGCGACGCGACATCCGCAAAGGCGGCGGGATCCGCGCCGGTCATCCAGACCTGCGCGCCGAGCCTGGCGAGACCGTCGTAAAGCGCGGCACGGCGCAGCGGATCGAAATGCGCGGCGATTTCATCGAGCAGCACCAACGGCGTCATGCCGCTCATCGATGCCACGAGCCGCGCATGCGCGAGCACGAGACCGACCAGCAGCGCTTTCTGCTCGCCCGTCGAGGATCGCGCCGCATCGGCATTCTTGGGTCCGTGCCGCACCACGAGATCACTGGCCTGCGGGCCCACGAGCGTGCGGCCGGCCGCGGCGTCACGCGCGCGGCCGTTGCGCAGGATGGCGCGATAGCGCTCTTCGACCTCCAGCGCCGGATGATCGGGGATCATCGCCTCGAGTTCGCCCGCGAGCGCGAGTTCCGCCCAGGGAAACGGCGAGGCGTCGTCGCGCCCGGACGCCACGAGGCTCGCGAGACGGGACACGGTTTCGCTGCGCGCCGCCGCGACCGCGACCGCGAGCTCGGCGATCTCGCGTTCTGCGGCATCGAGCCACGCCCTGTCGCTGCTGTCATCCTCGAGCAGACGGTTGCGATTGCGCAGGGCGCGTTCGAGAGCGCTGACGCGCGGTCCATGTTCGGCGTCGACCGCGAGAACGAGACGATCGAGGAAGCGGCGGCGATCTCCCGCGGGGCCGGTGAACAATCCATCCATCGAGGGCGTCAGCCAGACGACCCGCACATAATCCGCGAAAGCCCGCGCAGAACCGACGGGCGCGCGATCGATGCGACATTTGCGGGCCTGCGGCAAAGCGCTTTCGGCGGACTCGCGCCCCGTGCCGAGTTGAAGGCTCATGTCGTCGTCGGAGATTTCGACCGACACGGCCCATCCGCCAGCGCCCTGCTCGCGCGCGCAATCGGCGAGATCGGCGCGGCGCAGGCCGCGCCCGGGCGTCAGCAGCGAGAGCGCTTCGAGGATGTTGGTCTTGCCTGCGCCATTCTCGCCCGCCAGCACGATGAGGTCGCCGGCCACGTCGAGATCGAGCGCCGGATAGGAGCGGAAATCAGACAGGACGAGACGCAGCACCCTGGGCGTGCGGACCGAAGCGCCGCCGGTCGGATCGAATGCGAAAGTCATGACCCCGATGTGGCATGCGCGGCCGTCCGATGGAAGGGCGCGCGACGACCGGAAGCCGGCTCGACCTGCAAATTTAGCGAGCGATGGCCGCCGCTTTTCGTCACACGCGCATCGGCATGAGCACGTAAAGCGCGGCGGCTCCGTCACGGTCCTGGATCAGCGTCGGGGAACCGGGATCCGCCAGCTTGAAAAGCGCCGTGTCCGAATCGAGCTGATCGGTGATGTCGAGCAGGTAACGGGCGTTGAAGCCGATGTCGAGCGGACCGGATTCGTAGTCGACCTCGAGCTCTTCCGTCGCCGAGCCGGAGTCCGGATTGGTCACCGTGAGCGTCAGGCGGCCGTCCGTCAGCGAGAGTTTCACGGCGCGCCCGCGCTCCGACGAAATGGTCGAGACGCGATCCACCGCGGCGGCGAATGGCGCGCAATCGATGATCAGGCGCTTGTCGTTGCCAGCCGGAATGACGCGCGCGTAATCTGGAAACGTTCCGTCGATCAGCTTGGATGTCAGCACCACGTCTCCGAAGGTGAAGCGCACCTTGGTGGTGGACAGCTCGATCAGCACCTCGGCGTTCACGTCCTCCACGAGCTTCTGCACTTCGGCCACGGCCTTGCGCGGAACGATGACGCCCGGCATGCCGGCGGATCCTGCCGGCGCGGGGATCTCGACGCGGGCGAGGCGATGACCATCGGTCGCGACGGCCCGGAGCATCGTGTGCCCGTCGACCTCGGTCGTGTGCATGTAGATGCCGTTGAGATAGTAGCGCGTCTCCTCCGTCGAGATCGCGAACTGGGTCTTGTCGATCAGTTTCTTGAGGTCGCCGGCCGGCAGCGTGAAACGATGCGTCAGATCGCCGGCGTTGAGATCGGGAAAATCGCTCTCGGGCAGCGACTGCAGGTTGAAGCGCGAGCGCCCGGAGCGCAGCAGGAGTTGACCTGTGTCGCCCGCCGTCTCGAGCGACACCTGCGCGCCGTCGGGAAGTTTGCGGACGATGTCGTAGAGCACATGGGCGGGCAGCGTGGTCGCGCCGGCCTGGCCGACGTCGGCCCCGAGGCTCTCGGTGACTTCGAGGTCGAGATCGGTCGCCTTGAGGGTCAGGCGGCCGTCGGCGGCCTGCAGAAGGACGTTGGACAGGATCGGGATGGTGTTGCGGCGCTCGACCACGCGATGCACATGGCCCAGCGACTTCAGAAGCGCCGCTCTTTCGAGAGTGACTTTCATGGGCCCAAATCCATCCTGCGAAATACGTTGCGGTAAGGCGAAAGCGCCGGGGGCGCGACTTTGACGCGGTGCGGTCGACAGGGCAAGCGCGACCTTCGGAAAGCGTCGCCAAGGCCTGGCTTCGTCCCCATGTTTTTCCCATGAGTTCAGCCTGCGACCGGCAGATCCGTGCAGCACGACATGCGGCTTCGGATCCCGCCACCGGGACAGATCCTTCAACCTTAACCGGCCCTTAATCCGCCGGGTTTAGGCTTGAATGATCGCCGACTTTCATCCTCCGAAAGCGGCACGAGCATGACCGACAAAGCGGGTTCGATGGGGAGCAAACGGCGCGAACCCAGTCTGACGTTCGGCAAAAGCGACCTTCGCGTCTCTCCGGAAGATCGCGTCGGCGGCGGCAAGACCCGCCCGAAAGGCGAACGGCTCGAGCCGCGCCTGGGATCGGGCGATGGGGACGGCCTGGTGGCGATGCGCGACCAGGGGGATGAAGGGGCTTCGATGGGCCGATCTGCGAAGAAAGGCGGGAAGAACCGGAATCGCTCCCGCGACGAGGAGAACTCAGGGCGTGGCGACGACGACCGCGGCCGCAAGCCATCGCGCCGGCGGCGCTCCATTTTCGGATGGCTGTTCTACTGGGGCGGCGTTGCGGCGGTCTGGGGCGTCATCGCGCTCGGCGGCGTCATCGCGTACCACGCGGCTCAACTTCCGCCGATCGACAAGCTCGCCGTGCCCAAGCGGCCGCCCAACATCGCCATCCTGGGTGACGACGGAACGCTCCTGGCCAACCGCGGCGACACCGGAGGTGCGGCCATACACCTGCGACAACTGCCGCCCTACGTCACCAAGGCCTTCATCTCCATCGAGGACCGGCGTTTCTATCATCATTGGGGCATCGATCCGATCGGCGTCACCCGGGCGATCGTCCGCAATCTGTCGGGAAGCGGCGGCATGCAGGGCGGCTCCACGCTGACGCAGCAATTGGCCAAGAACCTGTTCCTGACGCAGGAGCGGACAATGTCGCGCAAGATCCAGGAAGCCATCCTGGCGATCTGGCTCGAGCACAAATATTCGAAGGACCAGATTCTCGAGCTCTATCTGAACCGGGTCTATTTCGGTTCGGGCGCGTATGGCATCGAAGCGGCGGCCCGCAAGTATTTCGGCCATGGCGCCTCGCAGATCACCCTGCCGGAAGCCGCCGTTCTGGCGGGACTCATGAAGGCGCCGACGAAGCTCGCGCCCAATCGCAATCCGGAAGCCGCGAACGAGCGCGCCGCGCAGGTCATCACCGCGATGGCGCAGGAGGGGCATATCCCCGAACGGATGGCGAAACTCGCGCTCTCCCGTCCGGCGGCGGTCACGCGCGACAATGCCGGGTCGATCAATTATGCGGCCGATTACGTGATGGACGTGCTCGACGAGACCGTCGGGGCCATCGACGAAGACATCGTGGTGACGACGACGCTCAGCGCCACCAAGCAGGCCGCGGGCGAGCGTGCGCTGGCCGAACAACTCGACAAGAGCGGCGCACGCTATGGCGTGACGCAGGGCGCGCTGGTGGCGATCGATCCCGGCGGGCAGATCCGCGCGCTGGTGGGCGGACGCAGCTATTCCGACAGCCAGTTCAATCGCGCGGTCGCGGCCAGGCGCCAGCCCGGCTCGGCCTTCAAACCATTCGTCTATCTGACGGCGCTGGAGCGCGGCCTGCGTCCCGACACGATCCGGGACGATGCGCCGATCAACGTGAAGGGCTGGCAACCGGCCAACTCGTCGCTCGACTATTCGGGCCCGGTGACGCTGACGCGGGCGCTGGCGACGTCACTCAACACGGTCGCGGTTCGCCTCGGGCTCGAGGTCGGCCCCAAGAACGTCGCCGCGACGGCGCGTCGACTCGGCATCACGTCCGATCTGCAGGCCAACGCATCCATCGCGCTCGGCACCTCCGAGGTGACGCCGCTCGAACTCGTCACCGCCTATGCGCCTTTCGCCAACGGCGGCATCCGCGTGCAGCCGCACGTGATCACGCGTGTGCGCACGGCCGACGGCAAGCAGCTCTACCAGCGCAAGGGCGCGAGTTTCGGCCGCATCGTCGAGCCGGAACACGTCGCCATGATGAACGCGATGCTGCAGGAGACGCTCACGACCGGCACGGCGCGTCGCGCCGAACTGCCAGGCTGGCAGGCGGCCGGCAAGACCGGCACGTCGCAGGATTATCGCGACGCCTGGTTCATCGGCTACACGAGCACGCTGGTGACGGGCGTCTGGCTCGGCAACGACGACAATTCGCCGACACGCAAGAATTCTGGCAGCAACCTGCCGGTCGCGGTCTGGAGCAGCTTCATGCGCGAAGCCCTCAAGGGAACGCAGCCCGCCAGCCTTCCGTCCGGCATGTGGCGGAATCCCTCACAGGCTCCGCCGCCGCCGCTGCCGCCAAATGACATCGGAACACCCATGGCGAGCGCACCCGGTCAGCCGATGCGGATCAACGGCAACGGCTCCTACGTGCAGCAGACGCGCGCGACACGACCAGATCCGATCGGCGCGCTGATCCCGCCGGCGCAGATTCCCGCCAGCCAGCGGCGATCCGTGCCCGAGCCGGTGCGCGAACCGACCTTGCTGGACCGCCTTTTCGGCGGCTGACGGAACCCATCGACACAAGAAAAAGCCCTCTCCCGCAAGCGGAAGAGGGCGTCGTCCGTTTGGAACGACATGGAAGCGTCAGTGCAAGCTGACCGTCTGGAGGTCGTTCTGCCAGGCATTGGCCACTGCGGCATCGCGAGAATCCGTGAGGACGATCGGCGTTCCGTCTGCGCTCAGCAGCGCAAAGAGCTGGAGGCCTGGCTGAATTTCGGGCGCCTGCGGAAAGAGGCGCGTCACATCTTCCGAGCGCATCTCCTTGACGTAGGCGATCGCGCCATCGCCCAGGTGTGCGAACTGCTCCTGCGTGAGCGGCGCACGGGATGTGGATGTGTTGTCGACGATCATATGCTTGCTCCTGTGTGTTGCGGTTCCTGAGAACCCGCGGTCTTCGCGAGGACCATCAGTCCCTCACGGAGATTCCAATTTTCTTCACGACGCGCTCCGGCTCGGGACGAGCGAGATCGACGCAGAGAAGACCGTTTTCGAGATCCGCACCCAGCACCTGCATGCCTTCGGCGAGGAGAAACGAGCGCTGGAACTGTCGCGCCGCGATACCGCGGTGCAGATATTGACGTTCCTTGTCGTCCTTCTGCCGCCCCCGGATGACGAGTTGCCGCTCGTCCAGCGTGATGTCGAGTTGGTCCCGGGTGAAGCCTGCCACCGCGAGGGTGATGCGCAGACGCTCCGGTTCGTCGGGCGTGCGCGGCAACCGCTCGATATTGTAGGGCGGATATCCATCGGATGGCGTACGGGCCACACGATCGAGCGCACGTTCGATATCGTCGAAGCCGAGCAGAAACGGCGAATTCAGCGTCGGAACCCTGGTCATGTCGAAGCCCTTCAGGCGCCTCGGATCTCGGAGCCCTTGCGGCGCTCCCCGGCTGCCGCCGTGAACCAGATATGGTGGCCTGAAACGATGGTTCAAGACCGGACTATCGCGGTCCCGAAAGCGCCGCCGGAACCCTCAAAGCATGCTCGGCAGGACGCGATCCGGAGGACGATGGCCGTCCATGAAGGTCTTGACGTTGATGATCACCTTCTCGCCCATGTCGATGCGGCCCTCATGCGTGGCCGAACCCATGTGGGGCAGCAACGTCACCTTACCGGCCCGCACCAGGCGCACGAGCTTGGGCGAGACCGCCGGCTCATGCTCGAACACGTCGAGACCCGCTCCCGCGATCTCTCCCGCTTCCAGCATGCGCGTCAGGGCGTTTTCGTCGATGATCTCGCCGCGTGCCGTATTGACCACGATGGCGCCGGGCCGAAGATGCTTGAGCCTGCGGGCCGAAAGCAGGTGATAGGTGGCGGGCGTGTGCGGGCAATTGACCGAGACGATGTCCATCCGGGCCAGCATCTGGTCGAGCGACTCCCAATAGGTGGCCGACAAAGCGTCCTCGATGGCGGGCGAGACGCGCCGGCGGTTGTGATAGTGGATCGACAGCCCGAAGGCTTGCGCGCGCCGCGCGAGCGCCTGGCCGATGCGCCCCATGCCGACGATGCCGAGACGTTTGCCGGTGATGCGGCGGCCCAGCATCCAGGTGGGCGACCACCCTTCCCAGTCACCACCGGGAATCACCGCCGCGCCCTCGACGAGACGGCGCGAGACCGCGAGGATCAGCGCCATGGTCATGTCGGCGGTGTCGTCGGTCAGGACTCCGGGGGTGTTGGTCACGGTGACGCCGCGGCGCAAGGCGGCCGTCACGTCGATATTGTCGACGCCATTGCCGAAATTGGCGATGAGCTTCATCGATTCGCCGGCTTGGGCGATGAGCCCGGCGTCGATGCGATCGGTCACGGTGGGCACGAGGACGTCGGCGGTCCGCAAGGCCTCGGCGAGTTCCTGCGGGGACATGGGCTTGTCGGCCTCGTTGAGGCGCGTGTCGAACAATTCGCACATGCGCGTCTCGACGACGTCCGGCAATTTGCGCGTGACGATCACCAGGGGTTTCTTCTTGGCCATCCCATCCAGTCCCTGATCCTTCCGGAAGCGCGCTGCGTCCGCGACGCGCCGCTGCCGGCCTCACCATTCCACGGCCTGTCCCGGGCGTCCAACGAAGCTACGCGTCGCCCGCGGGCAGCGTCAAACCCGCAACCGCCACCGTGAAGAACGTGGTGAATTCACCGACCGTTAACGTCAATGGCTCTTTAGTTGTACGGGTCGGGCGATGCTTCGTCGCGGGGGGCTGCGCCGACTCATCCCGGGCCGAAAGCTCCGGGCGACCACCATGCCGATGCGTTGCGTGATCCGGCGGCCTTTTTCCGCCGCGCGACGCTCCGATCTTCAGGAGACCTCTCGCCGATGGCCGATCCGTCCGCATCGTTACATGCCCGGCGCGCGCAGTGGCTCCGGCGAGCTGCCGCGGCGATCGCGATTTCGCTGACGCCCGTCTGCGCCAGCCTGCCGGCGCAGGCTCAAGCCGGGACGGACCAGGTGGGATCCGCCACCGGCCTGCCGGTGCCGCGCTACGTCAGCCTCAAGTCGGATCGGGTCAATCTGCGCGAGGGACCCTCCAAGGATCATCGCACCGCCTGGGTGTTTCAGCGCGCCGGCCTGCCCGTGGAGGTGACGGCGGAATTCGAGCAATGGCGGCGCATCCGCGATTCGGAAGGCGCGGAAGGCTGGGTGCTGAACTCGCTCTTGTCCGGGCGGCGCACCGCCTTGGTGGCGCCGTGGCGGAAGGGCGAGATCATTCCGCTCTTTTCCAAAGCCAATGCCGGGTCCGACCAGATCGCCAATCTGCAGCCGGGCGTGCTGGGCAGCGTGCGCCGCTGCGAGGGCGGCTGGTGCCGGCTGTCGGGCGAGAAGTTCGACGGCTTCGTGCAGCAGTCGGCGCTGTGGGGCGTCTATCCGAACGAGAAGTTCGAATAGCCCGCCAAAAGAAACGGGCCGCGCGAAGCGGCCCGTGGCGTCCGTCCGATCCGGGTCCGTTCAGTCTTTGCGGCGCAGGCGCACCA
>JAQGJH010000144.1 GCA_028290705.1 Hyphomicrobiales bacterium
GATCTTCAGGAACGACATCAGGCCCGACGACTTGCCGCCGCCCGAAAGCCGCTCGTTCTCGCCGCGCAGCTTCGAGAAGTTGGAACCCGTGCCCGAGCCGTATTTGAACAGGCGCGCCTCGCGCACCCAAAGATCCATGATGCCGCCCTCGTTGACGAGGTCGTCGGCGACCGACTGGATGAAGCAGGCGTGCGGCTGCGGATGCTCGTAGGACGACTTGGACTTGACCAGCTTGCCGGTCTGGAAGTCGACGTAATAATGGCCCTGGCCCGGACCGTCGATGCCATAGGCCCAGTGCAGGCCGGTGTTGAACCATTGCGGCGAGTTCGGCGCTGCAATCTGCCGGGCGAGCATCGAGCAGAGCTCTTCATAGAACGCCAGCGCGTCCTCTTCGTCGTTGAAATACTTGCCTTTCCAGCCCCAGTAGGTCCACGCGCCGGCAAGCCGGTGGAAGACGTCCGTGGCGGAGCGTTCCGGACCGTAGCGCTCCTCCTTGGGGAGCGCGGCCAGCGCTTCCTCGTCGGCGACCGAGCGCCACAGGAACGACGGAACGTCGTTCTCCTCGACGCGCTTCAGCCGCGCCGGGACGCCCGCCTTGCGGAAGTATTTTTGGGCGAGCACGTCGGTCGCAACTTGGCTCCAGGTCGCCGGGACGGCGATATTGTCCTGCGAGAAGACGATGGAGCCATCCGGATTCCGGATTTCGCTCTTGGCCGGGCGGAACGAGATGTCCGCATATGGGCCCTGGCCCGCCTTCGTAAACCGCCGCTCGATCCGCATCGCATTTTCCCTTGATGGCAGGGCGGACGACCGTCCGCCTGGAGCCCGTTGTCCCGGCCCTGGATGTGTCGCAAGTCCTGTTCGAAACTCGACGATCCGACCGCTTGAACGGGGCCCTCGGGCGGCCGTATCGGGTTCGGACGACTGTGAGGAAAGGGTGAACCTCACGGCCTGTTTCGTCAAGGTCTTGTGCCGCCTTTTGGCGCCGGAACTATATGTAGTGAAGCCTGTGGACAATGGGGATGGACAGGATCGATAAAATGCAAGTCTTTGAAGACTCGACGCCTTCCCCCGAATCCGCCGTCAACGGTCACGCTGGCGGGCTGGGGACAAACGTCGCTTCGCCGACACACAAGACAAATTCCCCCAACTTCCCCGCGTCGGCGGCTTGCGTGGCGCGACGTTCGGTGGGCCGCTTGAGCGTGGCCTTAACCCGCCGTTGAATCCCATCGGTTTACGGCTGTCGCCGATTCGCATGCCTTTCGAACGCTTTGGCGACCAGTGACGGACGAGAGATTGCCGGCCGCCCGACTCGCTTCGCGCCTGCGGCAGAAGATTGCTGGACAGCCCGCACCCGCGCCGCCATATTCCGCGCCGTCGGGAGCCGAAGCGGCTCGCGGAATCGGATTGCAGCATGCTGACTTGGCTCACCCAAATCTTCACCTGGTGGAACGGACAGACGCTCAACACGCGTTTCCACACCTGGCGTCATGGCGAACTCGTCGGCAAGGACGATGCGGGAAACCTTTATTACCGCACCCTCGGCGGCAAGATCGATCCGTCGCTGGGCTTCGAACGCCGCTGGGTGATCTTCAACGGCCCGAGCGAAGGCTCCGCGGTGCCGCCCGGCTGGTATGGCTGGCTGCATCACACCGTCGACGTGCCGCCGACCCAGGAAGTCTATGTGGTGCGCGAGTGGGAGCAGCCCCATTTGCCCAACATGACCGGGACTGCCGCGGCCTATCGGCCGACGGGCTCGACCCTGTCGAGCGGTGTCCGTCAGCCCGCCTCCGGCGACTACCAGGCCTGGACGCCGGGCGCCTGATGTCTCGATGACGGCCCGAGGGCCGCAGCAGGTTTTCATGTCGACAGCTTTCAGTGGATTGAGGATCGCCGCCGTGGCGCTCTTCGCGGCCTCGGCTGCGCCGGCGCTCGCGCAGGACGCCTTCGCGCAGGCCTGCCTGTCGCGCGGCAAGGCCAGCGCGCAGAAATGCGAATGCCAGGCGAAGCTCGCCCGCGCCAGCTTCACGGCTCCGGAGCGCAGCGCCATGATTCGCGCCCTCAGTGGCGATCAGGCCGGCTTCAAGGTCGCGCTCGACGGCATGGGAGAGCAGCGCCGCAAGACCTTCGTGGGCAAAATGCAGGCGATGCGCGTCCGCAGCGACAAGGAATGCCGCTGAGGGCCGTCCGGCTGCGCTTTGCCGTGTTCAAATTCCGCTTTCAACCCGGCGAGCCTTGTTTCCGCCCTCCCTTTCGCGCATGAAATGGCGGAAATCCTGCGGCCCGCTCGACGCGGAGTCGAAGTCGAGGCGAACGATGAAGCGCAATGCGAGAGCAGTGGGACTGAGGGCCATGACCCTCGCGCTGGCCTGTGCGGCCGTAGGGCTCGGCGCCGGCGTCGCGCAAGCCGACAAGATCAAGCATCCCACGTCGGTCTTTGCCGGCCTCGACAAGATCACCGGCCGCATCATCTCGTTCGAAGTCGCCATCGACGAAACCGTGCAGTTCGGCTCGCTGCAGATCACCCCGCGGGTCTGCTACACGCGCCCGCCCACCGAAGCGCCCCAGACCACCACCTTCGTGGAAGTCGACGACATCGTCAGCGACGGCGCGGTGAAGCGCATCTTTTCAGGCTGGATGTTCGCCGCCAGCCCCGGCCTGCACGGCGTCGAGCACCCGGTCTACGACATCTGGCTGACCGATTGTAAGGGCGGCAAGGACATCATCGTCACGCCGCCCGACGTCGCCGACCTGCGCGACGACGCGCCGCCGCCGCCCAAGCCCGGCACCGTGCCGCGCCAGCGCCAGCAGGCCCGGCCGGTCAATCCCGGACCGCTGCCGCCCGCCGGGCAGGCACAGCAGAACGTTCCCGGCTTCGGCGAACCGATCGAGGTCGGCCCCGGTCCGGGCGCGCGTCGCCTGCAGCAGCCGACCAGCCAGCCGCAGCAACTGAGCCCGTTGCCGTCGTCCAGGGGCGGGGAGGGCGGTCTGCTGCCGCCAGCCGACATCCCCGGTACGCGCCGCTGACGTTTAAACGGTTTTGAGCCGGGCCAGGATCTCGCCTTCGTCGATTCGGTCCAGCGCATCGATGAACGCCGTGCGGAACGAGCCCGGGCCGCTGGCCGTTTCCGCCGCCATGTCGCCCGCCACGCCATAGACGCCGATCGCCGCAACGGTTGCGATGAAGGGATCTTCGCCCAGACCCGCGAAAGCGCCGATCAGCGACGTCAGCCCGCAGCCAAGCGCCGTGACGCGCTCCATCAATGGTGAACCGTTGGCCAGTCGCACCAGCCGCTCGCCATCGGTCACGAGATCGATGGCTCCCGTCGCCGCGACCACGCAGAAGCTGTGGCGCGCCAGTCTGCGTGCCGGCAATTCGGCCTCGGACGTCGCATGCGCGCTGTCGACGCCGCGCGGCCGGGCTTTCGGCTCGTCTGTCTTCGAAAGCCCGCAGGCGTTCGCCACGGCCATGATCTCGGACGCATTCCCCCGGATGATGGCGGGGCGGTGCCGCAGCAGCTTCTGGATGACGTGGTCGCGAAACTGCGTTCCCCCGGCGCCGACGGGATCGAGCACCCAGGGCGTGCCGTGGACGCGCGCTGCCGTGGTGGCGACCTCCATGCTGTCCGCCCATGGCTGCGACAAGGTCCCGGTGTTGATCACGAGGGCGGCGGCCCTGCGGACGAACTCGGGCGATTCTTCGGGCGCATGCACCATGGCGGGCGCGGCTCCCGCAGCCAGCAGCACGTTCGCGGCAATGTCCATGGAGACGAAGTTGGTGATGTTCTGGACGAGCGGCCGGGCGGCCCTCATGCGTGCCAGAAGTCTCGCCGTCTCCGATGCAATCTCCTGCATACCCATGGTCGAATCATCTCCCTGACCGCGCTGATGCATCGTCGGTCCCGCATGCGTCCTGCCCTCTATATAGCCTTCCGGACGGCTCATTGGAGCCGTCGTCAGCCTCTTTCGCACCTGCGTCCAAGGTATGCTGGCGCGAATCCCGTCTTTGGGTATTGTTTTGCTCAGCGTTGCCGCTCCCGAGTCCATCTGGCACAAAGGACGATGCGCTGCATGGCCCAGAGGGGCGTGCGTGCAGGACAGAAGGCGTAGACCTTCCATAACGACACAAGACGAGGGCGGAGTTCGATGAATCCCATGTGGCTGATAATTCTCGGCGGCCTGCTATCGGTCGTCTACGGCGCCTACACGGTGCGCGAACTCATGCGCGCCGATGCAGGCAATGCGCGCATGCAGGAAATAGCGGCCGCGATCGCCGAAGGCGCGCAGGCCTACCTCAGGCGGCAATATCTCACGATCGCCATCGTGGGCGCCGTCATCCTCCTCCTCATCGGATATCTGCTGGGAACCGCCGTCGCGATCGGCTTCCTGATCGGCGCCGTTCTCTCGGGCCTCGCGGGCTTCATCGGCATGAACGTGTCGGTGCGCGCCAACGTCCGCACCGCGCAGGCCGCGACGCAGTCGCTCGCCGGCGGTCTCGACATCGCCTTCAAGGCGGGCGCCGTCACCGGCATGCTCGTCGCCGGTCTCGCCCTGCTGGGCGTCGCCGTCTATTACTTCGTGCTCACCGGCCCGATGGAACTCGCGCCCAACAGCCGCGGCGTCATCGACTCGCTGGTCGCGCTGGGCTTCGGCGCGTCGCTGATCTCGATCTTCGCCCGTCTCGGCGGCGGCATCTTCACCAAAGGCGCTGACGTCGGCGCCGATCTCGTCGGCAAGGTCGAGGCCGGCATTCCCGAGGACGATCCGCGCAACCCCGCCACCATCGCCGACAACGTCGGCGACAACGTCGGCGATTGCGCCGGCATGGCGGCGGATCTGTTCGAGACCTATGCGGTGACGGTCGTCGCCACCATGGTGCTCGCCGCGATCTTCTTCGGCAGCCTTCCGGCCGTTCTCGGCTCGGCCATGATCTACCCGCTGGCGATCTGCGCAGCCTGCATCGTGACGTCGATCGCCGGTACGTTCTTCGTCAAGCTCGGCGCGACCAATTCGATCATGGGCGCGCTCTACAAGGGCCTGATAGTCACCGGCGTCCTGTCGGTCTTTGGTCTCTTGCTCGCCACCTGGGCAACCGTCGGCTTCGGCCAGTTCGCAACGGTGAGCGGCAAGGCCATCACGGGCATGAACCTGTTCTGGTGCGGCATCATCGGCCTCATCGTGACAGGCTTGATCGTGTGGATCACCGAATATTACACCGGCACGGGCAAGCGCCC
>JAQGJH010000002.1 GCA_028290705.1 Hyphomicrobiales bacterium
CTCGACGAGGCGCTGGAAGAGGCCGATTACCAGGGGTTTTCCGCACGCGAGCGCGAGAGCGCGGCCAAGGGTCTGTGGCGCGGCATCGGCATCGGGCAGTTTCTCGAAGTCACGGCGCCGGCGACCAACGAACTCGGCGACATCAAATTCGAGACGGACGGAAGCGTGCTGCTCTCCACTGGCACGCATGATCACGGGCGGGGGCACTGGACATCCTTCGCGCAGGTCGTGTCGGAACGTCTCGGCATTTCCTTCGAGCGCATTCGCCTGATGCAAACCGATTCCGACGCGCTGCCCGCAGGCGGCGGCACCGGCGGATCGAAATCGCTGATGGCGAGCGGTTCGGCTTTTGCGGAGGCCAGCGATCTCGTCATTGAGAAAGCCCGCGCCGCAGCCGCGCACGTGCTGGAGGCTTCCGCCGCCGATATCGAATTCGCCAATGGCGTGCTGACCATCGCGGGCACGGACCGCAGCATCGGCCTGCTCGATCTCGCAAAGCAATTGCGCGGCGCGCTCGACGTCAGCCATGTGCATCCATCCTCGCCTGCGACCTATCCGAACGGCGTGCACATTTGCGAAGTCGAGATCGACCCCGACACCGGCCACGCGACGGTCGCGCGCTACACGAGCGTGAATGATTTCGGGGTGCTGGTGAACCCGTTGATCGTGACGGGCCAGGTGCAGGGCGGCGTCGTGCAAGGCATCGGCCAGTGCTTTATGGAGCGCACCGTCTACACGGAGGACGGCCAGCTCGCGAGCGGCTCCTTCACCGATTACGCCATGCCGCGCGCGGAGGATGCGCCCGAGGTCAAGTTCTTCAGCCATCCGGTGCCCGCGCGCACCAATCCGCTCGGCGTGAAAGGCTGCGGTGAGGCCGGCTGTGCGGGGGCCCTCACATCGGTGATGAACGCCGTGACCGACGCGCTGGCGCGCCACGGCGTGGGCGCCATCAACATGCCGGCGACGCCGCTGCGGCTCTTTGCGGCGATCAGGGCAGGGCGGGGCTAGGAGCAGCTCTTTTCCCCTTCCCCCTTTGGGGAGGGCGACACGGCGTAGCCGTGCGGGGTGGGGGGGCGTGAGGCTTCCGCGCATCGGGCCGTAGCCTCCCTCACAACCTTCTTACACTGGGCAGGCAACGGCTCAGCCTCTTGCGGCGTTGGCGCTGACATGGAGGTGGAATGAATGGCGCCCCGTCGCGTGCTGCTGATCATCAACGCGCAAAGCCGCAGCGGGCAGGAGAGCCTGCCCGCGGTGTTGAGCGCATTCGCCACGCGCGACATTTCCGTGGTGAGGCCCTCGGAAGAGGAGTCGCACGACTGCCGGGCGGCTATCGCGCGGTTGAAGGGCGAAGTGGACGCGGTCGTGGTCGGCGGCGGCGATGGTTCGCTGAACTGCGCAGCGCGCGGGCTGCTTGACGCCAAGCTTCCCTTCGGCATCATTCCGCTTGGCACAGCCAACGATCTCGCGCGCACGCTTGGCCTGCCGACCCCCATCGACGAGGCGGTCGGCGTCATCGCGTCCGGCCAGGCGCGGTGGATTGATGTGGGTTTTGTCAACGGCCATCCGTTTTTCAATGTCGCGAGTCTCGGCATCAGCGCCGATCTTGCGCAGGAGCTCACCTCCGAGAACAAGAAAATGTTCGGGCCGCTGTCCTATGCGATGGCTGCGGTGCGGGTGCTGTCGCGCGCGCGGCCGTTCCGAGCGGAAATCATCAGTCCGCAATCGCGTGCGCGCGTGCGCACCTTCCAGATCGCGGTGGGCAACGGCGTCTATTACGGGGGCGGCATGGCGGTGCACGAGAGCGCCTCCATCGACGATCATCAGCTGCATCTCTACAGCCTCGAAATGGCGGAGGTCTGGAAACTGCTGGTCATGGCGCCCGATTTCCGCGCGGGGCGGCATGGCGCCTGGCAGGAAGTGCGCGTCGAGGACGCAACGCGGTTCGAGGTGCGCACCCGCCACCCGATGCCGGTGAATGCGGATGGTGAAATCATCACCGCGACGCCCGCCATCTTCTGCCTGCGCGCGGCGGCGCTCCAGGTCTTCGCACCGGCTCGCGGCATGGTATAAGTGCGCCCGACAAGAACCTCAAGAAAAACGGAAACGCTATGGCGACCTCGACAAAAATTCCGGTCATTGCGCTCGAAGAGCATTATTGGGACGCCGAACTCGTTTCGCATCTGACCGGCGCGGAAGGCACGCGCTCGAAGGATCTGCTGGAACGGCTGCACGATCTGGGCAGCTTGCGCATCAAGGAAATGGACGAGGCCGGCGTCGATGTGCAGGTGCTCTCGCACGGCGCGCCGTCCGGCCAGAAACTCCCCGAGGGCAGCGCCGTCGAGATTTGCCGGGGCGTCAACGATCGCCTCGCCAAGGCCATTGCGCTTCATCCCACACGCTTTGCAGGTTTCGCCGCGCTGCCGACGATTCATCCGGAGAAGGCGGCGGACGAACTCGACCGCTGCGTCAGCGAGCATGGTTTCAAGGGCGCGATGATCCACGGCCTCACCAATGGAATGTGGCTGGACGACAAGCGTTTCTGGCCGATTTTCGCGCGCGCTGAAAAGCTCGACGTGCCGATTTATCTGCATCCGTCCTTTCCGCATGCCGATGTGATGAAGGCCTATTACGCCGATTACGCGCAGGACTATCCGCAGGTCATCCGCGCCGCGTGGGGCTACACGGTGGAAGCTGCGACGCAGGCGATCCGCCTCGTGCTGTCGCGCGTGTTCGAGAAGCATGATGGCTTGAACATCATCATCGGCCACATGGGCGAGACGCTGCCGTTCCTGATGTGGCGCATCAACCAGGCCTTGTCGCGGCCAGGGCATGAAGAGATGAGCTTCCGCGAACAATTTTCGCGACATTTCCATGTGACGACGAGCGGCAATTTCTCGACGCCCGCACTGATGTGCACGATGACCGAACTCGGCATGGACCGCATCATGTTCGCCATCGACTGGCCGTTCGTCGCCAACAAGCCGGCGATGGACTGGGTGGAGAATTTGCAGATCTCGCGCGAGGACAAGGTGAAACTGCTCAGCGGCAATGCAAAGAAGCTGTTGAGGATGTAGGGTCTTTCGTCATTGCGAGCGGAGCGAAGAAATCCAGGCACGGATGGTTGCAAGGGGGATGAGCAGGCGCAGCTTGTGCGGCCTCTGGATTGCTTCGCTTCGCTCGCAATGACGGACGGATGGGCGTCACATACGCCTCGTCATTGCGAGGAGCGAAGCGACGCGGCAATCCATCTTTGCTTCGCGCGCAATGTTGTCAGGCCTCACGACCCCCACCCCTAGCCCCTCCCCACAAGGGGGAGGGGAACACCATGCGTCGCTTGTGAGATAAGTCCGTAACGAAAGGCGCAACGCCTTTTCCCTCCCCCTTGTGGGGAGGGCGACTTGCCGAAGGCAAGCGGGGTGGGGGTCGTGTGATCTTCCTCGTTAGCGCGCGCCAACTACCGCGCGGCCGCCTCACTCTCCTGCAAGCCTTTTGAGGCTTCCTCGCGCAGGTCGCGCCAGATCTCGGCGACGTAAGACGCAAATTTCTCAGAGCCCATCATTTCCGATGAACGCGGGCGCGGGAGGTCGATGTCGAGCACGCGTTTGATGCGGCCCGGTCGGAAAGTCATGATCAGCACGCGGTCCGACAGCGCAACAGCTTCTGAAATATTGTGCGTGATGAGCAGCGTCGTCTGCTTCAATTGCTGCTGGATTTGCACCACCTTGTCGCCGAGCAACATGCGCGTCTGCTCGTCAAGCGCCGCGAAGGGTTCGTCCATCAAGAGAATGCGCGGCTCGAAGGCGAGCGTGCGCGCGATGGCGATGCGCTGGCGCATGCCGCCCGACAATTCCGTCGGGTAATGATTTTCAAAACCCGACAGCCCGACAAGATCGAGAAGGTCGAGTGCGCGCGCTGTGCGTTTGTCGCGCGGCAGCCCTGCAGCTTCCAGCGGGAAGGCGACATTCTCGATGGCCGAGCGCCACGGAAACGTCGATTCTTCCTGGAACACCATGCCGATCTCCGGCTGGCAACCGCTGACCTTCTTGCCGTCGAGCAAGATCTCGCCGTCATATTCGGTGAGCAGGCCGCCGACCATGTTCATCAGCGTGGACTTGCCGCAGCCCGAAGGCCCGATGATCGAGATGAACTCGCCCTGCATGATGTCGAGCGAAACGTCTTCAACGGCCGTGACGCGGCCCTTCGCCGTGTCGAAATGTTTCGACACGCGAGAGATGCGGAGCGTCGGCGTCATCACGAACGCTCGACGTGTTTCACGAGCGCGCTCGACATGCCGGAATCGTAACCCGGCTCGACGCGCACATCGATCACCACCGTCTCGCCGCGATGGAACGCTTCGATCGCCAGTGGAATGACTTCGCGCAGCTCGGTGACATCGAACACCGGGCCGATGCCGGTGGCGCCCTGCGCGCGCGCCATCATGGCGAGATCGACATCGGGGCCGCCGATATGCTGGCCGATCCATTTGTTCTCGACAGGCCGGTCGCGCATTTTCGCGACGCGCTCCTGATGCACTTCGTCGTTATAGAACGAGCGGTTGTTGGCGATGAAGACGATCATCGGCACGCCATAATGCACGGCGCTCCAGACGCCCGTCGCGCCCATGAGGAAATCGCCGTCGCCGAGAATGGCGAGCGCAATGCGGTCGCTCCCCTTCAGCGCGAGCGCGGAACCCGTGGACGTGCCGGGACCCGAGCCGATGCCGCCGCCGCCGTCGGTGCCCAGAAAATCGAGCGGGTGCTCGACATCCCACATATGGCCCGCCCATGAGAGCGGATGGCGCATGAGCGTTGTCTTCATGCCCGCAAAGCCCTTGCGCACCGCATTGGCAAGCACCGGCACAGTGAGCGGCTTGCCCGCTTCGCCCTCGGGCAATTGCACTTGCGCAGGCTTCGTCCAGCCGGGCCAGACGTCGCCCTTCTTGTGCGCGCCGAGCTTGTCGTTCAGCGCAGCGACTGTGACGTCGGGATCGGCGACGAGATAGAGATCGGCGGGCGGCAGGCCCTGGTGGTCCATGCTCCAGCCATTATGCAGATATTGGTCGAGCGTCACGTTGACGATCGTCGCGGTCGGGTCCTTGTCGCCGTAGGCGCTCTTCAGCGTGCCCGCGAGATCGACCCAGTCGAACGCCACGATCACATCCGCCTCGCGCATGAGCTGGCAGGCGGCTTCGCTCGGGAAGGTCGAGGGCGCGGCGGCGTGTTGCGCATGGGTGGTCGGGAAGGCGCCGGCGATCTTCATGTCTGTCAGCACAAGTGCGCCGAGCTTTTCAACCAGGGCAATGCGCGCCGCCCAATGGTCCTCGCTGCGCGACATGCGGCCCATCATCAGCAGCGGGCGCTTGGCTTTTGCGAGTTTTGTGGCGGCGTCGGCCAGCAACGCGCTCGGCGGATCGGCGGGCGGGGGCGCTGCGAAGCGCGAAACGTCGGGCATCTTTGGCGCGTTTTCGAGCCGCATCTCCTGCAATGCTGCGTCGAGGCAGACGTAGACAGGCCCGCGCGGCGCCGTCTGTGTGATCTGCCACGCGCGCAGCAGGCTTTCCAGCGCGGCGGGGACGGAGGCTGGCTGGTCGTCCCATTTGGTGTAATCGCGGATCAGCGCGCCCTGATCTTTGGCCGTGTGAATCCAGTCGATCCACGGGCGGCGCTTTGCGGCGTCGACCGGGCCGGTGGCGCCGAGCAGCAGCAGCGGCGCGCGATCGCACCACGCGTTGAACACAGCCATGGTGGCGTGCATCAGGCCGACGTTGGAATGGAGCGCCACGGCCATGGGACGCTCCGTCACCTTGCCGTAGCCTTGCGCAATCGCAACCGCATGTTCCTCGTGCAGGCACACGAGCATCTGGGGATCCTGGTTGCCGAGGTAATTGACCAGGCTGTCGTGCAGGCCACGATAACTCGCGCCGGGCGTCAGGGCGATGTAGCGCAGATCGAGACGGCGCAGCATTTCCGCCATGGCGTCGGAGGCCCAGCCGAGTTCGGCATTGCTGGTCTTCACCAGCGCATCCTTGCCGGGAAACGTCGCGGTGGCGATTTTGGTGGCTGCGGACTTGCTCGTCTCGTTCTTCATGCTCGCCATCGACGCGTCCCTCTCGCTTTGATCCGGACGTCATGCGCCCATGTTTTCTTTGCGCCGGGATCATACGAGACGCAGCGCCGAACCCGCAAGGCGCGTGGCTTGTGTCCCAGGCCGGCGCTGCCTTATCCTCTGGCAAAACACGACGGGAGGATCCTCATGACCGAACCGCTGCCGCGCGGCGCCAATTTCCGGCGCGCGAAGTTTCTCTGGGAGCTCGGACTGAGCGTTGCCGGCAATCCCGCGACTCCTTACGGCGGCGATCGCGACATGTGCATCACGGTCGGGAATGGATCGGGAGAGCACTTCCGGCCTGCCCTGCGCATGGCGACCGGCTTCCCAATTCTCGCGATGGACGTCGCGAGTGGATCGCTCGACATGGCGATGGTCAACCCATCGGGCTTTCTGACGCAAGCCTATCGGGGTGTGGGACTGTTCGATGCGCCGCTGCCTTTGCGCACGATCGCGATCTATCCATCTTGGGACCGCTTCGTCTTCATGGTCCATCCGAAGACCGGCCTGAAGTCCCTGCGAGACGTCAAGGAACGACAGTACCCACTGCACGTCTCGGTGAAGGAGGACATCACGCATTCGACGCGCGTCTTCATCGATCAGGCGCTGTCCTATTACGATTTCTCCCTCGCCGACATCGTGCGATGGGGAGGCCGCCTCAATCTCACGGGCTCACCCAAGGACGTGCGCCGCATGAGCGCGCTGGAGGCCGGCGAACTCGACGCCATCTTCGACGAGGGCCTGGACGTCTGGATGCAGGATGCGCTCGATCGCGGCATGACGCTGCTCGACCTGGAGGAAGGTCACTTCGAACATCTCGCAAAACTCGGATGGCGCAAGGTGATGATCGAACGCGACCGCTTCAGGGGCGTGACGCGCGACCATGCCTGCATCGACTACGGCGGCTGGCCACTTTATGCGCGCGCCGACCTGCCGGACGATCTCGCCTATGAGGTGGCGGCGGGTGTGGCGGCCCGCGCCGAGCAGATCGTTTGGGAATATGCCTATACGGGAGTCGAGCAGGTGTTCAGCGACACCGAGGGCACCCCCATGGACGTGCCGCTGCATCCGGGCGTCGAACGGTTTCTGCGAGACTATCGGGCAGGCCGACGCGGATGAGGATCACGCGGCCGCGGCGACCCGAAGATATGCGCGGCGCGCCGTGACGCGCGCGACGTAATCTTCGAAGACCGCGTCGCCCTTGATGCCGGGCGCTCCGAACATCATCGCCCAGTTGAGTTCCGAACCGACGTAGACATCCGCAGCCGAGAAGGTTTCGCCGAGGATGAAAGGGCCATTGGCGAGAGCCGTCTTCAGCGACGTCAGAACGTCGTCATAGCTGCCGTATCCGGATGCCGATTTCGACTCGGGTCAGGCCGTTTCATGAGCTTGTCGAAGAGCGCTGGTTCGAAACATGCGGCTGCGAAGAAAAGCCACCTATAATAAATGCCGCGCGCAGGGTCGTGCACCGAGGGGGCGAGTTTTGCGTCCGGGAACTGGTCCGCCAGATAGGCGATGATCGCCGCCGTTTCGGTCACCACGATGCCGCGGTGCTCGATCACCGGCAGCTTGCCCATCGGATTCAGCGACAGGAATTCTGCTGTCTTGTGTTCGTTGCGGGTGAAGTCAGTCGGCACGATCCGGTAGGGCGCTCCGCATTCTTCCAGCATCCAGTGGACCATCTGGGCGCGCGACCGCGGGTTGTGATAGAATACGACTTCATCCGACATGTTCCGTCTCCTCGGCGTTCGCTCCTGGCTGGGTCCAGCGCGTCGGCCATTCCGCCGCGCCACCAGGAATGATCCGGAATCGCGGCAGCGATGAGGCTGCCGCGATCCTGCGGAGCGAGGCCGATGGCTCTAGTTCGAACCGGTCGCCGGCGCGGCGGGCGCGGCCGGCGCAGAGACGCTGATGTTGGTATCACCACGGCCCGTCAGGGCGCCGAAGCCACCAAAGGCATAGACCGCGATGCCGATCACGAGGATCGCGCCGACAATCACACCGAGGATCGCGCTGCTTCCCGAATTGTCCGCCATATGTGTTCTCCCTGTTCGTCGATGCAAGCTCAACGAGCGGCCTCCGCCGCGGTTTCAGGCGAGATGATGGCGTGGTTAATCGCAAGAGAGCGTGCCGGACCTGCTCGAGCCTGAAACGCGGGTGTGCGCTTTCACTCGATCTGGTCGAACGTGCATTGCCGCGGCGACTTGTCGGGCCGCCAGCGTACGAAGGCGGCGCCATGCCTGAATCTGCGGCCGGTGACGTGATCGAAGCGCACTTCGACCACGATCTCGGGGCGAAGCGGCTCCCATTCCGTACTGCGTGCGGTCGTCCACCGACTTGGCGCGCCCGGTGATTTGCCGGTGAACCCCGGCGTGGCACGGAGTTTCTCGAGCCTCTTCGTCAAGGCCGCCCGGTCGGATTTCGCGATCGACGAGGTGAAGCCGACATGATCGAGTTTGCCGGCCTCGTTGTAGAGGCCGAGAAGCAGGGATGCGACCTGCCGCGACGTGCTCGAATAGCGAAAGCCCCCGACCACGCAATCAGCCGTTCGCAGACGCTTCACCTTGATCATCGAGCGAACGCCGGGCTCGTAAACACCGGAGAGCGGCTTCGCCACGACGCCGTCGGTCGCGCCCTGCCCCGCCTGCTTCAACCAGACGAGCGCCTCATCCAGGCTCCGAGTGGCGGGAGAAAGAAGAACGGCGTCGGAGCCGTCGATCTTCGTCACGAAGGCCTCGAGCGCGGCGCGGCGTTTCTCGAGAGGTCGGTCGACGAGTTTCCGGTCCGCAGCCGTGGCGAGAATGTCGAACAGGACGTATTTCGCGGGCGTTTCCGCGGCCAATCTGGCGATGCGGCTTTGTGCGGGATGGAGCCTCATCTGCAGGGAGTCGAACGAGCGTTGCCCATTTGTTTCGATCACCAGCTCACCGTCGATGACGAAGCGTCTGGCGGGCAGGCTTCGAAGTGCGGCGAGCATTTCCGGGAAGTAACGGCCAAGCGGCTTTCCGGACTTCGCGCGCAGATCGACCTCGCTCCCATCCTTGAAAGCGAGGCAGCGGAATCCATCCCATTTGGGCTCGTAAAGCCAGGCTCCGGGCTCGTCGGGCAGGACAGCGGCGCTTCGCGCCTCCATGGGCGCGGTCTCGATGGAAAGGAGGAAGTCCGGCGCTGCGGACTCGGCCAGCCGCCGTCCGGCTTCCGAAGCACCTCGGGCTCGCGCCGCGTCGGTCATGCGAATGTTCCTTTGCGTCGGTGCAGCGGCCGGACTTCGAGCAACGCGATCGCTGGATAATCGTTCGTCGCACCGGCGCTTGCTGCAGCCGGCCTTGAGCCCTAGAAGCGTTTCAGGGCACATCTCTCGACGGATCGTGAGGCTTCGTATGACTGGCGTGGTGGTCTCGGTGGCAAGCAGTCCGGCTCATCGTTTCTCGAAAGAGCCGTCGGAAAGGATCGAATTGATCGCTGGCATCGGCGTGAAGGGCGATTCTCACGCCGGCGAGAAGGTGCAGCACCGCTCGCGCGTCAGGGCCAATCCGGATCAGCCGAACCTGCGTCAGGTTCACCTCATGGCCGAGGAATTGTTCGAAGAACTCAGCCTCAAGGGCTTTCGCGTCCTGCCCGGCGACCTCGGGGAAAACGTGACGACGCGCGGCATCGATCTGCTGTCGCTTCCCGCAGGTACGCGGCTGCGGCTCGGAACTCATGCCTCGGTGGAGATCACCGGGCTGCGTAATCCCTGCACGCAGATCGACGCTTTTCAGAAAGGCCTGATGGGTGCGGTGCTCGAGCGGACGGCGGACGGCGGGCTCGTGCGCAAAGCCGGCGTCATGGCCGTGGTGCTCGAGAGCGGCCCCGTGGGCGCTGGCGATGCCATCGAGATCACGATGCCCGAGGGACCACACCGGCGACTCGAGCCGGTGTGATCGGAGACACGTCGCGGCGTGTCAGTTCGTCTTGCCGCCGATGGCGGCACGTGCCCGGCTGATGACGTCGGGAGAACTGGCGAAAACGCGCGCGAGCAGATCGCGCACTTCGTCGCCGCCCATCGGCGAGATGGTCATGCCGCTGCGGTCGGCTTCCGCCAGGAATTCCTTGTCGGCGAGCGTGTCCGCAAAGGCCTTGCGGAGCAGCGCCAGCCGCTCGGCCGGGATGCCCGGAGGCGCGGCGAACGGATAGGCGATTTCCTGACGGGCAAAGATGAGTTCGAGCACGCGGCGCTCGTCCTCGTTTCGCGCGAGGTCGATGACGAGCGGCACGTCTTTCAGATCGGGCCGCGCTTTCAGGGCGAGTTGCACCAGGAACGTCACCTTCTTGTCGACGAGCCACTCTCGCTTGGACGTCGCCAGGGTCGACCAGGAGATTCCTCCAGCGCCGTCGGCTTCGCCACTCTCGACGGCGAGCAGCGCGTCGGCCGCGCCCCGATATCCGGTCACGACCTTGATGCGCGTGCCCAGCACGGCGTTCAGCGCCGTCGGGAAGATCACGGTGTCGGCGCCGGGCGCCGTGCCGGCCATGGTCATCTCGCGCTCGCGGAGGTCCTCGAACTTCTTGAACGGCTTCTGATGCCAGGCGATGGCCAGGCTGACTTCCGAGGCCGCGCTGCCGATCCAGCCGAACTTCAGCGGATCGAAGCGGACGCCCTGTTCATCGAACAGCGGCTGCATGGGCATGCCGCGCGAGAACGTGCCGATGACGGTCCCGTCCTTGGCGGCATTGTTGTAGAGGTGGTTGGCGGCCGTGAGGCTGCCGGCCCCCGGCATGTTCTGCACCACGATGTTGGGATTGCCGGCGAGGTGGCGTCCCATGTGCCTTGCGATCACGCGCGCATAGGCATCGTAGGCGGCGCCCGGAGGATAGCCCACGACGATCGTGAGGGTCTGGCCCTTGTAGGATGCCTCCTGGGCTCTTGCCGACGAAACCGCGCCGGCAAGACCCACACTCGAGACAGCCATCGCCATAGCAAGGCCGACCCATCTCCTGGTGAGCATCATTCATTCCTCCCGTGACCTCCGCTTTTTTGCGGATTTCTCCCAATGTGCCGACATTGGGTCAGGGAGGCAAGACCGGGGGATGGTCGCGCCACATCACACGGACGGGGCGCGACCTCGCCGCTCAGGCCTTCGGATCGCTCTCCGCAGCAGGCTTGCGGCGGCGCGCGGCGCGGCGCGAAAACATGTTCAGCCCCTCGACGAAGCCGGAGAAAGCCATGGCGGCGTAGACGTAGCCCTTTGGCACGTGGGCTCCGAAGCCTTCGGCGATCAACGTCATGCCGATCATCAGCAGGAATCCCAGCGCCAGCGTGACGATCGTCGGATTGTCGTTGATGAAACGCGCCAGCGGATCGGCCGCGAGCAGCATGACGGTGACGGCGGCCACGACGGCGATCACCATGATGGCGATGTGGTCCGTCATGCCGACGGCGGTGATGATGCTGTCCAGCGAGAAGACGAGATCGAGAAGAAGGATCTGGCCGATCGCCGCACCGAAGGTCAGCGTGGCGCGCGCGGTGTCGAAGACATCGTCCGTGGGCGCGGGATCGACCGTATGGTGGATTTCCTTCGTGGCCTTCCAGACGAGGAAGAGGCCGCCGCCGATGAGGATGAGATCGCGCCACGAAAAGGCGTGGTCGAAGATCGTGAACACCGGCTGGGTGAGGCTGACGATGATCGCGATGGTGGACAGCAGGCCCAGGCGCAGGACGAGCGCCAGCGCAATGCCGATGCGGCGCGCCTTCGCACGTTGGTCAGGCGGCAGCTTGTTGCTGAGGATCGAGATGAAAATGAGATTGTCGATGCCGAGGACGATCTCCATGATCACCAGCGTCGCCAGGGCGACCAGCGCCGTCGGGTCATAGATCCAGCCGAAATCCATCACGTCCTCGCGGTTCGAATTGCCGCATCAACATGGAAGGTGCGGCAAAGGTTCACCTGGAATGCCATAGCAGACCTTCTCACGCCGCGCACATTCGCGTCAGCAGGCGTGCGGCTTCACGGCGGCAGCGCCCTGGTGGCGCAGGGTTTGCTTGGTGGGAACGGCATTCGCGCAGCCCAAAGGAGCCGAGAAACCATGATGCACGAAACGAACGGAAAGACGCTGATCCGGTCCCTTGCGGCGGGCGTCTGCCTGCTGGCGGCAAGCGGGATCGCCCAGGCGCAATCCGTCGAGGAGTTTTACAAGGGCAAGACGATCTCGATGCTGGTCGGCTCCTCGGCCGGCGGTGGATACGACACCTACGCGCGGCTGGTCAGCCGGCACCTCGGGCGCTTCATTCCGGGAAATCCTGGCTTCGTGATCCAGAACATCCCGGGTGGCGGCGGCATGCAGGTCACCAACAATCTCTACAACGTCGCGCCGAAAGACGGCACAGCGATGGGCACCATCCAGCGAGGCCTGCTGACGACGCCGCTGCTCGAATCGCGCAACATCCAGGTGCGCTACGACCCGCGGCGCTTCAACTGGCTCGGGAGCCTGAACACCGAAACCGGCCTCGTAGTCGCATGGCACACCACGCCCCACCGGACGTTCGAGGATCTGCAGAAACACGAGCTCATCGTCGGCAGCTCGAGCCCGTCGACGGAGTTCCTGCCGCTCTTTCTCAACAACGTGCTCAAGACCAAGCTCAAGATGGTGGCCGGCTACAAGGGGTCGACCGAGGCCTATCTGGCGCTCGAGCGTGGCGAGGTCAGCGGGCGCGTCAGCACCGGCTGGTCGGGCGACAAGGAGGTGCTGCAGCCCTGGATCGACGCCGGCAAAGTGCGGCTGCTGGTGGCGCTGTCCGTCAAGAAAAGCCAGGTCTTCCCCGAACTCCCCCTGATCATGGATTTTGCGCGCAACGAGGAGGACCGGCAGGTGATGGAATTGATCCTCGCCTCGCAGGTATGGGGCCGGCCCTTCGTGATGCCGCCCGGCGTTCCGCAGGATCGTCTGGCCGCCGTCAAGGGCGCGTTCGACAAAATGGTTCGGGATCCGGAGTTTCTAGAGGAAGCCGGCAAGCTGCGCATGGATCTCGAAATCCTCAGCAGCGAAGAAATGAAGGAGCTGCTCGATCGGGTCTATGCGACACCGCCCGAGGTCGTCGAGCGTGCGCGACAGGCGATCGCGACGGGCGGCTAGTCCGCGCATCCGCGCGAACGTGCAGGCAACTCACGCGACCGCAATAATTATTCACTTGAATGATCTACCCGCCACCCATGAACTTGGCGCCAAGAGAACGCGAAGGTTCCGGTGGCGGGAAACCCTGACGATCGTCGCCATGGCGCTGCGTCGGGCATGTCCACGCCCCTAGCAATGGGAAAGCGGGAGAAACGTGCCGATGAGCGGTGGAGTTGACGAGAATACGGTCTGGGGAAGCGACGTCATTGCCGACATGTTGCAGACGCTCGGGTACCAACATGCGGTGCTGGTGCCGGGCGCGAGCTTTCGTGGCCTGCACGATTCCATCGTCAACCACCTGGGCAATCGCAATCCCAATCTGATCACGTGCCTCCACGAGAACCACGCGGTGTCGATCGCGGACGGTTATTCACGCGTCACCGAAACGCCCCTGCTCGTCATCCTGCATTCGAACGTCGGGCTGATGAATGGCTCGATGGCGATCTACAATGCCTGGTGCGACCGCCGCCCGATGCTGATCGTCGGCGCCACTGGACCGGTGGACGCGCATCACCGCCGCCCCTGGATCGATTGGGTGCACACGTCCCGCGACCAGGCGGCCATCGTGCGCCCCTATGTGAAGTGGGACGATCAACCCGGCTCCATCGAGGCCTGCGTCGAGTCGCTGCTGCGCGCCGACCAGATCACGCGGGCCCGGCCGCAAGGGCCGGTTTACGTCTGCCTCGACGCGCATCTGCAGGAAACGGCGTTGCGGCGCGAGGTTGCGGTTCCGGCTGCCGGCCGCTTCGGACCACCGCGCACGCCCGCGGCGCCTGCCGACCTCGTGGCCGAGATTGAGACTGCACTTCTGCAGGCGCGCCAACCCCTCATCCTTGCGGGCCGCGTGTCGCGAGACGTGGACGACTGGCAGCGGCGCATCTCCTTTGCGGAGCGTTTCGGCGCGCAGATCCTCAGCTCGATGAACAATGCGCCGGCATTTCCGACCGAGCATCCGCTGCATGTTCTGCCGCCCGCCGGCGACAAGGCCACGGAAGCAGAAGGCCGGGCACTGGCGGAGGCCGATCTGATCCTCTCGCTCGACTGGCTCGACCTCGCGGGATTCATTCGCGCGCGCACCGGGCATTCGCAGACACAGAAGCCGATCGAGGCGAAAATCATCCATTGCTCTCTGGACGGGATGCTGACCAACGGCTGGAGCCTCGACCACCAGGCTCTGCCGGCGATCGATCTCTCCGTGCTGGCGCATCCCGACACATTGATCGCGCAATTGATGGAGCGACCTGCGACAGCGCCGCCGCGGCCGCGCATGGATGCTCCGCACTGGACCGAGAAAGCCACGAAGCCAGACGCAGGCGCAGACTTCGATCTGACGCAGCTCGCCTTCGCGCTCGGCGAATGGAGCGACCGACGCGAGGTGACGTTCGCGCGGCTGCCAATCGGATGGCCGCAACGCGCCTGCCGGTTCCGCTCGCCGCTCGACTTCCTCGGCAAGGACGGCGGAGGCGCGGTCGGCACCGGCCCGGCGCATACGGTCGGGGCGGCGCTGGCGCTCAAGGATTCCACGCGCCTCGTGGTCGGTGTCATCGGAGACGGCGATTTCGCCATGGGAATGAACGCACTCTGGACCGCGGCGGCGCAGAAACTGCCCATGATGCTGATCGTCGCCAACAACGGCTCCTACTACAACGATGAAGTGCACCAGGAGCGCATGGCCGTGCAGCGTCATCGACCGGTCGAGAACAAATGGATCGGCCAACGCCTCGACTCGCCCCCAATGGCGCTCTGCGAGATCGCCAAGGCGCAAGGCTTCGAGGCGCATGCGCCGGTGACCGATCTGGCGCAACTTGCCGACGCGCTCACGGCCGGCGAGCGCGTGGTGCGCGACGGCGGCTGCTTCTTCATCGATGCGCGCATCAAGGCCGGCTATTCGAAAGACTGACAGGTTCGCGGGCGCACAAGCGTCGGAAGCAGAACGATCACCCGACAAGAGGTGAGCACACGGGAGGAAGACATGCATTTTTTCAAGCGAGCGCTCGCGCTCGGCACGATGACGATGTTGGCGGCGTCCGTCGGGGGCCAAGCTTGCGCCCAACAGGAGAAGGCCCCGGAGGCCTTTCCCACCAAGCGGATCTCGGTGATCGTCGGCTTCGCCGCCGGCGGGTTCGCCGACAATGTGGCGCGCATCATCGGGAGGAAGCTCGGCGACCGCTTGGGTCAGCCCGTCGTCATCCAGAACATGGGTGGAGCCGGCGGCAATATCGCGGCGCGTCACGTCGCCATGCAGCCGGCGGACGGGTACGTGCTGCTTCTGGCGACGTCGTCGCTGGCCATCAACGACACGCTCTACAAAAAGTCCGGCTTCACCGCCAGCGGCCTGACTCCGGTGGCGATCCCGGCCGAGGCGCCGGAGCTCCTCGCCGCCAATCCCAAGTCGGGCATCAAATCCTTCGCGGACGTGATGCAGCATGCCAAGGACAACAAGCTGTTCATGGGATCGTCAGGCATCGGCAGCGGATCGCATATTTCGGCCGAGTATTTCTTCAAGGTCGTGGCCAAGACCAACGTCAAGCACATCCCGTTCCCGGGCGGCAATCCGGCCATGCTGGGTCTTCTGTCGGGAGACGTGAACCTGATGGCCAGCACCGCGACGGCCATCCAGCCGATCGCCAGCGGCGAGCTGGTGGGCATTGCGGTGGGCGGGGCCGAGCGCTCCAAATCGATCCCCAACGTGCCGACCTATGCCGAACTCGGATTTCCGGGCTTCACGGCGCGCTCGTGGGCCGGTTTCTTCGCGCCCGCGGGCACGCCCGAGCCGGTGCTGACGAAGCTCAATGCCGAGATCAACGAGTCGCTGAAGGATCCCGACGTGATCAAGCAGTTCGAGACCATGGGATTGAACACGGCGCAGCGGACGAGGCCCGAAGCCGTCGAGGTGTTCCAGGCGGACGTGGTGAGCTGGGGCAAGATGGTGTCGGGGCTGGGTCTCGACAAATAGCCGCCGCTCTCAACCTTGCCACCGGGGTGGGGGAAAACTAATCTTTGCCGCCGGCCCGGCCTTTCGCGAGGCTGAAGGCCGGCGATGCGCCAACGATGCGCTCCAGGAGGAAACGTCATGAAAAGCCACAGCAGCGCCGTTCTGGCGCTCGCCACCGCCTGCGCGCTGGCAGCCGCGAGTCCCGCGCTCGCGCAGGCGCCGGCGGAGTTCTACAAGGGCAAGACGCTCACCATGGTGGTGGGCTTTTCGGCCGGTGGCGGCTATGACGCTTATGCGCGCCTGCTGGCGCGGCATCTCGGCCGGCATATACCCGGCAAGCCCGACATCATCGTGCAAAACCTTCCCGGCGCCGGCAGCCTCAATGCGGTGCGTCAGCTCGAGGCGACGCAGCCGAAGGACGGCACCTACATCACGACGTTCAATCCGGCGCTCATCACGGATTCGCTGATGAACCCCGAGAAGGTGAAGTTCCGCTTTGCGGACGTGGCCTGGGTGGGCAGCATGACCCCGGACGTGCGCGTCTGCTACGCCTGGCACACCGCCAAGATCGCCGATTGGGACGAACTGAAGGCCCGCAAGGAGTTCATCCTGGGGAGCACCGCCAAGGGCACGGCCGCCTATGTGAACGGCGCGATCCTGCAAAACATGTTCGGCATCAAGGTGAGGCAGATTCTCGGATTCCCGGGCGGCGCCGAACAGAAGCTCGCGCTTGAGCGTGGGGAACTGGATGGCGATTGCGGCTCGTGGAGCAGCGTTCCGCCGGAATGGATTTCCGAGAAGAAGATCACCCCCTTGGTGAGCTTCTCGCCCCTGACGTCGCCGGACCTGCCTAAGGAAGTCCCATTCATCGGCGCTCTGGCAACCACGGCGGAGCAGAAGGAAGTGCTCGATGTGTTCGTCTCGGGCGGCGATCTGGGCCGACCGTTCATCATGTCGAAATCGGTGCCCGAGGACCGGCTGAAGGCCGTTCGCGAGGCCTTTGACGCCACCATGGCGGACGCGTCTTTTCTGGCCGAGGCCAAAAAGCTGCAGCTCCCGATCAACGCGGTGAAGGGCGAGAACGCCAGGGCGATCATCGAGAGGATCTACAAGGCGTCGCCCGAGGCCGTCGCGAAGGCTCGACAGATCGCCGAGTAGGGCATTGCCCGGTCACGCCTGGACCCATGCCTCAAGCCAGTGGGCGTGGGTCCCCGCGGTCCTCGAGTGGATGAAAGCAGGCGAAGGCGGTGCCCGCACGTTGCTCCATGGGCGGCGCCTCCGTGTGGCAGATCTCGCTGGCGCGCGGGCACCTCTCCACATAGACGCAACGGGACGCACCGGGCGCGAGTGGGGCTTCCATGGATTCAGCGTCCTGTTCCTGCCTCTGTGTTCGCCGACGGCCGACGCGCGGCCGCGCCGCGATGAGACGCTCCGTATAGGGATGACGCGGATGATCGACGACGGCGGCCGCGCCACCCGTCTCCACGATCCTGCCGCGATACATGACGGCGATGCGGTCGCACAGGTACTCGATCACCGCCATGTCATGGCTGATGAAGATGATCGCCAGGCCCATGCGATCGCGAAGATCGAGGAGCAGATTGAGGATCTGCATCTGCACGGAGACGTCGAGGGCTGAGGCCGCCTCGTCGGCGATCAGCAGACGCGGCCGGGTGATGATCGCGCGGGCGATGCAGAGGCGCTGCCGTTGGCCACCGCTGAACTGATGCGGATATTTGGTGAGCGAGTCGGGCCCGAGGCCGACGAGTTCGAGATGCCGGCGGACCTCGGCGCTGATCTCCGCCGCCTTGAGTTCGCCGCGGATTCGCAGGCCTTCAGCCAGGATGCTGTGCACGTTCATGCGCGGGTTGAGCGAGCCATAGGGGTCCTGGAAGACCATTTGGATGCCGCGTTCGGCCGGCGGCAGGGCGCGCTCGCCGGGTGCGAAGATACGGCGTTCACCGAGATCGAGCGTTCCGGAATCGGCCTTCTCGAGTCCGATCATCACCTTGGCGAAGGTGGACTTGCCACAGCCGCTTTCGCCCACAAGGCCCAGGATCTCTCCTTCCCGCAGCGTCACCGAGACGTCGTCGAGCGCCCTGTTCTCGGCGCGCGGCTTGAACAATCCAGTGCGCCCCCAGAACGACTTCGTCACACCCTTGGCGACGAGCAGAGGAGATTCTGTGGCGAATGTCCCGGCGATTTCGTCGAGGGTTGCGCTCATGCGGGCATGCCTTCCAGAAGAGGCGCGACGCAGCGGACACGGCGATCTTCGAGCATCCTGAACGCGATGTCGCCCTCCGTGCATTGCGGCTGCCGATAGGCGCAACGCGCGGCAAAACGACAACCCGGCCGCCAGTCGGATACGCTCGGGACCGTTCCCTCAATGCCTTCCTGACGCGCTCCATCGCGTCGCCTGCGAGGGACGCAGGCCAGCAGCGCCGACGTGTAGGGATGTGCCGGACGTTCGATGACCGCGCGGGCGGCCCCTTGCTCCATCAGCACGCCTCCATAAAGGACCGCGATTTCATCGGCGTTTTCATAAACCAGGGAAAGATCGTGGGAGATGAACAGGACCGACAGGCCGTAGTCCCGGGCCAGACTTGCGATGATGTCCAGCACCTGCGCCTGGATGGTGACATCCAGGGCCGTCGTAGGCTCATCGGCGATGAGAAGCTTCGGTTCGTTGACGAGCGCGCTGGCGATCATCACGCGCTGGCGCATGCCACCCGACAGTTCGTGGGGGTAGGACCTCAGGATCTGCTCGGGATTGCGGAAGCGCACGCGCGCGAGCAGGTCGAGAATGTGCTTGCGCATGGCGACGCCGCGGCGCTTGCCATGGGCTTCGACCGCCTCGCTCAACTGCCGCTCGATCGTCATCAGCGGGTCGAGGCTCGACATGGGCTCCTGGAAGATCATGCTGAACTGCGACCCGCGCAGCGGACGCAGGATGGATTCTCCCGCATGCGCCAGATCATGCCCGCCGAAGCGAATCGACCCCTCGATGTCCAGAACTTCATCGGGCATCAGCCGCATGATCGCCCGGGCAATCATCGACTTGCCCGATCCGCTCTCGCCGATGAGCGCGAAGAACTGACCGGGCATGATGTCGAATGAAATGTCCTCGACGATCTTCAGCCGCGCGCCGCCTTCCTGCCGGACATGGATGGCGAGACGATCGATCGAGAGCAGGGGAGCGGTCATGCGATCCTTCCGCGCGTCATGCGTTGGTCGACCTGGATTGGTCCTTGACGTAGGTGTCGATCAGGCGATTGAAGGCTGCGGGATGTTCGCGCATGACGAAATGGCCGGAGCGATTGAAGATCCGCACTTCGGTCTTGCGCTGCTTGCGCATGAAGATGTCGACGAGCATCAGGCCGTTCTCGATGTCGGCCGCGGGATCGTCAAACCCCCAGACCACCAGCGTCGGGCACGGCATGCCCTGTGACAGCAGCCAGCGATGGGTCTCGTTGCGCTGGTTGAAGAGTTGCGCGGCAAAGTTCCGCTTCACCTTCTCCTGCGCCATCGTCTTGACGGCGATCTTGTTGCGCTCGGTCGCAGCAATAGCCATGCAGCCGTCGAGCCAGTCCTCGGTGACGATCTTGGGGTTGTAGGAATAGCGTTCGCAATACCAGCGAATGGACTCGCGGCTCAGCCTTGGCTCGGGCGCATCCTTGTGGACGAGCGCGGTACGGGTCGATCCCGGCGAGAGCGTACCGGACGACACGCAGATGCAGCTGCGGACGAGATCGGGGCGTTCCATGGTGATGCGCGTGACGATATAGCCGCCACGCGAATGACCAACCAGATGATAAGGCTTCTTGCCCAGCGCATCGAGAAAGCCGATCGCATGCTGCACGATGGCGTGCATCGTGTAGTCGGTCTCGCTCTTGGGATTGTCGGTGTAACCCTGCCCGAGTTTATCGAAGGCGATGACGTTGTGCCATTGCTTCAGCACCGGGAAGTTCAGCGCCCATGTCTTGGCTGAACTCGCGCCGTCGCCCGCGCCCATCTGGGCGCCGTGGATGAAGACGACCGGCTCACCCTCGCCCTGATCGAAATAGCGCGTCCTGATGCCGTCGACGTCGAGCCACTTCTCCTCGCCCATGTCGGCCGATGTGGGAACGTAGGTCGGGTTGTCCAGCGTTTCAGTTTCCATGACCGACGCCCTCCACGAATTCGGCAATCACGCGATTGAACTCGGCGGCGCGTTCACGGAAGCTGTGATGGCCGGCCTCGTTCACGATATGCATGCTGGTGCGCGGCTGCTTCCTGGCGATCAGCTTGTAAAGCTCCATGCCTTGCGGAAGCGGCGCCGTCGGGTCGTTGTAGCCCCAGAAGAGCAAAACGGGGCGGATGAAGCCGTCCTTTTCGATCCTGGCGAAGAACTCCTCCTTGTCGGCGAGAAGTTCCGGGAGGAAGCGCGTCGCCAAAAATCCCTCGGTCTTCATCTTGGCGATGGCTTCGCGGTTCTTCGGCAGATCGGTGATCTTCTGCTTCATGGCGATCCAATCGTCGGTGACGTGATCGGTCTTGTACGAATAGGTTTCGTAGACCCAGCGCGACGATTCGAGCGTGCCGGCCTTGTGCGGATTGAGCGCGAAGACGATCTCGTTGCGCGAAGGGCCGGGAGACGCGGTGTTGCTGTCGATCATGACGCAGCTCTCGACGAGACGCGGATAATCGAGCGTGACGCGTCCCACGCAATAACCTCCACGCGAGTGCCCCACGAGATTGTAGGGGCCCGGGCCGAGCGCTTTCAGGAATCCCGCGAGATGTCGTACGGCCGCCGACATGGTCCAATCCTCGTCGCGACGTGGATTGTCGGTGTAGCCCTGCCCGAGACGGTCGACCGCGATGACGCGAAACTTCTTCGCCAGTTCGGCGAAGTTGAGTTCGAAATCCTCGGCATTCGCG
>JAQGJH010000015.1 GCA_028290705.1 Hyphomicrobiales bacterium
TGTCGATTGCTGCGTCGATCTCGGCTATGACGCGCTCAATACGACCGGAAACGCACAGGAAGCGCGCCGCTGGGTTGAACAGCGGGGCATCGGCAACCCGCTGATCGTCGTCACCTCGAACTACCACATGCCCCGAGCCATGATCGAGATGGCGCACGCGCTCCCCGGCCACCAATTGATCCCCTACTCGGTCGTCACTCTCCGCATGCGCGAGGGGCGGTGGTGGCGCAGCGCCCTTGTCACCCGCGTCATGGCGACGGAATACGTCAAATATCTCGTCGCATTGGCGCGCCTGCAAATCACCGACGCCGCGTCTGGGCCGCGGTTACACGCCAAGCCGTCGCCTGCCGGGCACCGCTGGTCCTGAATGCAAGCCCGCTTTCCTTCGGGAGCCGGTTGAGGCATTGAAGACGGATGCTTCTTCTCAGGTCGCTCCTCTTCAACCTCCTCTTCTATGCCAACATGATCGTGCTGATGATCGTGGGTCTTCCGACCATGTTCATGAGCCGCCGGTCGGTGTTCAACCTGGCCCGCGTCTGGGCTCGATCGTCCCTTTGGCTCCTGGACCGGATCTGCAACCTCAAGCATGAGTTTCGTGGTCTGGAGCGCCGGCCTGTTGCTCCGTACATCATCGCGCCGAAGCATCAATCGACCTGGGAAACCTTCGCCCTCACGCTGATCTTCGACGATTTCTCCTACATTCTAAAACGCGAGCTGACCTACATTCCGGTTTTCGGCTGGTATCTTTGGAAAGCGGACCAGATTGCCATCAACCGCAGTCGGGGGAAAACCGCCCTGGCCCAAGCGGCCGCGCGCGCCCAGCAGATTTTCGCCGATCGGCGCCTTCTCTTCATTTTTCCGGAGGGTACCCGGCGGCCCGCCGGGGCGCCGCCCAAGTACAAGTTCGGCGTGGCGCATCTGTATGAGACCTGCGGCGTGCCTTGCGTGCCGGTTGCTCTCAACTCGGGCTTGTTCTGGGCGCGCCGAAGCTGGATCCGCCGACCCGGCACGATCGTGGTCGAGGTGCTCGAGCCGATCGCCACCGGCCTGGAGAAGCAGCTATTCTTCGAGCTTCTGCAGGAAAGGCTGGAGGTTGCTTCAGACCGGCTCATCGCCGAGTCGGTCGCGCGCGATCCTTCGCTGCGGGAAATCGTCGAGTCGAACCGCCACGCGTGAGACATCACATGCGTCTTCTCGCTTCAGCGACCACGAAGGCGAGCCCATGATCTCGAATGCCCTCTGCACGCAGCCTTTCGAGCGTGGCTTGCACGTAGTCGATGTTCGCGCCGGAAATGCCTTGTCCCTGCAGAACCAACCGGACCAGGTCGGACGAGTCCAACCGCCCGGCATATTGCGGATGCGAACGGTCTGCGACATAGGCCACGGTTGGAACGGCCCGGCCATCCGCCAGGTGAGCATCCAGCACCGCTTCCTTGTAGACGGACGTAACCTGCTCGCGCTCACGCAGGTATGCCAGTGTGGAAGAACGATCCTCCGCCCGCACCCTGAATGCCAGTCCTCGGCATGCGCCACCCCGATCCAGCCCCAGCACCAGACCCGGACGATCCGGTGTTCCCCTGTGCACGTGAGAGTAGATGCAAAGCGATCTGTGATAGCCTCGCACGAGTGCGGGCTGCGCCTCATCGAAGACGAATCCTGGTCGCCACATCAGCGAGCCGTAGCCGAAGACCCAAAGGTCGCCATGATCGCCCGTCATTGAAATACCTTCCCCGTCCATCCGCGTCCGTCCGAGGATGCGGTGGCGCGTTCGACCATCAGGAAATGCGGATGACCGACAATGATTCGACCCCTCCGCGCAAGCAAACCGTCAGTCGTCTCGGGCTCTACCTTCCCACGTCTCTTCTTCTGCTGATCGCCGCCGCCTGGTCGGGTTTCTGGTTTTACTCGGCTCAGGCGACGAATCGAGCGCTGGACGACTTCGTCCTTCGTGAGGCCTCTCAGGGACGAACCTGGACCTGCACCGATCGTCGCCTTGGCGGTTATCCATTCAGACTCGAGTTGCGGTGCGCAGCCGTCAGTATCAAGAGCGCCGAGGGCGGCAGGCCGGTGGACGTCCGATTGGGCGAAGTCACGGTGGTGGCCCAAATCTATAATCCAAAGTTGGTTCTGGCCGAGGCGACGGCGCCGCTCGATGTGGTCGTCGACCAGACTTCGAGCAGGGTCGAGTGGGAAGCGCTGCGGATCAGCCTGCGTCTGGCCGGCAGTGAATTGCAACGGCTGTCCTTGTCGGCGACGGCCTTGCGGGCGACTCCGTCCCCGGGAGCGCCCGAGGCTGAGTTCAGAGCGCAGAATGCGGAACTCCACCTCAGACCGGATTTCGCACAGGGCGCAGGCGCCCTCGATGTCGCACTCGCGGCGACGGGTGCAGTCGTCCCAGCGCTCGATCAGGCCATCGGCTCGACGGATCCCGCCAACCTCGAAGTCTCCGGAGTCGTCAAAGGCCTGACGGCGAAGCCTCGGGGAGATTGGAAAGAAGCCGTCGAAGCGTGGCGGCTGGGTGGCGGACAGGTCGAAATCGCGACCGCCCGGCTCGTCAAAGGACCGTTCCAGGCCGAAGCCGCCGGAGTGCTGGATCTCGACGATGAGCGGCGTATGCGAGGCAAGCTAGATGCGTCGGCGGTCGGCGCTGGTCCTCTCATGTCTCGATGGGGCATCTCTTCGGGGAACAAACTTCAGCAGGCCTTGGGCGGATTGTTGGGCAAACGCGCTGACTCCATCGTCAGCGCCGCCGCGGCGATGAAGTGGCCCGTCCGCTTCGAGAACGGCCGTGTCTCTGTCGGTCCTGTCCGCACTCCGATCCAGATTCCGGCGCTCTATTGATCCGACCCGGCATCCGGTGACGTTCGACGCCCGAAGTCCGCCGCTGTGGTTTCCTGACCCTGCTCGATGATGCTGCGACGAATTTCGCGCGTCCGCGTGAACAGATCATACAGGCCCTGACCGTCGCCCCACCGGATCATGCGCTGCAATGCTGCGAGATCCTCATTGAAACGACCGAGCATTTCGAGGACGGCCTCGCGGTTGTGCAGGAAGATATCGCGCCACATGGTCGGATCGGATGCGGCAATTCGCGTGAAGTCGCGGAACCCGCCCGCCGAGAACTTGATCACTTCCGACTGGGTGACCTCCTCGAGATCCGCAGCGGTTCCCACGATGTTGTAGGCGATCAGATGCGGCACGTGACTGGTGATCGCCAGGACGAGATCATGGTGCGCAGGCGTCATGACCTCGACCTTGGAGCCTGCCGCCGACCAGAAGGCGTTCATGGCGTCGACGGCTTTTGGATCCGCGTCTTCGAGAGGGGTCAGGATGCACCAGCGCTCGTGAAACAGGGTCGCGAAACCTGCATCCGGACCGGAATATTCAGTGCCCGCCACCGGATGCGCCGGAACGCACGAAACGCCGGCCGGCAGATGCGGCGAGATCGACGCCACGACCGCACCCTTCACCGATCCAACGTCCGAGACGATCGCGCCGGCGGAGAGATGCGGGCCGATCTGCTCGGCGACCGATCCGATGGCTCCGACGGGTGTGCACAGGATGACGAGATCGGCACCCACAACGGCAGCCGCGGCATCGTCGTAGACTTGATCGGCCAGATCGAGCTCACGCACCCGGGCACAGACGTCCATGGACCGATCGACGCCGACCAGGACGCGCGCCAGGCCTTTCCGGCGCGCGACACGCAGCAACGACGATCCGATGAGTCCGACACCCACGATGACGAGTTTCTCGAACAATGGTTGTGGCAGCGGTGGTCCGAGACGGTCAGGCATGGTGAACCGCCTGTGTGAAGTCGCGCAGCGCGGCCACGACCAAATGGTTGGCTTCCTCCGAACCCACCGTGATGCGGAGTGCGTGCGGCAGCCCATAGGCCGTCACCGCGCGCACGACCAGCCCGCGCCGGGCCAGGAACATCTCGGCATCGGCGGCGCTCATCCCGGCGGCTTGCGGGAAATGCACGAGCACGAAATTGGCGACGCTGGGCGTGACCGACAGTCCGATGCGCCCGATTTCTTCCGTCAGCCAGGTCAGCCATGTCTCGTTGTGGTCGACTGCTTTCTGGAGGTGCGCATGATCGGCGAGTGCCGCAATGCCGGCCTCGAGTGCAGCGCCGTTCACGTTGAAGGGGCCACGAATACGGTTCAGCGCGTCGCAGATCCCGGCAGGCGCATAACACCAGCCGAGGCGCAGGTTGGCGAGGCCGAAGATCTTCGAAAACGTGCGCGTCATCACGACGTTCTCATTCGTCGCGACCAACTCGATGCCTTCCGCGTAATCGTTGCGACGGACATATTCCGCATAGGCGGCGTCAAGCACCAGAACGACGCGCTTGGGCAAGCTGGCGTGCAGCCGCTTGATCTCGTCGAACGGCAAGTAGGTGCCGGTCGGATTGTTCGGATTGGCCAGGAAGACGATGCGGGTCCTTTCCGTGACGAGCGCCAGAATGGCGTCCACGTCCGCCGTGAGGTCTTTTTCGGGGGCCACAACGGGAACGCCGCCGGCAGCCAGGATCGCGATCTTGTAGACGAGAAATCCATGGGTGGTGAAGATGCCCTCATCGCCTGGGCCGACATAAGCCCCCGCGAGAAGGTGCAAGAGATCGTCCGAACCATTGCCGCAAACGATGCGATCGGCATCGAGCCCGAAGCGGTTCGCAATCGCCGTCCGCAACCGGCTGACGGAGCCATCCGGATAAAGTTCGAGTTTCCCCGCGAGCGAGGCAAAGGCCTGGACGGCCTGAGGCGAAGCGCCGAGAGGCGTTTCATTGGACGACAGCTTGTAGACCTTGGCGACGCCGGACACGCCGCTTTTGCCCGGCACGTAGGGGTCTATCTCGAGGATGCCGGGGCGAGGAACGGGACGGTCGGGGACTGGCAAATCGGGCATTTCGAACATCCGACAGAGAATAAGATGAACTGAGTTCAGGCGCTGGTCGTCGGTGCGGCGGGACGGTGAAAGGCGAAGCGAGCCGCATGGCTCCCAACCTCGTTCAATCGTACGTGGCCCGCTTCAGCCGTCCGCATGGCCTCGTGTATCGTCGCCTCGCCCAAGCGCGCCGGCACAGCAAGAAGAAGTGAGAGCCAGTACTGGTCGGCCGCATTGCCGATGATGTCTACGCCACAGGCCGCGAGGGCCGGGGGAATGCCGTCGCGCCATCGTTCCAATTGCGCCGAATAGACCATGATCTCACGCGCTGCTGCTTCCTCCAGCGGCTTCGCCACTACGAAGACAGGCATGCCGGCCGGATGATCGGGACGCTCCACGAATGGAAGCCGCGCGATGATCTTGGGTGTCTCATGGCCTTCCAGGCGCCTCCACCACGCCCCGGCGGTTGCGCCGCCATCGATGCGGAACATGCCCAGGTCGCCATCGGCTTTCGCGACCGCGTCGATCACCCCTGAGGCCCCATGATGGGTGATGTACGGGACCGTGAACCCGAAATGGAAGCGGACGCTGTCACGCATCGCAGCGTCTCCGCCCGCGATATCCGCATGCACGCTGTAATTCGATTGAACGTACGTGAAGGTCGCGATGATGATTCGCCAGATGCCTTCGATCGTGTCGAGCGGCAGCAGTCCGCGGTGCCTCTCGGCCAGCCGCCGCATCATGTCGGCCTCGCGCCCAGGACGAAAAGCCGATCCGCCGCCCATTCTCGCCTTGACGCCAATCAGTCGATCGATGATTTCACCGCGCTCCATCAGAAGCGCATGCATGTCGGCGTCGATCCTGTCGATATCGACCCGCAGTTCACCGAGGATCTGCTGGGGATCCTTGTCTGCATCACGGACGGAAACCACGGCGGGCACTCTCGCTTCGGGGCTCAAGGGGTGACGTTCCTCATAATGGCGCAGCCCTCCCAATGCAAAGGAATCCCGGCCCGCAGGGCACGTCGCCGAAGCTTGACTCATGTCGGGGTGGCTCCTAGATACCGAACGTTGCGTTCGAAAAACCGAACCGCCGGCAGGAGTCGGGTCTTTGGTGGAGCTCGGTCAGGCGACCCTTGGTCACGCGGCATGGCGGGAAGCCGATGCCCCGCATAGCGACGTCCTTCATTTGGGTCTGGACCGGCCGCTGGCCATGGACTCGGGCATTGCCCTGGCGCCCCTGAAGATCGCCTATCAGACTTATGGTCGGCTCAACGCCGACAAGAGCAACGCGATCTTGGTTTGTCACGCTCTCACGGGCGATCAGCACGTCGCGAACGTTCACCCGCTGACTGGGAAGCCTGGCTGGTGGGAAACGATGGTCGGTCCCGGCAAACCCGTCGACACTGATCGCTATTTCATCATCTGCTCGAACGTCGTGGGCGGCTGCCTCGGTACGACCGGGCCGGCCTCGACGAATCCGGCGACGGGAAAGCCCTATGGTCTCGACATGCCCATGGTCACGATCCGCGACATGGTGCGGGCGCAGGCCATGCTCGTTGACCATTTCGGCATCGACCAGCTCTTCTGCGTGATCGGCGGATCCATGGGCGGGATGCAGGTCCTGCAATGGGCCGCCTCGTATCCCGATCGCGTCTTCTCAGCCATACCGATCGCCGCCGCGGCACGCCACTCGTCACAAAACATCGCCTTCCACGAAGTCGGCCGGCAGGCCGTCATGGCCGATCCCGAATGGGCGGCGGGGCGCTATTTCGAGAATGGAAAGCATCCCACAAAAGGGCTCGCGGTGGCCCGGATGGCCGCCCACATCACCTATCTGTCCGATGAGGCCCTGCACCGCAAGTTCGGCCGCAAGTTCCAGAACCGCGCTGCCCCGACATTTTCGTTCGACGCCGATTTTCAGATCGAGTCGTATCTGCGTCATCAAGGCTCCACCTTCGTCGAACGCTTCGACGCCAACTCGTATCTCTATCTCACGCGCGCCATGGATTATTTCGACCTTGCGGCCGACTATGATGGCAGCCTCGCGCGAGCGTTTCAGCGAACCCGCACGAGATTCTGCGTGGCGTCCTTCACGTCCGACTGGTTGTTTCCGACATCTGCGTCGCGGGCGATCGTCCATGCGCTGAACGCCGGCGGAGCATCTGTCTCGTTCGTCGAGATTGAAACAGACAAGGGTCACGACGCCTTTCTGCTGGATGTTCCGGAGCTGTTGGCGACCACCTCGGGCTTCCTCGAAGGCGCGGCCCGCGCCCGGGGATTGGCAAGCGCCAAAGGACCGCGATGACCAGAGCGACAGCATCCGACGAAGCCGATCGCCGCGCGCCACTATCGGCCGATGCCGCCCGGGTCGATCTGCTGGTCGTGTCTGAAATGGTGCGGCCGAATACCCGCGTCCTTGATATCGGCTGCGGCGACGGTACGCTTCTCCGCCTCCTGAGCGAAGAGCGTGGCGTCGACGCGCGCGGAATTGAACTCTCGCAGCGGGGTGTCAACGATTGCGTCGCCAAAGGGCTTTCGGTCATACAGGGCGACGCCGACACCGATCTGATCGATTATCCAGACGACGGCTTCGACTACGTCATTCTGTCTCAGACGCTTCAGGCCACGCGCAATCCGAAAAAAGTTCTGGAACACATGTTGCGGATCGGCCAGCGCGCCATCGTGTCATTTCCAAACTTCGGACATTGGAAGATACGCGGCCAATTGCTCCTGCGCGGACGGATGCCGATCACCGAAAATCTGCCGCTCGCCTGGTACGAGACCCCCAACATACACTTCTGCACGATTCGCGACTTCGTCTCGCTGGTGGATGAACTCGGCGCGCGCATCGACCGAGGCGTGGCGCTCGACCGCTTCGGGGCGCCCATGCGTGTGAGCGCCCCGTGGTGGGTTTGGAACATGTTCGGGGAACAGGCGGTCTTCCTGCTCGAGCGGAAGAACTGAGCGAACGCGCCGCTACTTGGCTTTTTTGGCGCGTTCGATGCCCTGCAGGACGAGTTGCTGAGCCTCCTCGGCATCGCCCCAACGCAGGACCTTGACCCACTTGTCAGCTTCGAGATCCTTGTAGTGGGTGAAGAAGTGTTCGATCTGCTGAAGGGTGATCTCCGGCAAGTCGGTGTAATTCTTGACCTTCTCATAGCGTCGCGTCAGCTTGGCCGAGGGCACCGCGATGATCTTCTCGTCTCCGCCAGCCTCGTCCTCCATCATCAGGACGCCGACGACCCGGCAGCTCATGATCGCTCCGGGAATGATCGCTCGCGTGTTGGCGACGATCACGTCGCACGGATCGCCGTCGTCGGAGAGCGTGTGGGGAATGAAGCCATAGTTCCCCGGATAGCGCATGGCCGTATAAAGAAAGCGGTCCACCACAAGGGCTCCCGCCTCCTTGTCCATCTCATATTTGATCGGCTCACCGCCGATGGGAACTTCGATCACGACATTGACGTCGTGCGGCGGATTCTTGCCAATGGACACTGCCTCGAGACGCATGAACTGCTCCGGGGTTGAAACATGCGTGTCTGCTTAAGCGTTCAAACGGTCGAGACGCAAGCCAGACTTTGTTGCAAGGTCAACGCCAAAAGGCTCCGGTCAAGCCATATCGGTCAGGGCTAATCGAACCCGAAGGCGATGCGCTTTCTGAACTCGCCGGCGAACTTCTCCTGAGCTTCGCGAACCACGCGCCCGCCAAGACCTCGATAGAAGCGGATGGCGCGGTCGTTGTCTGCCAAAGCCCAGACCAGGACCGACCCGTACCCATGCTGTACGAGATCCTCTCGGGCGGCCTGGAAAAGTCGACGGCCGAAACCCAATCCCTGAAATTCGGGGGCGAGGTAGATTTCGTAAATTTCACCCTGGAACGGAAGGGTCGGAACCCGATTCGGACCGTAACTCGCATAACCCTCGATGCTGTCGTCGAAGTCGAGTACGACGATCCGCGAGCCGCGACGAATGGCGGACTGCCACCACTTGGGCCCCCGCCGGGCAATCATCCGTTCAAGTTCACGGCCAGGAATGATTCCCCGATAGGCATCCCGCCAAGCGGCGTCGTGCACATCCGCAATATCGATTGCGTCGCCAGCGCGCGCATTCCGGATTGTGATGACCGTGTCGACCATGGCCGGATGTTAGTTCCCGCGAAGCCACGTCCGCAAGCGGTCTCCAAAAAAAGTGAAAAGAAATATGAGTTTGCCGTAGCGATGCCGACGCCATGAAAGGACCTCGGACACTTGCTGGCGTAGGCATCGGACGCGACATTCCGTCGAGAATTCATCTGAATTCTGGAGCGGGCGAAGGGATTCGAACCCTCGACCCCAACCTTGGCAAGGTTGTGCTCTACCCCTGAGCTACACCCGCATCCGTCCGGCTTGCCGGTGGCGGGTATATGCCGCATTCCGATTTCGATTGCAACCACTCGTCTATGGGTAAATGGGAAAAAGCTGAGCGCAGGGCTCCTCCTGCCTCGAACTTTGCATCGGCGTGTTGCGAGACACCGCGCTTTGCCCCATGTGAAGGGAAAGCCGCTGAAGCAATAGCCGCTGCCGCCAACGAGCGGGCGAAGAGTGAGGGCATCGATGTTCGGCCAGACCAACGTTACAGACGCGACCGGCGATCTCGTCAAGAACACGACGACCGCCACCTTCCGGGAGGACGTGCTCGTCGAGTCGACGCGTCAGCCGGTGCTCGTGGATTTCTGGGCGCCCTGGTGCGGTCCATGCAAGCAGATGACGCCCATCATCGAAAAGGTCGTTCAGGCAGCCGGCGGCAAGGTCAAGCTCGTCAAGATGAACATCGACGAGCATCCGCAGATCGCCGGACAACTTGGCATCAAGTCGATTCCGGCTGTGGTGGCTTTCCAGAACGGGCGGCCGGCCGACGGATTCGTCGGCGCATTGCCGGAAAGTCAGATCAAGGGCTTCATCGAGCGGCTCGTCGGCCCCGTAGAGGATGAAGCGCAGGACCTCGTGACCGAGGCCGAAGCGGTTGCCGCGGCAGGAGATCTGGACGCGGCCACGGCACTGTACGCCGAGGCCCTCAACCATGATCCGGAACATCTCGGCGCCATCGCGGGTCTGGCCCGTACGCTCGTGACGAGGGGCATGCTCGAGGAGGCAGGCTCGGTGCTGGATGCCGCGCCCGAAAGCGCATCCAAGGATGTCGGGATCACGGCTGCGCGTGCGGCCCTTGACCTGGCGCTCCAGGCGGCCGATTTGGGAGACATGCCGGAGCTGGAGCGCCGCATTGCCATCGATGCCGACGACCATCAGGCGAGGTTCGACCTGGCATTGGCCCTCAATTCGCGGGGCCGGCGTCAAGAAGCCGCCGATGCGCTCTTGCATATCTTCAAGCGCGACCGAACTTGGGAAGACGATCGCGCCAGACAGCAACTGCTGCAGTTCTTCGAAGCCTGGGGACCGATGGACCCCGATACGGCGCAGGCCCGCCGGAAGTTGTCGGCCCTACTATTCTCTTGAGCGGGAAGCAGGAACGAGATGAGCATCAATAATCCGCCCACACGGCCGGACCAGCTACCTTCCGTCCTGCCAGTTTTTCCGCTTTCGTCGGCCTTGCTGCTGCCGCGTGGCGAGTTGCCGTTGAACGTCTTCGAGCCCCGATACATGGCGATGATCGATGACGCCATGAAGAGCGATCGCATCGTCGGCATGATCCAGCCCCGCGCGGACGAGTCTGCCGACAGCCATCCGTCTCTTCACGCGGTAGGCTGCGCGGGCAAGATCACCCAGATCGCTGAAACGGGCGACGGCCGTTACGTCCTCAATCTGACGGGCATTGCACGATTCCGAGTCGCGGAAGAACTGACGGTGCTGACGCCTTACCGCCAATGCCTCGTGTCCTACGACGACTTCGTTCATGATCTCGACGCGCGTCAGGGCGACATGGACGTCAACAGGGCCGACGTACTGCGGGCTCTTCGCGAATTTGCGGAAGCAAATCGTCTGAAGATCGATTGGAAGGGGATCGAACAAACGCCCAACGAGGCGCTGGTCAACGCGCTGGCCATGATGAGCCCCTTCGGGCCTGAGGAAAAGCAGGCGCTTCTGGAAGCCGCGACATTGAGATCGCGCGCCGAGGTTCTCGTCGCGATCACCGAGATCGAGTTGGCAAGAGGTCACGGCTCCGTGTCGAGCCTGCAATGAAAGACGCCATGTCGGATGATCCTCACCTGCCCGGCATCGTCGACGAGTCGCGGAAATCGGGCCCGGAGCCATCGCGCATCGATCCGCGTCTTCTGGAGGTCTTGGTTTGTCCGCTCTCCAAGTCGACACTCGAATACGACCGGGAGCGTCAGGAATTGATCTCCCGCGTGGCGCGGCTTGCCTACCCGATCCGTGACGGGATCCCCATCATGGTGCCGGACGAAGCGCGGCCGCTCGAAGGCTGATTACGGCAACCGGCCTTGCATCAGCGTCGGGACCTGGCCTTCCACGCCCGCGGCTTCACCAACCAGCCGCCGTTTCAGCCGCGGCGCGCGGTCGACAAGCCCGAGACCCAGATCCCGCAAAGATCGCAAAAGACCGACATCGTTCGAAAACAACCGATGCAGTCCGTCCGTAGCGGCCGCCATGGCGACAGAATCGAAGAGGCGAGCAGACTGGTAGTTCGCGAGCCAGCTGGCCGCTCCGACATCCAGGCCCAGCCTCACTGGTTCGGCAAGACAGTCGACCAGCGCGGCGAGATCCCGGAAAGCCAAGTTGAGTCCTTGCCCGGCCAGCGGATGCATGACACGCGCCGCATCGCCGATGAGCGCCGTTCGCGGCGCAACGAACCGCCGGGACAGCTGCAGTTGAAGCGGATAAGCAGCCGGCCGGTCCAGGAGCGTGAACCCACCAAGCCCATGGCCGAACCGCCGCTCGATCTCAGCCAAGAAGTCTTCAGGATCGAGCGACAAAGCCGCTCTCGCATCCTCCGTCCTCTCCGTCCAGACGATCGACGAGCGCAATCCCGTCAACGGAAGCATGGCGAAAGGACCGGAAGGCAGGAAATGCTGAACGGCGACGCCACCATGCGGAAGCTCATGACCGAGTGTCGCCACGATGGCCGAGCGCCCATAGTTCCGCCCGACCGTCTGGAGACCGACAGCCGCTCGCACGGCGGATTGGGCGCCGTCGGCGCCGACGAGCAGCGCGCCCTCGATCGAGTTCCCGTCCGCCAACCGCACCACCGCTTTTTGAGCGACCACCAGAATCCGGGCGGCTGGAACGTCGACCACTTCGATCTGACTGGCCGCGACCTCGGCTTCGAGCGCGTCTATGAGGTCGGCGTTGTAGACCATGTGAGCTCGAGGAGCAGTATCGCGCGCAACGCCGTTCCGACCCCGAAGAAGCCTTGGTTCCGCCGCAGCATCAAGGTCGAAGTGCAGGAAGTCGGGACGGACCACGTCATTGCGCCGCGAATCGGTGATCTTCATCTGGAGGATGGGTTGAGCCCGGTCCTCGATCTGTCGCCAGACTCCGAGGGCGTCGAGCACGCGGCGCGACCCGGTGGTGAGCGCCGACGCCCGGGACGTCCTGATGCGCTTGCGATAGGCCGGATCGACGATCGTAATCTTCAGGGCGGGACCGAAGCTCTGCCGCAGGGCAAGCCCGAGCGACAGGCCTGCGATTCCGCCGCCAACGATCAGCACATCCTGCACCTTTGCACCTCTTGACCTATGGATCTGGTAGAAAGGATCTTTAGCATGCCGCTGTGCCAAGATCGCGCGCGGCATCGTCGCGGGCCATGCGGTTGAGACCGCCCCCCGGGAATGAAACCCGCTCATTGAAAAGGGATGACCCATGAGCGATCCAATCGCTGAGCTCCTCTCCATTCTCGATCTCGAGCAGATCGAGGACAACATCTTCCGGGGGCGGAGCCCGCAGGTCGGATGGCAGCGGGTCTTTGGAGGTCTGGTCATCTCTCAAGCGCTTGTCGCGGCGAGCAGGACCGTCAAGGGTCGTAATCCGCATTCGCTGCACTGCTACTTTCTGCTGCCGGGCGATCCTTCGGTCCCCATCGTCTACGAAGTCGAGCGCGTGCGCGACGGACGCAGTTTCACCACCCGAAGATGCGTGGCGGTTCAGCATGGGCGGACCATCTTCGTTCTCTCGGCCTCGTTCCAGATCGACGAAGTCGGGCCCGAGCATTCACTCACGATGCCGGATGTCCCGAAACCGGAAGCTTTGCCCGGCATCGAGCAACTGAAGCGCGCCCTTGGCGACCAGATGCCCGACGGCGTGCGCCGCTACCTGGACCGGGAACGCCCCATCGAATTCCGACCCGTGGACGCGAGCCGGTATGCGCCCGGAGCGGTTGGCACGGCGCGGCGGCCCTCGCAACAGATTTGGATGCGTGCTTCTGGGGCCCTTCCGGACGACCCCGCCACCCACCGCGCCGTACTGGCATACCTTTCGGACATGACGCTCTTGGATACGGCGTTGGTAGCGCACGGCAAGTCGGTCTTCGATGGGAGTAGCCAGGTCGCCAGTCTCGACCACGCCATCTGGTTCCACCGACCGTTCCGGGCCGACGAGTGGATGCTTTACGATCAGGAGAGCCCGAACGCTGGCGGCGCCAGAGGTCTGACGCGCGGCTCGCTGTTCACTGCGGATGGCCATCTCATCGCTTCGGTGATGCAGGAAGGTCTGATCCGGCCAAAGACCAACATTCCTTCGACTGACTAATTTAGAGGCACAGTTCAATTTTTAGCTGCACATATCCTGTGCAGTTAGCTTTGCGCAAAGCCAAATGCCCATAAGGTCGACTGATATTCCTCTCTGAACAATAACCTGCCGCAATCTCCAGAGTTGGCATGCCGCTTGATTGAGCCGTGGCAGCAGAGCTGCGCGCCGACCCGACGCGCCGCTCGGCCAGAACCGAGCCGGCATGGGGCGCCAGGACGAATTGGGCGCCGGCACGACGGCCAAGCAGGGATACCGACATGAAAATTGTGATGGCCATAATCAAGCCGTTCAAGCTTGACGAGGTGCGCGATGCGCTCACCGCCGTCGGCGTGCACGGGCTCACAGTCACCGAGGTGAAGGGCTACGGCCGGCAGAAGGGACACACGGAAATCTACCGTGGCGCCGAATACGCCGTGAGCTTTCTTCCGAAGCTCAAGATCGAAGTGGCGGTTGCGTCGGAGCTGGTTGACCGGGTGGTGGAAGCCATCGTGACGGCAGCTCGGACGGGGCAGATCGGCGACGGAAAGATCTTCGTCAGCTCGCTCGAACAGGCCATCCGGATTCGCACCGGCGAGAAGGATACGGACGCACTCTGACGTCCCCGCTCGACTTCCCAGGAGTTAGAAATGAAATCCGTCTCGGTAGTCAATTCAACCATCAAGAAGATCGGTGCAGCCGCCGCTCTGCTGGCCATGTCGGCCGGCACGGCTCTGGCGCAGGCGCCGGCAGCCCCCGTTCCCAACAAAGGCGACACGGCCTGGATGCTGGTGTCGTCCCTGCTCGTGCTGATGATGTCCATCCCTGGCCTGGCGCTGTTCTACGGCGGCCTGGTCCGCACCAAGAACATGCTGTCCGTCCTCACTCAAGTCTTCATGATCGTGTCCCTCGTGTCCGTCATGTGGGTCACGTTCGGCTATTCGCTGGCGTTCACCAACGGCGGCAGTCTCAACGACTATGTCGGAGGTCTGTCGAAAGCCTTCCTGATGGGCGTCAATGCCGAATCGGTCGCCGCTACCTTCTCCAATGGCGTCGTCATCCCGGAATATGCCTATCTGGCTTTCCAGATGACCTTCGCGTGCATCACCCCCGCACTTATCGTCGGCGCCTTCGCCGAGCGTGTGAAGTTCTCGGCTCTGATGCTCTTCGTGGTTCTGTGGGTCACTCTCGTGTACTTCCCGATCGCCCACATGGTCTGGTATTGGGGCGGCCCGGACGCGATCGGCAATGCCGCCAAGGCGGTGGCTGACGCAACGGATCCCGCGGCCAAGGCGGCTGCCGCGGCCGCTCTCGAAGAGGTCAAGGCCGATGCCGGCCTGATCTTCAAATGGGGCGCGCTCGACTTCGCTGGTGGCACGGTCGTACACATCAACGCCGGCATTGCCGGTCTTGTCGGCGCAATCATGATCGGCAAGCGCGTCGGCTACCCGCGCGAAGCCATGGCTCCGCACTCTCTGACCATGACGATGATCGGCGCTTCCCTCCTGTGGGTTGGCTGGTTCGGCTTCAACGCCGGTTCGAACCTCGAAGCGAACGGAACCGCGGCTCTCGCCTTCCTGAACACGTTCGTGGCCACCGCGGCCGCCGCTCTCGCCTGGCTGTTCGCCGAGTGGGGCGCAAAGGGCAAGCCTTCGCTGCTGGGAATGGTCTCGGGCGCGGTCTCGGGCCTCGTGGCGATCACCCCGGCGTCCGGCTTCGCCGGTCCGATGGGAGCGATCGTCCTCGGACTCGTCGCTGGCGTCGTGTGCTTCTTCTTCGTTGCAACGATCAAGAACAAGCTCGGCTACGACGACTCGCTGGACGTGTTCGGCATCCACTGCATCGGTGGGATCATCGGCGCCATTGGTACCGGCATCCTGGTCAACCAGGCCCTCGGCGGAACCGGTATTGCCGACTACGAAAGCAAGCCGGGTGAGTTGGTCATTGCGGCCTACGAACTCTCCCCGGCGGTGATCGCGCAGATCAAGGCCGTTCTGCTCACGATCGTCTGGTCGGGCGTGGGATCCGCCATCATCTACAAGGTGGTTGACCTCATCGTCGGCCTGCGCGTTTCGATCGATGCCGAGCGCGAAGGTCTCGACGTCGCCGAACATGGCGAGCGCGCCTATAACCCCTGAGGCGAACTCCTCTCGCACTCACCGCACTCCAAGGGCGGCGCTTCGGCGCCGCCCTTTTTGCTTCTCGCCCGCTTCCAACCCTCAAGGTTAAATCCCCGTTAACCGCGCGGGCCTAGCCTCGATTCATCAGTTCGGCCCCTCGGTGCTGGACCAGCAGGCTATGGCTCGGATTTGGTGCGGGAGACATGCGGACAACCACCTATTCAGCCATTCACTACATTCCTGAGCCAGTCCGCGACTTCGTGGCCAAGCGCTGCGCCGAACTGATCGGTTTGGCGCTTCTGCTGGGCTGCGCCTCGCTTTCGCTCGCTCTGCTGACATGGTCGGTACAGGATCCGAGCTACAATCACGCAACTTCGGGCCCGACCCGAAATCTTCTGGGTCCCGTCGGAGCAGTATCGGCCGACCTCGTCATGCAGATGCTGGGTCTCGCATCGATTGCGGCACTCATTCCCTTGGCCACTTGGGGCTGGCGCCTGCTGACGATGCGTTGCCTGGAGCGGCCAGGGCTCCGCATGGCCCTTTGGATCGTCGGGACCTTTGCGACCTCTACCGTCTTTTCTCTCCTGCCCATCACAGACCGCTGGCCCTTGCCGACCGGTCTCGGAGGCGTCGTGGGCGATGCCGTCTTGTCCCTGCCGCGAAAATTCGGCGATGGAGCGGGCCTGCCGATGCTGCTCGCCGGTGCGGTCAGTGCCGCCATCGCGTTGCTTGCCATGAGCGCCGCCGCCGGATTCGGCATTTCGGGCGCCGATCCGCAGGATGCTGAGGAGGATGCAAGGGATCTAGGCCACGAACGGCGAAGCGCCGCCGAGGAGGACGACGACTCGTCCGGAGAACCCGGCTTTGGATTGATTTCCATCGGCGCGGCCATTCATGGAATGCTGAGCATCAAGGCCGCAATGACGCGCTGGATGGCGCTGCCGGCCGGAGAACCAACGGCTGAGCGCGAGCGTCCACGCCGCGCGGAGGTCGCGGCGCCTCGGGCAGAGCGCATCGAGCCGACGCTCGGTGGCGAGCGGCCGGCCCGCGAGCGACCGCAATCGATCGAGACATTCGAAGACGATGAGGAGGAAGAGGAAGCCGCGGTCGTCTCCAAGCGCGTCGCGGCGCCCGCACCTGCGATCAAATCGGGCAAGCGCGCCGTGCGTGAAGCGCAGCCGTCTTTCCTGGAACGCAGCACCTATGAACTGCCCCCGCTGATGCTTCTGGCCGAAGCCAAGAAGCAGGCGATCAGCAAGATTTCCGAGGACGCGCTTGAACAGAACGCGCGATTGCTGGAAGGCGTGCTGGACGACTTCGGCGTCAAAGGCGAGATCATCAACGTCCGGCCCGGACCGGTCGTCACCCTTTACGAACTGGAGCCGGCGCCGGGTATCAAGTCGTCGCGCGTCATCGGCCTCGCGGACGACATCGCGCGGTCGATGTCGGCGATCTCGGCACGCGTGGCGGTGGTTCAAGGGCGCAACGCCATCGGCATCGAATTGCCGAACCAACGACGTGAGACCGTCTATCTGCGCGAGTTGCTCGCGTCCGAGGACTTCGAGAAGAACAAGCATCGGCTCGCCATTGCTTTGGGAAAGACCATCGGTGGCGAACCCGTCATCGTCGATCTCGCCCGCATGCCCCACCTGCTCGTCGCCGGCACCACCGGGTCCGGCAAATCGGTGGCAATCAACACCATGATCCTGTCGCTCCTCTACCGGCTGAAGCCGGAAGAATGCCGACTCATCATGGTCGATCCCAAGATGCTGGAATTGTCCGTCTATGATGGGATCCCGCATCTGCTCACGCCTGTGGTGACCGATCCGAAGAAAGCCGTCGTGGCGCTCAAATGGGCAGTCCGCGAGATGGAGGATCGCTACAAGAAGATGTCCAAGGTCGGTGTGAGAAACATCGACGGTTTCAATGCGCGGGTCGCCGAGGCGGCAGCCAAAGGGCAGGCGATATCGCGCACCGTCCAGACCGGTTACGACCGACAGACCGGAGAGGCGATCTACGAAACCGAAGACATGGATCTGTCGCCGCTTCCCTACATCGTCGTCATCGTCGACGAGATGGCCGACTTGATGATGGTGGCCGGCAAGGACATCGAAGGCGCGATTCAACGGCTCGCCCAGATGGCCCGTGCTGCGGGCATCCACCTCATCATGGCCACGCAACGTCCGTCGGTCGACGTCATCACCGGCACCATCAAGGCCAACTTCCCGACCCGCATTTCATTCCAGGTCACGTCGAAGATCGACAGCCGGACCATTTTGGGAGAGCAGGGGGCTGAGCAACTGCTTGGTCAGGGCGACATGCTGCACATGGCCGGCGGAGGCCGGATTTCCCGCGTGCATGGCCCGTTCGTTTCCGACAACGAGGTCGAAAAGATCGTCGCCCACCTCAAGACGCAAGGACAGCCCGAATACCTCGACGCGATTACGGCCGATGACGAGTCTTTCGACGATGGAGACAAACCAGCCGCAGGTTCGATGGATGCCGAAGAATCCGGCGACCTTTACGACCGCGCCGTCGCCATTGTCCTGCGGGACCGCAAGTGCTCGACCAGCTACATCCAGCGGCGACTCTCGGTGGGCTACAACAAGGCAGCGTCTCTGGTCGAGCGGATGGAAAAGGAAGGCGTGGTCGGGGCGGCAAACCACGCGGGCAAGCGCGAGATCCTCGTCGGGAACGGCGTCGATCGCGGTGCGTTTGACCCCGAGCCGGATTAGACCTGACCGGTGGCCGGTCTCAGAATCGCCATCGGCCCAGCCTAGAACAGGCTTTCGACCGATCGCTGAAGCAAGTGGAAGATCGCATCCATGTCACGCATCTGGCCCGTCCTTGGACTTTGTCTCGGTGTTGTCACGTCTGCCGGAGCGCAGACCTCCGCGCCCATGAACCTGGGCCCCGCGCCGGCCAGCAAGGCCATCGCCCGTCAGGCGCCGGGCAAGCCGGCCGTCGACCCGGCAACGGCCGTCCAGCGGGCAAATGCCTATTTCAATTCGCACGCGACCATCGTGGCCGATTTCGTTCAGTTGGGCGCCGATGGGCGCCGCACGGAGGGGAAACTGCACGTCCAGCGACCGGGACGCATGCGCTTCGAGTACGACCGCCCTGCCACGCTTGAGATCATCGCCGACGGAACTTCGGTTGCGATCCGGGACCGTAAGCTTGCGACCCAGGACGTTTATTTCATTGGTCAGACGCCACTGAAATTCCTCCTCAAGGAGCGGATCGACCTCGCCCGCGACACCAAGATCCTGGACGTCAAATCCGACGACAAATCCGTTTCGATCCTGATCGAAGACAAGGCGACGTTCGGTGGCACGTCTCGGATCCGGCTCGTGTTCGATGTCAACGACTACTCCCTTCGGCAATGGACCGTGACCGATCCGCAGGGCTATGAAACGCTCGTTTCCCTCTCGAACATCAATTTGGCGCAGAAGCCGGACGCTTCCCTCTTCCGGATCAATTACGAGCGCTTCGACTGACCCGGAAATCGCCACCGGCCTGAAACGTCGGCTTCTTGCCGCCTTGCAGATATTATGCGACGTCCTCTCCACTCGAGAGATGGACGGTGATGTTGAGAATCGCGACCTGGAACATCAATTCCGTCAGGCTTCGCATGCCGCTGGTGCTGAGGTATCTGCACGAGCATCAGCCAGACGTACTTTGCCTGCAGGAAACGAAATGCCGAGATGCGGAGTTTCCCGCGTCCGACCTGAGGTCAGCCGGATATGAGCATTTGGCCATCCATGGTCAGAAGGGCTATCACGGCGTCGCCATCGCCTCCCGCCACCCGCTTTCGAGCATAAGCCGTCGGGATTTTTGCGCCAAAGGTGACGCGAGGCACATTGCAGCCACGGTGGAGTTCGCCGGGCGAGAGGTTGCCATTCACAATTTCTACGTCCCCGCCGGCGGAGATGTCCCGGATCCGCAGGTCAACCCGAAGTTCGCCCACAAACTCGGCTTCCTCGAGGAGATGAGCAACTGGATGTCGGGACCAGACTGGCAGAACAGCTCCGCAATTTTGGTAGGCGATCTCAACATCGCGCCGCTCGAGGCTGACGTCTGGAGCCATAAGGCCCTGATGAACGTCGTGAGCCACACCGCGGTGGAAATCGACCGATTGCAGAACGTCCTGGCAGCCGGAGCTTGGGTCGACGCGCTGAGACAGCAGATTCCACCGCATGAAAAGCTCTACACCTGGTGGAGCTATCGATCACCGAACTGGCTGGCAGCAGACAAAGGCCGCAGGCTTGATCACATCTGGCTCAGCGGCGATCTCGCAGCCAACGTCGACGCGCTGGAGATCCTCAAGGATGCCCGAGGGTGGGAGCGGCCGTCCGACCACGTCCCGGTATTGATTTCTCTCAAGTCGCGCTGACGTCGGCGAGCCGCGACTGGGCCGAAACAGAGCGCGTGAACGAGATGAGCCGGGCCTCAAGGCCTCTCCGAAGCCGGGCAGCACTCTTGGGAAACTCCTTGAGAACCCGCTGAAAGAGAGGCCGGGATATCTTCAAAACGGTCGTAGCCTCGCGCGCCACGGCATTCACCGGACGTTCTGTCTGGGTCATCAGGGCCAGTTCACCCACCAGCGAGTGCGCTCCTACGACGTGGACGCCTCGACCGTCGAGCTGATCCGGATCGAGAGCCAGTGACCCCGCGAGGATGACGTATCCCCCGTCCGAAGTCTCTCCTCTCCGGAACAGGATATCCCCTGTTCTGAGAATTCTCGTTTCGGCCGAGAAGGCGACCAATCGAAGCGCCTCCATTTCGAGATCCGCGAAGAGAGGAATACGCATCAATTTGGCTACATCGTCATCGAGCGACATTGCGCCGTCTCCCGTTTTCAGGGGACTAGCTTATACCCGCCCGTGTCCGTCACCAAGAGCTGAGCATTGGCTGGATTGCTCTCGATCTTCTGGCGAAGGCGGTAGATATGCGTCTCGAGCGTGTGCGTAGTCACCGCGGCATTGTATCCCCACACCTCTCGGAGGAGAACGTCCCGGGTCACCACCTGCTGGCCAGCCCGGTACAGGTATCGGAGAATGGCCGTTTCCTTCTCGGTCAGCCTCAGCTTCCCGCCCTTATCGTTGGTGAGCAATTTCGAGCCGGGCCGAAATGTGTATTGACCGATCTGGAAGACCGCGTCGTCGCTGGCTTCGTGTTGTCGAAGATGCGCGCGAATGCGCGCAAGCAGCACGGCGAAGCGAAATGGCTTGTTCACATAGTCATTCGCACCGGATTCGAGGCCGATCACGGTGTCTTCTTCGGAATCATGACCCGTCAGGACGATGATGGGGCTCTTGAAGCCGCTTCCCCGCAGTTCGCGCACGGCCTCACGCCCATCCTTGTCAGGCAGCCCCACGTCCATGATCACCAGATCGGGCGCGTGATCGCGTGCGGCCGAAATCGCGCCTTCCGCGTTCTCAGCCTGGACCACGGAGAATTCTTCGTGCAGGGCGAGTTGCTCCGCAAGTGCAGACCGTAGGTCTACATCATCGTCGGCGATGAGAATCTTGCGAACCTGTGTCATCGTGTCCTTCCAGCTTTCGTCGAAGTCATATCTATTACGCAGGAGGGCCATGTACCAGATCACGAAGGCGTCAAGCTGCGCCGCATATTGGCGAATTGGGTTATGAGGAGCCAGCACTCAAGGGTTGGACGCGGACCCTGCCGCATTTCGCGCATCGTCGTTCGTCCTCAGGCGAGTGGCGAACTGCATGCGGCTCGCTTGCACGCCGGGGCCGTAACCATACGCGCCGCGATCGGCCGGAGAGGCCTGGCTGTGATGAAGCGTGAGGGCGACCTCAAGACGCCAGTTGGCAGTCTCAAGATTTGCTCTGTCCGCTTCCGCGCCGACCGTCTGCGGCGTCCAGGCAGTGTCATCCGCACGCAGGCACTGCGCCCAGACCAAGGATGGTGCGACGATCCAGAAAGCGGAATGTACAATCGGCCCGTCCCCGACGCCTTTGGAGGCAGCCACGAAACCTTGTGGCGACAGGACCACGTTTACGACTGCCTGCTGATCACCGACCAGAACTCTCGGCCCCGCGTCAGGGGGCGTGGAAGCGCGATCTTCTTTCACCTCGCTCGCGAGGAATTTTCAGGAACCGAGGGCTGCATCGCCATTTCGGCCTCCGACATGCGCCGGTTGTTGCCCCGGCTCGCACGAAATGTCCGGCTGGTGGTCGCCCGAATCTAGGGTGCGGAGCGAGTCCCGAAAATCGCGGACCCAATTCGCACGTGTGTCGCGCCAAGCTGGATACCGAGCTCAAAATCGGCGCTCATTCCCATGGAAAGAACCTTCAGTCCGTTACGCCGACCGATTTCCGCCAAGAGAGCGAAGTGCGGCGAAGCCTGCTCGGCTTCGGGCGGGATGCACATCAAGCCATCGATCTCGAGCCCGCAAGATGAGCGACAGAAGGAGATGAATTCGTCCGCATCCAGCGGCGAGACGCCGGCCTTTTGCGGCTCCAGGCCCGTATTGACCTGGACGAGTAGGCGCGGCTTCCTGGCGGAACCAACCAGCGCGGCCGCAAGTGCCGTGGCAAGTTTGGGACGATCGAGAGTTTCGATGACGTCGAACAACTCGACGGCCTCGTTCACCTTGTTTGTCTGAAGAGGCCCGATGAGATGCAATTGCAAGGTGGGATACGTCTTCCGCAACCCTGGCCATTTCCGGACCGCCTCTTGGACCCTGTTCTCACCGAAGATGCGTTCCCCAGCCTGGAGGGCAGGCAGGATTTGCCCGGCATCCTGCCCCTTGGTCACGCAGACGAGATGTACCGAACCAGGGTCGCGGCCGGCATCGCGTGCAGATCGATCAATTTTGGCGCGAACCTGCTTCAACCTTTCGGTCGTCGCGATGTGTTGAGGCGCCTCGTCGGGCTCAGCCATATTTCATTCCTTGGTCGACAAGCGATCTAGCAGGCCGAAGCCCATCTGACCATTGGGACAGTCAGATTGACCCTCGGCCGGAAATCATGCTCTTTGCCCCATAACCGCCGAAAAAAGTGGTCGATCACCCCATCAAAACCGTCGATCGAGCTTCATGAGATCCGAACGCTATAATCCGCGCGAAGCGGAAGGAAAATGGCAGGCCGTCTGGTCCGAACGTGAGACGTTCAGGACGAGCAATGACGATCCCCGTCCAAAATATTACGTGCTCGAAATGTTCCCGTACCCGTCGGGGCGTATTCACATGGGGCACGTCCGTAACTACGCCATGGGCGACGTAGTGGCGCGCTATAAGCGAGCGCGCGGTTTCAACGTTCTTCATCCGATGGGATGGGATGCCTTCGGCATGCCGGCGGAGAACGCCGCGATGCAGAACAAGTCGCATCCCGCGACATGGACCTACGCCAACATCGCGACCATGCGCGGTCAGCTCAAGTCCATGGGCCTGTCGCTGGATTGGTCACGCGAAATCGCAACCTGCGACCCAAGCTACTACAAGCAGCAACAAAAGCTCTTCTTGGACTTCCTCGCCGCCGGACTGGTGACCAGGAAGAAATCGAAGGTGAACTGGGATCCAGTCGATCATACGGTCCTGGCCAACGAGCAGGTCATTGACGGTCGCGGCTGGAGGTCGGGCGCCCTCGTCGAGCAACGCGAGTTGACGCAGTGGTTTCTGAAGATCACTGATTTCGCCCAGGATCTCACCGATTCACTCGACGAGTTGGATCGGTGGCCCGAAAAAGTCCGCTTGATGCAGCGCAACTGGATCGGCCGGTCCGAGGGTCTCCGTCTCCGTTTCGAGCTGGCAGACGGGAGCCTTTCAGGCACCGAAGACCTGGAAGTCTATACCACGCGTCCCGACACGATTTTCGGCGCGAAGTTCATCGCGATTGCGCCTGATCATCCGCTCGCTCGAGATATCGCAGAGGGGCGCCCGGATCTCTCGGCCTTCATCGATGAATGCAGGCGGATGGGCACCTCTGTCGCGACTTTGGAAACCGCGGAGAAAAAGGGCGTCGACACGGGTCTTCGTGTCCGGCATCCATTTGATCCATCCTGGCTCCTGCCGGTCTACGTAGCCAATTTTGTCCTCATGGATTACGGTTCTGGCGCCGTTTTTGGTTGTCCGGCTCACGATCAACGCGATCTCGATTTCGCCCGAGCTTATGGGCTCGGCGTCACTCCGGTCGTTTGTCCCCCGGGCGAACCCCCCTCCTCGTTCGTCATCGGCGACGTGGCCTATGACGGCGACGGCTTGATGATCAACTCGAGCTTTCTAGATGGCATGTCTCCCGTAGAGGCACGCGACGAGGTCGTTCGCCGCCTTGAATCTAAAGAGCTGAACGGACGCCCACAGGGCGAACGCCAGGTCAATTTCAAGCTGCGCGACTGGGGCATTTCGCGCCAGCGGTACTGGGGCTGTCCGATCCCGGTCATCCATTGCGAGAGCTGCGGAACGGTGCCGGTGCCGGTCCGCGACCTGCCCGTCACCCTTCCGGAGGATGTCACCTTCGACCGGCCGGGCAATCCCCTCGACCACCATCCAACATGGAAGCACGTTGCATGTCCTGAATGCGGAGGGGCAGCACGGCGCGAAACCGACACGATGGACACCTTCGTCGATTCGTCCTGGTACTATGCCCGTTTCACCGATCCGACGAACCAGGAGCAGCCGACATCTGCAGCTGTCGACCACTGGTTGCCCGTCGATCAGTACATCGGGGGAATCGAACACGCGATCCTTCACCTGCTGTACTCGCGCTTCTTCGCCCGCGCCATGAAGGCCACCGGACATCTCAGCGTGAAAGAACCCTTCAAGGGCCTGTTCACCCAGGGCATGGTCGTGCATGAGACCTACCGAGACGCGAATGGCGCCTGGATGACGCCAAGCGAAATCAGGATCGAGCAGACGCCCGCAGGCCGGCGAGCATGGACTCTCGACACCAACGAACCGATCGACATCGGGTCGATCGAGAAAATGTCGAAGTCCAAGCGCAACACCGTCGATCCCGACGACATCATCGGATCTTACGGTGCCGATACCGCGCGTTGGTTCATGCTTTCTGATTCACCGCCCGAGCGTGACGTGATTTGGAGCGAGGAAGGCGTCCAGGGCGCGGCGCGCTACGTGCAACAGCTTTGGCGACTCGTCGGCGAACTGGACGACGCGGCCGTCGGTGCGGACCGCTCCCCTGATGCCGGGCAGCCTTCCACGCAGGTCGCAACCGACGTTCGGAAGCTCGTTCACGCCCATCTCATGCGGGTTGAGGAAAGTATCGAGCGGCTTCGGTTCAACACGGCCATCGCGGAAATCCGAAAGCTGACGAATGGCCTTTCGGCCGCCCTTGCGGGCATTGAATCGCCGGACCAGATGACGTCGGAATTGCGCCTCGCCTGCCGCGAGGCCGCTCTTTACCTCGTCGGGATGTTCGCTCCCATGATGCCGCATCTGGCCGAGGAATGCTGGAGCGCGCTGGGACAGTCGGGTTTGGTGGCGGATCAACCATGGCCTGTGCTGGATCGCTCCTTGGCCGTGGACGACCGGATTGTTATACCGGTGCAGGTCAACGGAAAGCGGAGAGCGGAGCTGACGATTGACCGCGCCGCGGAAGCCTCCCTCGTCGAGGCCGAAGCATTGAAGTTAGACGCCGTAGTCCGCGAGCTCGATGGGCGCTCGCCCAGGAAAGTGATCATCGTTCCGCAAAGGATCGTCAATGTTGTCGTCTGACCGTCGGCCGTCTCGTTTGATCCTGGCCTTGGCCTGTGCCCTCGGGGCCTCCGGTTGCATCAAGCCGATGTACGGCGGCGTGGAGGGCGCGGCTCTTCGCTCGGAGCTTTCCGCGATTGCGATCGATCCAATCCCTGATCGTGTCGGCCATTATCTTGCGAATGAATTGCGCTTCGCTCTGAACGGAACCGGCTCGCAGGTGCCACCGAAATACAAGCTGGTGATTCAGATACGCGAACGCGTTCAGACCCCGCTCGTGGACACCATCAGCGGACGCGCGACCGCCGGATCCGTGGTGGTCGACGCCGATTACAAGCTGGTGCCGATCGCGGGCGGTCAGCCCGTCACGCAAGGTGTCGCCTTCACATTCGCGTCTTATGATCGAAGCAGTCAGCGCTTCGCCAATATCCGGGCTGCACGAGAAGCCGAGATCCGCGATGCGCGCTCCCTGGCGGATCAGATCAGGACAAGGTTGGCTGCGGCTCTGGCTGGCGCCTGAAATGGTTCTGATCCGGCATCGAGACGCCGATGGAGTCTTGTCGCGACCGCTGGGGCATATCGGATTTTTCTTGTTTTTTGGAGCCGACGCCGGACTGGCGAACGAGCGCCTCCGAAAAGTCGTCGGACTGGCGATCGACGATCCGTCAGATGCCTTCCAATTGGTTCGCTTGGACGGCGACGAATTGGCGGCCGATCCAGGGCGGTTGGCTGATGAGTTGAACACGATAGGGCTGTTCGGGGGTCGCCGGGCCGTCTGGATCAAAGCGGGTTCGAAGAACTTCCTGGCCTCTCTCGAACACCTGATGTCCCGCGTTCCCCCGGATGCCATCGTTCTGGTCGAGGCAGGAAACCTGAAGAAGGACTCTGCGCTGCGAAAATTGTTCGAGCGGGAGCGGCTGGCGGTCGCGATCGAGTGCGATCATGACTCGGACGATCAAATCAGGGCCTTGGTCAGGAGCGAGGCAGACGCCGCCGGACTCCAAATTGAACCCGAGACTGTCGCGCTTATCGCCCGTTCACTCGGTAATGACCGGGGATCCACGCGTATGGAGCTCGAAAAATTACTCCTGTACGCTCATGACACCGGAAAGATCACCGAGGTCGATGTCGAAGCCGCCTTGGCCGAAGCGACGCTCAGCAGCACGGACGCTGCCATCCAGGCCGCGTTCAGCGGCAATCTGGCGGTGACGGACGATAAGGTCCGACAGATCCTGGCGGAATCCGATGCCGGAGTGCTGTTGGGCTATGCGATGCGTTACGCCGTGATGCTGCAACGAGGCAAGCTCGACATGGGACGGGGCATGTCGCGCGAGGCAGCCGTCGAAAAGACGAGGATGCGAGCCTTCATGTTCCCGGACAAACGAGTTTTGGCCAGCCAGATCGAGTCCTGGAGCCACGATCAACTCACGGCTCTGATCGATCTTCTGCAAGGGGCGATTCTGGCCGCCCGCGCCGACGCTCGCCTGGATGAGACTGTTGCGACGCGAGCATTCTGGAACATTGCCGCCATGGCACGCCGAAGCGCCCGAGGCTAGGCCTTCAGACGTTGGCAGAGTGCGTCGAGTTGCTCTAGTGAGGTGTAGCGGATGGCCACCTCTCCCGCTTCACCTTTGTGCTTGATGGCGACATTCATTCCGAGAACATCGTTGAGGGCCTTCTCGAGAGCCCGTGTGTCGGCATCCTTCTGAGCACGCTGTTTGACGCTTTTCACCTCGAGCTTTTCGTCGACCTTGCGAGCCTCGTCCTGGCCGAGGCGCTCGACGTCGCGCACTGTCAATCCTTCTGCGACGATCTTGCGCGCGACACCTTCCGGATCAGCGACGCTCAACAGTGCCCGCGCGTGGCCGGCTGAAAGGACCCCGGCTTCCACCAGCTCAAGTGTTGGCTTCGGCAATTTCATGAGTCGCAAGGTGTTGGCTATATGACTCCGACTTTTTCCGATTATCTTGGCTAGATCGGCTTGTGAATACCCAAAGTCTTTGGCGAGTTTTTCATAACCGTAAGCTTCGTCGATCGGGTTCAAATCGCTTCGCTGAACATTCTCAATAATCGCGATTTCCAGCGATTGCTTATCATCTGCTTCGATGACGAGAACCGGCACGTCATGGATACCCACACGCTGGGCCGCCCGCCAACGTCGTTCACCCGCAATGATTTCGAACGCATCCGCCAGGCCATCAATGGCGCGAACCAGAATGGGCTGAATAACGCCCTTTTCCTTGATGGAGTCCGCTAGCTCGCCAAGCTGTTCGTCATTGAAGGTACGGCGTGGATTGCGGGGATTGGGCTTGATGAACTCGATCGGGATGCGCCGAGGTGAAGTTGCCGAAGCAGCCACCTGTTCCGGCGCCGAATCTCCTATCAGTGCAGCGAGGCCACGTCCGAGGCGGGGGCGATGTTCATCAGCCATCAAGCAGACCTTTCAAACTCAGGCGGCTCGAAGCCGACGTTCACGCTGGATCACTTCGGAAGCCAGCCGAAGATAGGCTTGGCTGCCTGCGCATTTCAGATCGTAGAGGAGCACTGGCTTGCCATGAGATGGCGCCTCTGAGACCCTGACGTTGCGCGGAATGACGGTGTCGTAGACTTTCTCGCCCATGAATTGCCGCACGTCCGAGACCACTTGGGTCGCCAGGTTGTTTCGCGGATCGAACATCGTCAGCACGACACCATGAATTGATAGGTTGAAATTGAGTGTCTTGCGGACCTGCTCCACGGTGGAGAGAAGCTGCGAGAGCCCTTCCAAGGCGAAGAATTCACATTGCAGCGGTACCAGAACAGAGTCAGCCGCCGTAAGCGCGTTAATGGTTAACAGGTTGAGCGAAGGTGGACAGTCGATCAAAACGTATGTGAATCGATGGTTCTGATCGGCCGCTAAACTTTTGAGCGCATTCCGAACCTTAAAGGCCCGATCCTTATCACCTGCGATTTCGAGTTCGACGCCGAGTAGATCCAAAGTCGAAGGAGCAACGGATAGTCTAGGAACAGCTGTCTGCTGGATGACATCCATAAGGGAGCGCTCTCCGATCAT
>JAQGJH010000069.1 GCA_028290705.1 Hyphomicrobiales bacterium
GCCACAAGCGCCATGCACGCGAAGGCCACGACGTAGCGCGTCCAGTGCAGCCGTCCCTGGTCGCCGAGCAACCGCCGGATGATGCCGAGGCCGCCGGGCGGCAGGGCCGTGCTGCTCATCGCGTCACCACCCGGCCCGGATCATCAGCCGCATCCAGCGCGAATAGGCCAGCGCGGTCGCGTAGACGAAGCCCGCGCGGCCGCCGAAGACGTGGCGGCGCAGGAAGTAATATTTGCAGAACTGGAACGGGAATTCGAAAAAGACCCGCAGCGCCGAAACGTCGCGCAGCGTCTCGTATTCCTGCCGCTGCAGGTTCGAATAGGTCACCATCTTGCTCATGACGTGCGCGACCGAGCGGAAACTCCGGTGCAGGATGTCGCCGCGCAACTGCACCACGTCTTCGGTGGGCAGCACCTCGTCGTGCGTCATGCTGTTGCGGCAGCGCGTCGCGCCGCGATGGTAGAGCCGGACGTAATTATGGCAGTCGGCCAGCAGCGAGGGCCGGTCGCAATTCGGATAGACCAGCCGCGTGCGGATCCGAAAGGTGCGGCCGCGCGGCGGCTCGCCGGCCAGCAGCCCCGCGAGTTCGAAACGCAGGTCCTCGCTGATCCATTCGTCGGCGTCGAGATTGAGGATCCAGTCGTGCCGCGCCTGGTCTTCGGCGAAGCGCTTCTGCTGCCCGAATCCCTGCCAGGGATGGTGCACGACCGTCGCGCCGAGCCGGCGGCACACCGCCACCGTATCGTCCACCGAACCCGAATCGACGACCAGGATTTCGTCGACGAGACCGCGGACCGAGATGATCGCGCGTTCGATCCGGTCGGCTTCGTCGCGCGCAATGATCGTGCAAGTGACTGGAAACATTTGGCCAATGATGAATAGAATAATGGAGCTTGGAAAAAAACCGCGTTCCGTTTAGAAATGAGCGTTATTTATGCGTTAAAACCGCGTTTTTTACAAGTCGCGCGTAAAAACGCGCTTGTCATACACTTTGCCCGAAAGATCATTGCGTATGAACCCGTTGGATTCAACTTGCGCGAGCGTCTGGTTCGTCTTGCCGCGTGGCATGCGTTACGATCGCGCGGACGCGACGTCGATCGATCTTTTCGTGAGTGAAATCATCGGCTTCACGCGGCACCGGACACGCGTCTACGCGCGCCACGGTGATGCGCCCCTGCCTGCTCCCGAGCTGGTTTGCCTGCAGGATCATGCCTTTGCCGACACGCTGAGGCGCGCGCGCGTGGTCCGCGCCGCCGCGCGCGCGGCCCCGCCGGACCTCATCTCGGTCCAGCAACACCTGCCCTACGCGGCAGCTATCGCGGGCGTAAGTGCCCCGGTGATCCTGCAGAAACACAACTTTATTCGCCCGCCGAGAAGCTCCGGATGGCTGGCTTCAGCGAGCCGACGGCGGCACATCCGGCAGTTCCAGCGATTGCAGGGTATCGTCTTCGTAAGCGCCTCGGTTCAAAGCGATTTCGAAGAGAATTGGCCCACCGTCACGATCCCGCGCTGCATCGTGCCCAACGGTTTCGACCCAAGCCTCTGGAAACCCAAGGAAATCCGCTCCCGCGAGGTTCTCGTGGTGGGCCGCGCCACACCCGAGAAAGGCCTGCTAGAGGCAGCGCAAGGCATTGAGAACGCTCTCAAATTTCAACCCGATTGGTCGGCCGTCCTGGTCGTCGCCGAAACCGCCCGAAATCTCGCCTACACGGCCGAACTCGAGAAAACCCTCGCGCCCCTCGGCGCCCGCGCGAGAATTCTGAAAGACGTTCCATCCGAAAAAGTCCGTGCGCTCAACGAGGAAGCTGCACTGGTAGTCGTTCCCTCGACATGGCGTGAGCCCTTCGGCCGGACCTGCCTGGAGGCTCATGCGGGAGGCGCCGCGGTGATCTCGTCGGGCACCGGAGGACTCCGGGAAATCAGTGGTCCGGAAGCACTTTACCTGACCTCTATCACCTCGGAGGCGATCTCCCGGGCCGTCACCGCCCTCATCGAGGACGAAGACACCCGCGCACACATCGCAAGAGCCGGAAATCACCGCGTTTTCAAAAGGTTCGGCCTGCACCAAACGGCCCGGACCCTCGACGATTTCTGCCACGCCAGAATCGATGATCATCGCCGCAGCAAAAGATAAAAACGCCCCTGGCGTCCCGGAAGGGATTCGAACCCCTGACCTACGGTTTAGGAAACCCCGAGAGGCTTGTATCACCAAGTCTCATTGTGGTGCACGACCCTGACAGAAGTGCTTGGGACTCTTGCTCCTTCGCTTCAGACCCGTATCATCGCGAAACGTCGGAGAACATGGAAGCTCCCGCTTCTTCGTTGCCCCGGCGTTGCCCCGGATGGAACTGGATGGCCCGCAGGAGGCTCACCGATCGTGCACTGAAGTCGCTCGAACCGGCCTCTCCCGGTCGGCGCTACGACATCATGGACTCGGACGTGCCCGGCCTTGGCATTCGCGTGACCGACAAGGGGCAACGGACTTTCGTACTGTTGACGCGCTATCCGGGCAGCCCGAATCCGACACGTCGCGCCCTGGGCGAGTATGGTGTCCTTTCGCTGGAGCAAGCCCGCCAGAAGGCTCGCCAATGGCACGATCTCATCCGCAAGGGCATCGACCCTAAGACCGAGGAAGAACGGCAGCGACAGGTAGAGCAGACGCGGCGCGACAACAGCTTCGAAGCTATTGCCGAAGACTTCATCCGCATCGCACTCATCGGCCCAGATTCAACGCGACCGAAGCAGAGGACGGGCGTAGATACGGCGCGCGAGATTCGAGCCGAGTTCATTTCTCGGTACGGCAGCCGGCCGATCGACAGCATCACGGCACGCGACATCATCGAGGTGACGGACGCCGCAATAGAGCGCGGGGCGCCGTACCACGCGCACCATCTGCTCGCCCATGTCCGCCGCATGTTCAATTGGGCGATCGCTCGCGGCATCTACGGCATCGAGCGGTCTCCTTGCGACAGGATGAAGCCCAGTCAGGTGATTGGGGCGAAGGCGCTCCGCACGCGGGTTCTGAGCGACGACGAACTTAGGGCCTTGTGGTCGGCTGCCGAAAGCATGGGGTACCCCTTCGGGCCACTCATCAAGATGCTGCTGCTGACAGGGCAAAGGCGAAGCGAGGTCGGGGAATGCACCTGGCCGGAGATCGACCTGCAGCGGCGGATATGGGACGTGCCAGCGGAGCGCATGAAGGCGAAGGCGGCTCACGTCCTGCCACTCACGTCGCAGGTCGCCAGCATTCTCGAGCAACTGCCACGCTATAGCGAAGGAAGGTTCCTTTTCTCCACAACCTTTGGCCGCGTCCCTGTGTCTGGCTACAGCAAGGCGAAGACCCGGCTCGATAGCCTGATGCTTGCGAATCTTGACGAACAGTCGCTCTCGCCGTGGGTCTTCCACGACATCC
>JAQGJH010000117.1 GCA_028290705.1 Hyphomicrobiales bacterium
GCTGACGTTCTTCTTCAGTCATATGCCCGAGTTGATCGAACGCTGCCACATATACATCGCCCAGCCGCCGCTCTACAAAGTGATGCGCGGCCAGTCCGAGCAATATCTGAAGGACGAGCGCGCGCGCGAGGACTACCTGCTGGGCAACGGCCTGGACGGCGCGCTCCTGCGTCTCGCCGACGGGACCGAGCGCGGCGCCCAGGATCTGCGCGGCATCGTGGATGAAGCCCGCGTGGTCCGCCAGGTGATGGCGCAATTGCATTCGCGCTACGATCGCACCGCCGTCGAACAAGCCGCCATTGCGGGCGCGCTGAAGCCCATCGGGCTTCTCTCGGATGAAGAAACCGCGCGCCTGGCGCACGAGATTTCGCAGCGCCTTGACGAAATGTCGGAAGAGACCGAACGCGGCTGGAGCGGCCTCGTCGAGAACGGCGGCTATGTGTTCACGCGCGAAGTGCGCGGCGTGCGGCAGGCCTCGATCCTCGATGCAGGCCTGCTGGCTTCCGCTGAAGCCCGCAAGCTCGACGAGCATGCGGCATCGCTGCACGAGGTTTTCGCCAAGCCGGCGATCTTCCTGCGGCGCGCGGACGAAACGCAGGTCGCGGGTCCCGGGGCGTTGGTCGAGACCATCATGGCGGCCGGCCAGAAGGGCATCAGCCAGATGCAGCGCTACAAGGGCCTGGGCGAGATGAACCCCGAGCAGCTTTGGGAGACGACTCTCGACCGCGAGGCGCGTTCGCTTCTGCAGGTTCGCGTCAAGGAGACGGTGGAAGCCGACGATCTCTTCGTCAAGCTGATGGGCGACGTGGTGGAGCCCCGCCGCGAATTCATTCAGGAAAATGCTTTGAACGTCGCGAACCTCGACGTCTGAACCGTCACGGGGGGGCCGGCCAGTAGATCACCGCGACGGCCGCAGCCATCACGAGCAGCACGCCGGCGATCACCGCCCAGACCCAAGGGCCGGTTTGGTCGGGCCGCTTCGTCGGCACGTTCCGCCCGGTCTCGTACGCATGGGCCGCGGCGGCATCGGAATTCTTCATCGGCGCACCGCCGGCTTCGTCATCCGTTCCCAGCGGTGCGGCCGCAGGATCCGGATGTGAAATCTTGTCGCCCGTTTGCCCGCTGTCGATGTCGCCTCGCAGCGCGGCCGTCGTGGAGATGGGTCTCTCATGGGTGCTCATGCAGGCCCTTTCGGCTGACCGGCTTGATCAATCGCTCAGAACCGCGGAGCCCGGTGACCGGGCTCCGCGCTTTGAGCTTAGCGGCAGCGACGGATGCGGCGTTCGACGACACGTCCGTTCGGACGGCGCTCACGCACAACGGTGACGCGGCAACGCTCCGGGCCACGATAGACGCGACGCTCGCGAATTCGGACGTCATCGCGATAACGAGGACGGCCTTCGCCGATGCGGACGTCGAAATTCTGCGCAACCACGATGCGGCCGTCGTTGGACGGAGCAGCGGAAGCGGCGGAGGCCGGCGACGAGAGGGCGGCGAAGCCCGCCATGGCGACGGCGAGAGCGGTGAGGCGGAAGCGCATGCAGATTTTCTCCAGCTGGTGGTCTGCACACAACTCAGGCACGGCCAAGCGGTTCCGCCTTCGCGCGCGCTGGAACGGGAGGGGGTTAACGGCGTTTGAAGACATCCGGCTGGCGCGCCAATCCTGGCTGCCGTCAGCCTCGACCTCAGAAGCTCAAAAGGATGCGACGATGTTCAAGCTCTTGGCCCGACTCGCGATGCTCCGCTGGGCGTGGCGTCTGGTCCGGCGGCGCTGAGCCGCCGGACTCCCCTCATCGCGTCAGACGCGCCGAGGTCAGGGCGGACTGGAACATTTGCTGCATCGCCTCGTCGATGCCCTGGTCGGGCGTAACTTCGAAGAACAGTCCCTCCGACGCGCAGCTCTTGAGCCTCGTCGGGATGGTGGCGGTGATCGGCTTGATCCACTGGTTGTAGAACGCGTTGGTGGGCAGCGGCAGATAAGTCGTGTACAGGACCGCGATCTTCACGCCACGGTTCTTGAATGTGTTGCACAGCGCCGGATCGAGCGTCTGGATGAGGCGCGTCGAACTGACGTTGCCGTTCGTCGTATTCGCCTTGTTGACCTGGGTGCCGGTGGGCCAGCCGCTTGTACCGTTCTTCCAGTAATCCGGTTTGTTGCCCGTTCCCGACGCCGACTTGACGGGCTTGTCTTCGACGCCATCCGTCACGATGAACAGGAATTTCATCGGGTTCGACGTCGAACTTCCGTCGCCCGGCGCCGGGATCAACGCATCCATGTAGGAGAGCGTAGATGAAAAATCCGTCTGTGTGTCACGCTCGTCCCGGTAGGCATACGCGAGATCGATGGCGTTGGCCGCCGTCTGCACCGAGGTGAGATTCGTGGTCAATGCCGCGATCGACTGAAACACGTCGCTGAACGTGTAGACCGCCATGCGGAACTGGTTCGGCAAGGTCATCGACTTCGTGGCCGTCGTGGTCAGTTCCTGGGTCGCGGTGCGGACGACGTCGATGCGTGTCTTGATGTTGTTGTTCTTGGCGATCGTATAATTGTCGCTCGTGCTGTCGCCCGTGATGTAGTTCTTGCTGTCGAACTTGCGTTGATGACAGGCGAACGCGCATCCGCCGGTCTTCGTCTGCATGTTGGTGATGTCCTGCGTGGTCGCCGCAAGGCCCATGGAAGGCGAGTTGTCGAGCAAAAGGTAAAAGTCGATATATTTCGGGAACTGCGCCACCGCCGAGGCTGTGCCGCTGACGTCGGTAAAATTGAACCCGACGATCTGCATCACCGTCGTGGGAACGCGTGCCGTGTAGCTCACCGTGACGAAGAGGCTGTTGACGCTGGTGGTCGGCTTGACGTCGACCGTATAGGTGACGCCCGGCGGCAACTCCCCGACGGTGGAGCGGAAATAGGTCTTCACCGCGTCGGCGTTCGGCAGGTTCATCTGCGGATTGAGCGAGCGGGAGACGGAGGCGAGGGCGGACGCGTCCGCCGCCTGGTTCATCCGCGCCTGAACGTCGAGGAAGCGGCCGTAATCGACGCCGGCACCAATCAGGCCGAGCAGCGGAACGGCCGTGATCGCGAAGGTGATCGCGACGGTGCCGGATTGATCTCGCCGAAAATTCCGTGGTGACATCCGCCTCGCGAGACTACGCAGGCCGGTGGTCAAGCTTTTAAGTTCGGGACGCGTTAGCCAGGTCATGTGGATCCCGCCTCATTGAGACAGCAGCGGGCATGCTACTGTCGAGTACGAGCCGACCAGTACGTTGATGAAATTAAGAATTTTGCGCCCCATTACGTCGCAATCGTTTTATCTCTTCACGTAAATGCGACCGAGTCCGGCGGACCGTCTTTTCTCCCTGCTGACTTCTAGGAAATTCTGCGCGGATCGGGTCATGGCGCGTCGACGGGAAGTTGATGGACTCGATTCAACTTGATCGATCGCATGTCGACATTCTCCGCGCCGCAGCCAGCGTGCGGACGTGGCGACCGGCGCCTGAATTCACCGCCCGGCACTTCTGAAAAGTTCCGAACGAAGCTAGACTCGGCAGATTCTTCGAGGGACAGGCTGTGCACATGGTTGACGGCGGGTTACCGAACCACACGAGAGACGATGAACCCGACCGCACGAACAGGGCAGCGATCGTCGCCGATGTCGCGGCCTGTTTCACCTATGCGTCCTACCAGAACGCCATACCGGTCATCCGATCCCTCCTGATCGACAACCGGAGCGACGTACATTTGCAGGACTGCGCGGTTGAACTTTCATCCTCGCCACCGTTCCTGCGACCGAAACGCTGGAGCGTGGATCGTCTCGCGCCGGGAGATCGGCTACCGCTGAGCGATCGGCGGGTGGAACTCGACGCGTCTTACCTGGCCGGCCTCGACGAGGCAGAGCGCGGCGAAATCAGGCTCCGTCTGTCGTCGGGTGGCGAGCTTGTCGATGAACGGCGTTGGGACGTCAGGCTGCTGGCGCGAGACGAGTGGGGCGGCGTTGCCGACATGGCGCAGGTGCTGCCTGCCTTCGTCATGCCCAATGACCCGGCAGTGTCGAAGATCCTGCGGACGGCGGCCGACATGCTGGCGTCGCATGGCCATGCCAACGGCCTGGATGGCTACCAGTCGCAGGATCCCCAACGCGTCTACCTGATGGCCGCGGCCATCTGGTCGGCCATTGCCGGCTTGCAGGTGCATTACTCAGAGCCGCCCGCGAGTTTCGAAAGCCGGGGCCAGAAGGTGCGGCGGCCTGGCGCCATCGTCCAGGATCGTCTGGCGACCTGCTTGGACACTTCGCTTCTTTGCGCCGCAGCCTTCGAGGCCGCCGGGCTGTATCCCGTCGTGCTGATGTTCCAGGGACACGCAGCCGCCGGTGTCTGGCTGGTCAAGAAAACGTTCACACATGCCGTGGAGGCGGACCAGATGGAAGTCCGCAAGGCCATCGCTTCACGCGAGCTGATCGTGATCGAGACCACCGGGGTGACGCATCGCCCCGCCATGTCGTTCGAGAGCGCACAACGCGCTCTCGATGCCCGGCTGAGCGAAGCGGAATCGCGCGGCTTCATCGCCGCCATCGACGTCAGGCGTTCGCGCAGCGGTGGCATCACGCCGCTCGCCTCGCACGAGCAGGTTCTGCGCACCGCGAGCGGCGAGGAGAGCGGCCCGCCGGCGGATCTTGCTCTTCCGGCGGCCCCGGTTTTCCCTGAAGTCCCCGAACCGGCGATCGAACAGAAGCCGACGACGGCGGCGGGTCGCATCGACAGGTGGCAGAAGAAGCTGCTCGACCTCACCCTGCGCAACCGCTTGCTGAACTTTCCGGATTCGAAGAAGACCATTCCGTTTCTCTGCACCGACGTCGGGCGTCTCGAGGACCGTCTCTCCGATGGCGCTGCGATCCGCATCATCTCGCTGCCCGAACACAACCCGCTGGGTGAGCGCGACGCGGCGCTGTATCGAGACGTGCGCGGCAGCGATTTGCAACAGGGCTTTGCGGCCGAGGCGCTGTTGCGTGACGAGCTTGCATCGCTGCTCGAAGCCGAAGCCTTGCAGACGCGCCTGATCGAGTTGCACCGGCAGGTGCGCAACGATTTCGCCGAAGGCGGCGCCAACACGCTGTTTCTCGCCGTGGGATTTCTGCGCTGGAAGAAGAAGCCCGACGACGAACGCAGCTATCGCGCGCCCCTTTTGTTGCTTCCCGTCAAGCTCGAGCGCCGGAGCGCCACATCGCGTTTCAGTATCCGCTTCCATGAGGACGAGCCGCGCTTCAACGCGACGCTGCTGCAGTTCCTGGAGCGTGATTTCGACCTTCCGCTGCCGCAGTTTGCCGGAGATCTGCCGCGCGACGACACGGGTGTCGACGTGCCGCGCCTTCTGAGCATGATGCGTTTCGCCATTCGCGACGTGCCGGGCATGGAGGTCGTCGACGAGACGGCTCTGTCGACGTTCTCGTTCGCAAAGTTCCTGATGTGGAAGGATCTGGTCGAGCGCACGGCGGCGCTGCGGCAGAACCGCGTCGTCCGTCATCTCATCGACACGCCCGATCAGCCGTTTCACCAGGCCGACGAAGGCGCCACATTTCGCAACGAGCGGGAACTCGATCGCGTCTATGCGCCGGCAGACATCGTCTGCTTGCTTCCCGCCGATTCATCACAAACCGCCGCAAGCCTCGCGGCGGCCGAAGGACGCGACTTCGTCATCGTGGGGCCGCCTGGAACCGGCAAGAGCCAGACCATCGCCAACATGATCGCCAACTGCCTCGCGGTCGGCAAAACGGTCCTGTTCGTCGCCGAAAAGACGGCGGCGCTCGACGTCGTCTATCGACGCCTGCGCGAGCATGGTCTGGGCAATCATTGCGAACTGCATTCCAACAAGGCTGACCGCAAGCACTTCCTCGGGCAGCTCAAGGCCGCATGGGAACATGGCGGGCGCACCGACGCTTCCGAATGGGTTGCGATCAACGAGCGTCTGCGCCTGCGGCGGGACGAACTCAATGCGTATGTCGAGGCGCTGCACAAGCGCTACCTCAACGGGTGGACGCCCTTCCGGGCATTGGGCATCGCGCTCAAGGCCGGCGATGCCTCCGGGCCTTCCGTCTCCTGGCCGAGTCTTTCCTGGCCGAGCGTCGAGGCCCACGACGAGCAGACGTTCGCGGCGCTCGAGGACCTCGCGGCGGAACTCGATCGCGTCTACGCGGCGATCGAGCGCCGGCCCGCCCTTGATCTCGTGAGCGCCGAGGATTGGAGCTTCGCCTGGCAGGACAGCCTGCTGGAGGCCGCGGCGTCGCTCCGTCAGGCGCTCGATGCCGCGGAAGCCGCTGAATCGGCTTCGCTGGCGAACCTTGGATTGGAGCCGAAGGCCGAGCCGTCTGCCGAAATTCTTCATCTTGCGCATCTGGCGGGCGCGCTGCGCAAGACGCGGGAAATCGACGTGTCCATCGCGTTCGACGCTGATTTCGACAGGCTGCCTGCCGCCTTCCAGACGTTGCGTGAGTCGATTGCAGCCTATCGGCTCGCCGAGAAGGAGCTGGCGGCCTCCTATGAACCGGCCGCCGTCCGCAGGATCGACCCGGATGCGCTGGAAGCGCGCTGGCGGGACGCGACCGTGTCGATCTGGCCGATGTCGTGGCTCGGCAAACGCAAGGTGCAAAAGCTCCTGCAGCTCGACGCGCAGCGGGGACAAGCCGAGCCCGGGCGCGACCTTCCCCTGCTGCGCCGCATGAAGGAAGCGCTGTCGGCCATCGACAGCACGCCGCTTGCCGGCAAACCCCTTCCGGTCGACGGACTCGCGTCGGACCTCGAGGCGATCGCCGAACGGCTCGAACATGCGCGCGTCATCCGCGAGGCACTCCGCCTGCCGGACCGGGACGAGACCGAGTTGAGTCGCGTCGGCGCGCGGGTCTCCGCGCAATTGAGTGGCTTGCCCGACGTCGGCGCGCGGAAGGTCGAGGACGATCTTCTGGCGGCCGTCGCGACGCTGACGTCCGCCAGCCACCGCTTCTGCGAGGTCTCGGGACGCAGGACCACGCTCGAACTGGCCGTGCGCGAGAAGCAGGATCTGGGTGAACGCCTCTCGGCTCTTCCCGACGCACGGCATCTGCTGCGCGACTGGACGACCTGGCGAAAAGTCAGAAGCCGCGCTTTGGCCGCCGACCTCTTGCCGCTCGTGGAGCAGATCGAAACCGGAACTCTACCCCCGGGGAAGGCCCGCGAGGTGTTTCGTCTCGCCTATGCCCGCTGGTGGCTGCCGAAAATTCTCGACGCCGATCCGGTGCTCAGAAACTTTCGCCGCTTTCAGCACGAGAATGCCATTCGGGACTTTCGCGAGATCGACGATCTCGTGCGCGCCCATGCGGCGCGCCGCGTCATCAGTGTCATTGCGCACGGTCTGCCGGACGTGCAGAGCGTGCCGCGCAATTCGGAACTCGGCTTGCTTCGCCACCAGATGGAATTGCAGCGGCCCAGCCAGTCGATCCGCGACATGATCGGCAAGATGCCGCAGCATTTTTCGCGGCTCGCGCCCTGCATGCTGATGTCGCCGCTGTCGATCGCCCAATATGTTCCGCCCGACCACGTCTTGTTCGACGTGGTGATCTTCGACGAAGCCTCGCAGATCACCACCTGGGATGCCGTGGGCGCCATAGCGAGAGCCCGACAGACCATCATCGTGGGCGACCCGAAGCAATTGCCGCCCACGAACTTCTTCGGCCGCAACGAAGACGACGAGGATGTCGCGGACCACGAGAAGGACATGGAGAGCATTCTCGACGAGGCCAAGGCGGCGGGCATTCCGCTTCGCGATCTGCGCTGGCATTACCGCAGCCGAAGCGAGTCGCTGATCGCCTTTTCCAATCATCACTATTACCAGAACCGGCTCGTGACCTTTCCATCGCCCGCCGTCGACGACCGCGCCGTGCGTCTGCGCAAGGTGCCGAATGGCGTCTACGATCGCGGCAAGAGCCGGACGAACCGTATCGAGGCCGATGCCGTCGCGCAGGATGCCGTCTCGCGCATGAAGGAGTGGCTGAGGCTGCCCGAAAAGGATCGGCCGACGCTGGCCCTGATCACGTTCAACGCGCAACAGCAGTCGCTTCTCCTCGACCTCCTGGACGCCGCGCGCCACGCCGATCCCGAACTCGAATGGTTTTTCTCCGACGACAGGGTGGAGCCGACGATCGTCAAGAATCTTGAAAACGTGCAGGGCGACGAGCGCGACGTCATCCTCTTCTCGATTACGTTCTGGAAGGATGCGGCCGGGAAGCTGACGATGGATTTCGGCGCCCTCAATCGGGACGGCGGCGAGCGTCGTCTCAACGTCGCGGTGACGCGTGCGCGCCGCGAGCTCGTCGTCTTCTCAGGGTTCACCGCCGATCAGATCGATCCGTCGCGAACCCGCGCAGTCGCCGTCCATCACCTGAAGACCTTTCTCGATTATGCCGAGCGCGGCGCCATCGCGTTGCCGGCGCAGGACGTCGGTTCCGTCGGCGGCTTCGAGTCGCCGTTCGAGGAAGCGGTCGCGGCGCAGCTGCAGCAACGTGGATGGATGGTGGTGCCGCAGGTCGGCATTTCCGGTCTCCGGATCGACCTCGGAATCCGCCATCCGGATCTTCCCGGCTCCTATCTGGCGGGCGTGGAATGCGACGGCGCGACCTATCACGCGTCAGCCACCGCGCGCGATCGGGACAAGGTGCGCGAGCAGGTGCTGCGCGGACTTGGATGGAACATCCTGCGCGTCTGGTCGACCGACTGGTGGTTCGATCCCGCAGGATGCGCCGAGAGGCTCGACGTCGACTTGAGGAGACTTGTGGACGAGAGTCGCGCGCGGCGCGCCGCCGAAGACGCCGTCGCAACCATCGCCAGCCCGGCTCCTCTCGAGACGGCGTGACCGGGCATCGCGCTCGGCACGTCTTTCAAGGTTGTGAGGACATCGCCCGGGCGGCCTGCTCGACGGCGTGCTTGGGTGTGGCGTAAAGCTCGGTGAGCAGCGCGCTCACCTCCGCGCCGGTCATGGGCGAGACCTCAAGCTTGGTCTTCTCGGCTTCGGCAAGAAATTCCGGGTCACGCATCGTCAGCTCGAAGGCGCGCTGGAGCGCGGCCGCCCGGTCCGCCGGAATGCCGGGCGGAGCCACGAACGGCCGCGCCATGCTTTGTGTCGCGACGATGAGCCGGATGATCTGCTTCTGCTCCGGGCTGCTGGCCAGTTCCGTGATCAGCGGCACGTCGGGAAGGTCGGGATGCCGCTCGGTCGCATTCTGCACGATGATGTTGATCGACTTGTCGGCCAGCCATTTGGCGTAGCGCGTCTTGATGGTGCTGTAGGAAATGCCGCAATAGCCTTCCGTTTCGCCGCGTTCCATCGACAGGGCCTGTTCGTTGGTGCCCGGATAGCCGGTGACGAGGCGGATGGGTGCGCCGAACAGTTTGCGGATCATGTTGGCGAAAGCATCCGGATCGGCTCCGGTGCCCTGTCCGGACGCGATGAATTCCTTCTCCATCATGTCCTGCCAGGTTTTCACCTTCGCGGTCTTCCAGGAAATGCATGTGCTGATGTCTTTCGCCATGCTGCCGATGCCCACGAATTTCGAGCCGTCGAAACGCTGCGGGGTGAACAAGGGCTCGATCAACGCGATGCGCGCCAGAGTGCCAATGACGGACCCGTCCTTGGGCGCGACGGAATAAAGATAGCCTGCCGCGATGACGCTTCCCGAGCCTGGCATGTTCTGCACCACGATGCTCGGATGCCCCGGAATGTGCCGGCCCATGTAACGCGCCAGCATGCGCGCATAGAGGTCATAGCCGCCGCCTGCCGTCACTCCGACGATCAGGTTGATCTTGCCGCCTTTGTAGAAATCCTCGACGCTCTGCTGTGCCCGCGCGGGCGAGGTCGTGAGCAGGCCGGCAAGAAGAGATGCGGCAGCAAGAGCAGGTGCGAAACGTCGACCGCTGAACGGCATGGGCATCCTCCCTGAAGATCCGCTTCGCGCGGTTCTCGTTGTTGCCTGCACTATGGTCCGACATCCCCGACGTTGTAAATCTGCGGGGGCCGACGCTGGACTGCGGCCGCGCCAATGTACGGGCGTCCGGTCACGGCGGCGCAGGGCGAACGTCGGGCGGAAGCATCACGTCCCGATGTGAGTCGCGATCCACCATATGTTGCCGGCCGGATCCTTCACGCCGCCGCGGCGATCGCCGTCTCCCTTTTCGGAAGGCTCCTGGACGGACGTGGCGCCCTGCAGGAGGGCAGCCCGGTATGTCGCGTCGACATCGGGCACGTAGACATGCAGCCAGATGGGGAAGCCCGGAAACTCATTCGTGGCGTCGGACAGCATGACGACGCTGTCGCCGATCTGGAGGGACCCATGCATCAGCGAGCCGTCGTCTCTGGACATGCGCATGACCATCTCGCCGCCCAGCACCCCGGTGACGAAGTCGACCACGCGATCGGCGCCTTCTGCCCTCACGTAGGCCGAGACGGTCGGATATCCGGCAGGCTGGTGAGGCGTCATCCGAGAATCTCCTGGCAGGCGATGCGCATCATGGCGGCATCGACGAGGTCGGTCCAGGCGACGCGATCTTGGACTGCGCACGCCGAGCTGGTGGAGCGCGCGGTTTGGCGTCGTTTCCGATCGGAAGCCGTCCTCAAAGAGGCCGGTGAGACGATAAATCGAAAATTTGGCGCGCCGGACAGGATGAAACCGGGAACTCATATGTCATTGTTTCTGCGATAGAATGACGACAGTCGAGGGGAAACTGAGCAGTCAATCGACAAACCGTCGCGGGCCACCTGCGAGCAGACGCTCGGCTTGTCCGACCAGGTCACCGATCACGTGCGCGGCCGTATCCACGCTTTGGATCAAGCCGGCCGCTTCTCCCATAAGCACCCCGGTGTTCTCGGCGTCGCATTTGTGGAAAGCTTCCCAGTAATATAAAGCCTGCTTTAAGTAGTCAGCGTGGGCTCTTCAGCCAACTGATCTTTGCGACCGTGCCAGGTGGCGATAAATCGATTGTTCAGCACGCGCGCCCCGAATTCGCTTGTCAGCCAATGATAGATTGCGGGCGTATCCACGGTCGTGGTTTTGATTGTCCAATCGCCATCGGCGGCGACGATCGCCTTACAGAATCCGCGCGGCGCGGCAGATTCCGCAGTTGCAATGAACCGCGTGCCGATCAGAACGCAGTCGGCACCGAGCATTAGCGCCGCGGAAGCGACCAACTCTCGCCAACGCCGCCCGCCGCGACGAGAAGCGTCTCGGGCGCGAGTTGCACGACCAGATCGGCAATCTCGGAACGAGTGTGAAGGTCGAGCGGTGACCGCCAGCTGGACACCTCCAATAACGGCGTTTTCGGCGGACATCGGGGTGCGGCCTGGCCGGTTACGAGCGGCTCTGCGCGATCTGTGACATTTGGGAGCGATTTGAAGTGTGTCACCACGCCCCGCAGAGCCGCTGTGAGCCCTGACGTCTCACGCGTCGGCGTATTGTCGCCTCAGCCAGACGAGGCGGCGCATGTTATAGGCGAGATTGGCTAGCCCGATTTTGAGTTTGGCTGAGGTTGCGGCGGAGCGCCGGCCGTTCGGCTATCGAAGGGTCCACGTCATGCATCCCGATGATCTGTTCCTCAGTGAACCGTGATGGTCACATCGTCCGTCTCCGTGACCGACGGACTCTACCCAACTCTGGAGGAAATTCAGGGTCTCAGGTCAGGGGCACGTCAGAAGGTGTGGGCGCAACGGTCATAGCGGGTAGCGATTCGCCTCCGGTCCATGAGATCTGCGAACAGGTTCTCGATCTTTTGCCGCTGACGGTAGAGGGCAATGTCATAGGCATATGAAGCTTTGCGGCTCCCGCTCGACAGGGTGCACGGCTCGATGCTCCGGATTTTCCAATCCCCAAGCCACCAGGCGCTGCCGTAGCCGCGGCCGCCGATGGGCTACCGGCGGCAAGGCGTCGAGCATAAGACCGTCGCCTAGACAGCTGGCAGAGTCTTCCCTTCTCCCAGCAGCTTCAGAACTGCCTTGCGCAACCAAACATTGAGGACGACGGTATCACCAGTGTTGGCCACCGCATCGGGCGCACCGATAACCTTTGCCAGCCTCCGTCTGTATGTGAGACCGCTCGGCCTGCCAAGAACCTTCAGCAGGTCGACGATCGAGCGGCGCCAGTCAACTTTGTAACCGAGCTTAGCAGCAGCATCATCGAGCTTCTTTTCCCAATCAAATACCTTCCCTCCTAGCTCAAAATCAGGCAACGTCGCGTCGCTTTGCAAATAGACCAAGGAGGTCGGCACCTTTATCGTCCATTGGTCGGCTAC
>JAQGJH010000067.1 GCA_028290705.1 Hyphomicrobiales bacterium
CCCGAGACGATCCCCAACATCGAGCTCGAGACCGGCGTGCCGGTGGTCTACCGGCTGAAGGGCGATTCGACCGTGGAGTCGAAGCAGGTGCTGCACCACGCCTGAGGGCGACGACCCAAGCGAAGCGCCCCTGGATTGCGACGCTTCGCTCGCCAGACCGAGACCCGTCTAAGCGAGGAGCGGAGCGACGCGGCAATCCAACGCGGTGTGCGCGTCGCCGGGCCGTCCTAAATCCGGATCGTGCTCCATACGTGAAGGAAAAGCTTTTGCACGAGATCGTCCCAGGCCTCGTCCATGCGCCCGGCTATCTCAGCCGCGACGAGCAGGAGGCGCTGGTCGCGGAACTGCGCGAGGCGGTGCGGGCCGCGCCGCTGTTCACGCCGCGCATGCCGCGCACCGGCAAGGAATTTTCCGTTCGGATGACCAATCTGGGCCGGCTCGGCTGGGTGTCCGACCAGAACCACGGGTATCGTTATCAGGCGCATCATCCCGACACCGGCGAACCGTGGCCGGCGCTGCCGGCGCTGGCGCTGCGCGCCTGGCGCGATCTCGCCGCGCCCTACCCGCACGAACCCGAGGCGTGCCTCGTCAATTTCTACGATCCCGTGGCCCGCATGGGCCTGCACCAGGACCGCGACGAACAGGATTTCGACGCACCCGTCGTGTCGCTGTCGCTCGGCGACACGTGCCTGTTCCGGATCGGCAGCACGGAGCGGAAATCGCCGACCCGCTCGTTCAAGCTGCAGTCCGGCGACGCCATGATGCTCAGCGGACCCTCGCGGCTCGCCTTCCACGGCGTCGACCGCATCATGGGCGGTTCGTCGACGCTGCTGCCGCAGGGTGGCAGGCTGAACCTGACCCTGCGACGGGTTACGTCGCCCGCGTGAGCAGGCTCAGTTCGCGCCGTTCTCCCCGGCCGCCGCCTTCGGGCCGCCGCGCGAGACGCCGACCTTGGCGGGGCGCAGGCAGCGTTCGCCGATGGCGTAGCCGGATTCGACGACCTGAAGCACCGTGCCGGTCGGAACGTCGGCATTGGGCACTTCGAACAGGGCTTCATGCATGTTCGGATCGAATTTCTGACCCTGCGGCTCGATCTTCTTGACGCCGTGGCGCGCGAGGCGCGACAGGTAATCGCGCTCGGTCAGCTCGATGCCTTCCACGAAAGTTTTCAACGCAGGGCTGGCGGCTTCGCGCTCCTCGGCCGGCACGCTGTCCACGGCGCGACGCAGATTGTCCGCGAAGGTCAGCATGTCGCGCGCGAAGGACGTCACGCCATAGAGCTTGGCCTCGGAGACCTCGCGCTCGGTGCGGCGGCGCAGATTCTCCATCTCGGCCAGCGTGCGCAGCACCTTGTCCTTGAGCGCGCCGTTCTCGGCATAGAGATTCTCGATCTCGGTGAAGGGCTCGGGCTCGTCGATGGCGGCCTGCGGCGAGGCCTCGGAGGTCAGCGAACTCTCATGCGCCTGCCGGTCGTCGCGCGGCGGCGCCTGCCGGTCGTCGCGCGGCGGCGCCTGACGCTGATCGTCGCGCGGCTGGGCCTGGCGCTGATCGTCGCGGGGCGCGGCCTGAGGGTCGCGGGAAGAATGAGGATCGTTCATGATGGTCCCGGTTCCGGTCTGGTCAGCACGGCATATCAGGCCGGGCGGACGAAAAATCAAGCCTGAGCCGCATCGACCCGACGCTTGGCCGTCTGCTTCGGCGGATTGTCGAAGATGTCGAGCAGGTGGCGTCGGATCGTGCCCTGCCGTGCGGGAGAAACGATCTTCGCCCCCGTGAGATCCGTGACGTAGAACACGTCCACGGCCTTTTCGCCGAAGGTCACGATGTGCGCCGAGCCGATGTTGAGGTTCAGCTTCGACAGAGCGGCGGTGAGTTCGAAGAGCAGGCCGGGACGATCGAGCCCCGACACTTCCAGCACCGTGTAGCGCTGCGACAGATTGTTGTCGATCGTCAGCTCGGGCGCGACGTTGAAGGTTTTTTGCGGAATGCTCGACGTCGCGACCCGGCTGGCGATGATGTCGCTCAGACGGATCTGGCCGCGCAGCGCCTTTTCGATCGCGTCAGCGACGCGGGCGGCGCGGCGCAACTCGTCCTCGTCCATCTCGAAGGCGCGGCTGATCGAGATCGTGTCGAGCGCGAGGCCGTCCGTGGTGGTGAAGATCTGCGCGTCGACGATGTTGGCACCCGAGGCCGCGCAGGCCCCCGCGATGATCGACAAAAGGCGCGGATGATCGGGCGCCACGACGGTGAGTTCGGTGACGCCGCGAAATGCGTCGGTGGCGACTTCGGTGGCGAGCGAGCGCATCTCGACTTCGGTGAGATGCAGCAGGTTGGCGTGCTTGATCTTGTGCGGCAGATCCACCTTGAGCCAGTAGGCCTGGTAATGCCGCTGCGCATAGGCGTCGAAATCGGGGTCCGACCAGGCCGGCAGCGCGCGCCGCAACTCGTCCTGAGCCTGCGCGACGCGGCTCTTGCGGTCGATGGCCGAATGTCCGCCCGCGATGACGACTTCGGTTTCCCAATAGAGCGTGCGCAGCAGCTGGCCCTTCCAGCCGTTCCACACGCCCGGACCGACGGCGCGGATGTCGCAGACGGTCAGCACGAGCAGCATGCGCAGGCGCTCCAGCGTCTGGACCACGGCCGCGAAGGTCTGGATGGTCTGGCGATCCGAGAGATCGCGGCTCTGCGCCGTGTTGGACATGACGAGATGATTTTCGATCAGCCAGGCGACGGTCTCGGTCTCGGCCTCGTTCAGGCCGAGGCGCGGGCAGACGTCGCGCGCCACGCGCGCGCCGGCGATGGAATGATCCTCGTCGCGACCCTTGGCGACGTCGTGCAGGAACAGCGCGACATACAGGGCCGTGCGATTGCCCACCGACGGCAGCACCTCGACCGAGACCGGATGGTCGTCCGAGAGGCGGCCGGTCTCGATGCCCGACAGCACGCCGACCGAGCGCAGCAGATGCTCGTCGACCGTGTAGTGGTGATACATGTTGAACTGCATCAGCGCGACGATGCGGCCGAATTCCGGAATGAAGCGACCCAGAACGCCGGATTCGTTCATGATCCGCAGCACCGGCTCGGGCGCGTTGCGCGACGTCAGGATCTGGAGGAAGAGCCGGTTGGCCTCGGGATCGTTGCGGAGCTTCGCGTCGATGCGCTTCAGCGATTGCGTGACGAGCCGCGTGGCGTCGGGATGGACCGGCAGGCCATGCTCGTCCGCCAGACTGTAGAGCCGGATCAGATTGACCGGATCGCGCGCGAAGACGTCTTCCGACGCCACCGTGATGCGCCCGTATTCCAGCGCGAAGTCGCCGCCCGGCAGGGGCCGGCGCGACCGCCGCAAGCGACCGATGAAACGATCCAGCATGGCGCGCGGCTTGGCCTCGCGCTCCTCCAGCGCCGCGCACACGATGGCGGTGAGATCGCCGACATCCTTGGCGACGAGGAAATAGTGCTTCATGAAGCGCTCGACGCCAGACAGGCCCGCGTGGGCATTGTAGCCGAGGCGTTCGGCGATGACACGCTGCAGGTCGAAGGTCAGGCGCTCTTCGGCCCGCGCGGTGACGTAGTGGAGATGGCAGCGCACGCGCCAGAGGAATTCCTCGCAGCGGCGGAAGAGCCGCCATTCGGCAGCCGTGAACAATCCCGCCTCGACGAGATCGGACGCGTCGCGGACGCGGTAGACGTATTTGGAAATCCAGAACAGCGTGTTCAGATCGCGAAGGCCGCCCTTGCCTTCCTTGACGTTGGGCTCGACGAGGTATCGCGAGTTGCCGGCGCGCGCCAGACGCGCGTCGCGTTCGGCGAGTTTGGCGACGACGAATTCGGCTGCGGTCGCGCGGACGATCTCGGCCTCGAACCGCGTCCGCATGGTCTCGAACAGCCCGCGATCCCCCTGGATCAGGCGCGCCTCGAGCAGCGCGGTGCGGACGGTCATGTCCTCCTTGGCCTGGCGCAGGCATTCGTCGACCGAGCGGGTGGAATGCCCGACCTTCTGGCGCAGATCCCAAAGCACGTAGAGGATCGCCTCGACGACGCTCTGGCCCCAGGGCGATTGCGTCTGCGGAAACAGGAAGAGCAGATCGATGTCGGATCCCGGCGCGAGCGTGCCGCGCCCATAACCGCCGACGGCCGCGATGCAGAGCTTTTCGACCGGCGCGCCTTTCGGCGAGGGATGCACGTAGGTGACGACGTAATGAAAGATCGACCGGATCAATTCGTCTTCGAGATGCGACAGCCGCCCGGCGCAGGACAGGCCGCGCCCGTTTTCCAGCAACAGCGCCCCGGCGGTGTCGCGACCCTGATCGAGCGCCGCGCGGAAACGCTCGACGACCTCGCGGCGCAGCGCCGCCGGATCGTCCTTGTGAAGGGCGGCCAGCGCGGCGATCTCGGCATCCAGCCGGCTGCGGTCGACGATCGCCGAATGAGCCGGCTCGTGTCGCAGCCGGGCGCGACGCGTGGGACCGGCGGACGGAATGCCGGCCGACGCGGGGCCAGACGCGGAAGGGATGAGGGTCATGGCGGGCAATCTAGCATGGATGATGCGTCCCGGCATCCACCGCGAAGCGCCTAAGCCCCGGGCGAGAGCCTGCCCTCGATGGCGTTCCAGACGTCGACCGCGATGTCGGGGCCGCCGAGGCGCTTGATGGCCCGCAGGCCCGTGGGGGACGTGACGTTGATCTCGGTGAGCAAGCCGTCGATCACGTCGATGCCGACGAAGACCAGCCCACGGCGCTTCAGCTCCGGCCCGATGGTCTCGCAGATCTCGCGCTCGCG
>JAQGJH010000004.1 GCA_028290705.1 Hyphomicrobiales bacterium
GCCATTCTGGACGGATTGTCGTGGCTCGGGCTCGAATGGGACGGCGACACGATCTACCAGTTCACGCGCGCCGCACGGCACGCGGAGGCGGCCCACGAGCTGCTCGCCAAGGGACTGGCCTACAAGTGCTATGCGACGCAGGACGAGTTGACCGAAATGCGCGACACCGCGCGCAAGGAGGGCCGTCCGCCGCGCTACGACGGCCGCTGGCGCGATCTCGGCGGCACGGCGCAGGAAGAGGCCGCCATTGCCGAGGGTCGCAAGGCCGTCATCCGGTTGCGCGCTCCGCAGACCGGCGAAACCGTGATCGATGACAAGGTGCAGGGCCGCGTCACTTTTCCCAACAAGGATCTGGACGACCTCGTGCTGCTGCGGTCCGACGGCACGCCGACCTACATGCTGGCCGTCGTGGTCGACGACCACGACATGGGCGTCACCCACGTCATACGGGGTGACGATCACCTGACCAATGCCGCGCGCCAGACCCAGATCTACGACGCGCTTGGCTGGAAGGTCCCGGTCATGGCGCATATTCCGTTGATCCACGGGCCCGACGGCGCGAAGCTCTCCAAGCGTCATGGGGCGCTCGGCGTCGACGCTTACCGGGCGCTCGGCTTCCTGCCCGCCGCCTTGCGCAACTATCTGGTGCGGCTCGGATGGAGCCAGGGCGACCGGGAATTCTTCTCGACCGACGAGATGATCGCGGCCTTCGATCTGGCGCAGGTCGGACGCTCGCCGGCGCGCTTCGATCTCGTCAAGCTTGAGAACATGAACGGCCATTACATGCGCTCGACGCCCGACGCGGAACTGACCGCCATTCTCATCGACACCCTGCCGCATCTGCCCAACGGCGCCGAGTTGATGGCCGCCATGAACGACAAGTTGCGCGTCCAGCTCGCAGCCGCCATGCCGGGACTGAAGGAACGCGCCAAGACCCTCGTCGAACTCGTCGATGGAGCTCGCTTCCTGCACGCTCCCCGCCCCCTCGACATGGACGCCAAGGCGCAGGAGATCCTGGCCAAGGGCCGCGAGCACCTGCCCGCTCTGGTCCAGAGGCTGGAGGCTGTTTCCGACTGGTCGGCGGCCGAGACCGAGGAGGCCGTGCGCCTCTATGCGGAAGAGAGCGGAGCCAAGCTCGGACAGGTCGCCCAGCCGCTGCGCGCAGCGCTCACGGGTCGCGGCACGTCGCCGGGGATCTTCGACGTCCTGGCCGTGTTGGGGCGTGACGAAAGTCTGGCTCGACTGCGGGATCGAATGACGGCCTGATAAGCTTTCGCCAGAGAGGCAGGCACGGAAAATGCTTGCCTTTTTCCCGCCTTGAACCGGGGGCCTGGATGCGATAGCTGTTCGGCGGCGCAATAAGACATCTCGCCTGGCATCGGCGGCTGAACGGCCTCCGAATTCCTCGGCGTTCGAGCAATAAAGGCCTTCTCATGAGCGCGAATACCGGTTCCATCAAAGTCGGCGACAAGACGGTCGAACTGCCTGTCAGATCCGGGACGATCGGTCCCGACGTGCTGGACATCGGCAAGCTCTACGCGCAGACGGGCGCGTTCACCTACGATCCCGGCTTCACCTCGACGGCGAGCTGCGCGTCCGGCATCACCTACATCGACGGCGACGAGGGTGTGCTGCTGCATCGCGGCTACCCGATCGACCAGCTGGCCGAGCACGGCGACTTCCTCGAGACCTGCTACCTGCTGCTTTACGGCGAACTGCCGACCGCGGCGCAGAAGTCGGATTTCGACTATCGCATCACGCGCCACACCATGGTGCACGAGCAGATGGCCCGCTTCTTCCAGGGCTTCCGTCGCGACGCGCATCCGATGGCCGTCATGGTCGGCAGCGTCGGCGCACTCGCGGCCTTCTATCACGACTCGACGGACATCACCGATCCGAAGCAGCGCATGATCGCGTCCATGCGCATGATCGCCAAGGTGCCGACGCTTGCGGCCATGGCCTACAAGTACACGATCGGCCAGCCGTTCGTGTATCCGAAGAACGACCTCGACTACACGTCGAACTTCCTCAACATGTGCTTCGCGGTCCCCTGCGAAGACTACAAGGTCAATCCGGTGCTCTCGCGGGCGCTGGACCGGATCTTCATCCTGCATGCCGACCACGAGCAGAACGCCTCGACGTCGACGGTACGTCTGGCGGGTTCGTCGGGCGCCAACCCGTTCGCCTGCATCGCGGCCGGCATCGCCTGCCTGTGGGGCCCGGCGCATGGCGGCGCGAACGAGGCTGCGCTGAAGATGCTGGCCGAGATCGGCACAGTGGATCGCATTCCGGAATTCATCGCGCGTGCAAAGGACAAGAACGATCCGTTCCGCCTGATGGGCTTCGGCCACCGCGTCTACAAGAACTACGATCCGCGCGCCAAGATCATGCAGAAGACCTCGCACGAGGTTTTGGCCGAACTCGGCATCAAGGACGAGCCGCTGCTCGACGTGGCGCTCGAACTCGAGCGTATCGCGCTGAACGACGAATATTTCATCGAGAAGAAGCTGTACCCGAACGTCGATTTCTACTCGGGCATCACCCTGAAGGCGATGGGCTTCCCGACCTCGATGTTCACGGTGCTGTTCGCCGTGGCGCGCACCGTCGGCTGGATTGCCCAGTGGAAAGAAATGATCGAGGATCCGGGCCAGAAGATCGGCCGTCCGCGTCAGCTCTACACCGGCGCGCCGCAGCGCGACTACCAGCCGATCAGCAAGCGCTGATCCGCACCGCACGAAAACGGAAAGAGGGCCTCGCGGCCCTCTTTTTTTGTCGCATGTCCAGCGGCCGCAGTGGCGTCTAGCGTCGGCGTGCGGTCTCGACGACGATGCGGGCGGCGCGCTGGCTCGGGGTTTCCCCGTCCAGCGTCATGATGCGGCCGAGGCGCTTCAGTTCCGCGACCTGGGCTTCCCTCTCGGGCCCGCCGCGCAGCAGGGCGATCAGAGCCGGCGCCATGTTCTGGGCGGTGCAATTTTCCTGCAGGAATTCCGGCACCGCCGGATTGTCCAGAATGAGGTTAGGCAAGAGCACGCTCTCCACCTGGATCACCGCGCGCACGAAGGCGGCCTCGACGGCCCGAACCTTGTAGCCCGCCACCATGGGCACACCCGACAAGGCGAGTTCGAGCGTGACGGTCCCGGAGGCTGCGA
>JAQGJH010000036.1 GCA_028290705.1 Hyphomicrobiales bacterium
CCTTGAGTTCGGCGGCGCCCTCCTTGCTGCCGCGCAGGTAATGCGCGATGGCGGCCCAATAAGCCCTCTCGCCGATGGCGCGGCGCAGCTGCCGGCGGCGGTCGTGCGTCGTCAGCCCAACCAGTTCCTGCTTGCGGAAGAAGGCCTCGAAGGCGATCTCGATCTCCAGAAGCTCCTTGCCGAGACGCTCGCGGGTCGTGGCCGAGGCATTGTCCTCGTGCCGCCCGACGATCCCTTGCACACTCGAGCAGCGCCCGATGTCGCCGACGCTCGCCATGCGCAGCCACATTTCGAGATCGGGCGCAAAGGCGACCTGCGGGTCGTAATGACCGACACGCTGTTGCGCCTCCGTGCGCATCACCACGCCTGCGCAGGCCACGGGATTGGCAGCCGTCTTGCACAGCCCGTCGATGAACCTGTGACCGGGAATATTCTTCCACTTCAGCCGCGGATCCATGGAAGGCTGCTGATCGCTCCAACCCGTGCAGCCGTAAGTCATCACCACTTCGGGACATTGATCGAGGTGGTCCCGCGCACGCTTCAGGGCGCCTGGAGCCAGCCGATCATCCGCGTGCAAGATCGTCATGTAGGGGCTGGAGCACCAGTCGATACATGCGTTGAAAGCGGCATGCATGCCCCGGTTCGTCGGATATGCGACGACCTCGATCCGGCTGTCCCCAGCCGCCAATTCGTACGCGGTGCGCAGGCTGCCGTCGGTCGAGCCATTGTCGAGAATCAGAATCCGGAGCCCGTCGATGTCCTGAGCCTGAGCGCTTGCCACGCAGCTCTCGAGAAAGCGTCCGTAATTATAATTTGGAATGGCGACGTCGATCGAGCTCATGCCTGCACCTTTTCACCGGCCCGATGCGCGCACTGCACTTGAAACGTCGTGCAGAGTTCGCGAATCAGTTGAAAATTAAGGCCGCTATCTTCCGGGATCTCAAGGTGATCGGGCGGCTATTCGATCGATGGTGAGGAAAATACAACAGTTCAGACTGAGTGCGAGGATGACCTTCGATCCACGCTCTCCAGCATGCCGACCGCAGAAAAGGGGTGATGGGCGATGAGACTACCCTTCTTCCGCGCTCACGAGGCCGATTGAGACGTGCGCGCCTCGGCCGCGAGAGGCGCGACGGCTGGAAGATCGCGCAGATGCGGCGCCACTTCGCTCATGAAGCGGCGCATGGACCGCTCTCGCTTCTGGGGCGTCGCCCAGCTCTTCCCGCAGACGATCAGCAGCGTGCCGAAACCGCCGGTGGCGCGGTAGAATGTTTTCAGCTGGTCGGTCACCTGTTCGGGGCTGCCCACGATGTAAAGGCCAGCTTCAACCAAGGCCTCGATGGCGCGGGCGTCATTTGGCACCTCGAGATTGAAATTCTTCTTGAGCATGGTCAGGAACCCGCGTTGCGCCTGCACGCTGACTTCATAGGCGACTGCCGTGCGCATATCTTCAATGGCCTCGGCCCGCGAGTCGGCGATGTAGACGAGGCGCGAAACCGTCAGGTTGCGCCGCGGATCAGAAATGCCCGCAGCGGTGGCAAAACGGACATAACGCTCAGCCTTGGCGGCGATCCCCTGCGGGGATTCGAGGAAGGCGGAAAGCTGGATGTAGCCGCGTTCCGCGGCCAGCTTCGCCATGGGCTCCGAGTCCGTCGCCGTGGCCATGGGCATGGCCGCGGCATTCAGCGGCTTCGGGAGCGCGATGATGCCCTGCCCGCTCCAGAAGCGGCCTTCGAGATCGAAGGGTTGGTCGGTCGTCCAGCATCGCAGCACGCCTTCGAGCGATTCCATGAGACGCGCATGACGATCCTCAAAGCTCAGCCCACGCTCACGCGAAAAGAGTGGCGACGCAAAGCCGGTTCCAAACCCGAAGATATACCGGTTCGAGCCGATCAGGTGATCGGTTACAGCGGCCTGGATCGCAACGTCGACGGGATGATGCAGATGGATCAGCTTCACGGCCGATCCCATGCGGATCTGCCTGGTGAGGGCCGCAGCCTTGCACATCAGCATGTCTGGCGCGGGGATCGTATCGACGGCGCCGATATAGGCGGTTTCTCCGTGATGCTCGCTGATGTAGGCATCCCGGAAGCCAAGCTCATCAGCCAGGACGATTTCCCGTATGTCCTCGTTGTAGGACTCGGCCGCCGTAGAATGCGGACGAAACCCGTTCGAGAAAATGCCGAAGTGCATGCGCCGCTCCGATTGAATGGAACGCAACGTCACCCGCGAGCGAGATCAGACGTCAGAGGGATAGTTTCGGATGAAACTATCAACCGAAGATCACGCCTGGCGTCCTGGTTGTAAAGCGCATAACGGCATCAGTGGTGCTGAATGCCTGTCCGAACTGCTGACTTTCAACCCTGATCTTCCGCGCATGAACGATCATTGTTCCGCATTCGCCGAAATCACCAGCGTGGCAGCCAAAGCGGAGGCATGCTCTCCATTCGCGTCATGGATGGCGCGCGGTTGCATTTTATGATCCGCCGACGCTTATTTGTTGCTGATGCGCGGCCGTCACGCGCTCTTGTCCTCGTTCATGCGAGCCTTTGACCTTACGGACTCGGCGAAGTGGAGACATCGATGAAAGTATGCGTCTACGGCGCGGGTGTGATTGGCGGCATTCTGGCCAGCGCCATCGGCCGCGCCGGTCATGAGGTTTCCGTCATCGCGCGCGGCGCAAATCTCGATGCCATCCGCACGAATGGACTGACCGTCCGGGCTGACGGCAATGACGTCACGACCCGGCCCGCCGCAAGCCAGAATCCGGCTGATTTCGGCCCGCAGGATCTCGTGATCGTCGCCACCAAGACGCATTCATTGAGCGACGTCGCCATGAACATAGCGCCGTTGCTTGGCCCCGAGACACTCGTGGCCTTCGCGGTGAACGGCATATTCTGGTTTTACGGAGATGCGCTCCCCGGGGATCTCAAACTGCAGTCCTCGCGGCTGGATCCCGCCGATGCCCTCCGCAAACAGATCGGGGTCGACCGGGCGGTCGGCATCGTCTCCATCACCGGCGGCGCTTCCGTTGCGCCCGGGATCGTGCATGCCAGCCGTCGCGACGGTCAGTTCATCGCGGGAGGCGCGCTTCCGGCCATGCAGGAACGGGTCGAGACGATTTTTGCTGCACTGAAACCCGTCGACATCCGCCTTGAGGTCTCGAAGGACATCCGACGTGACATGTGGCGCAAATATTTCGGCGTGGTGGGCAATCATGCCACCTGCGCCCTGACGGGCGGTACGATCGCGCAGGTGCATGCCGATCCGGGAACACAACAGATCTATCTGGACCTCGTCTCGGAGGCTCACCAGGTGGCCGCCGCGCACGGTTTCACGGATCTCGGCTTCGACATCGAGAAGGCGCGTGCAAACCCTGCGACATCCGGGCACAAGCCGTCCATGCTCCAGGACCTTGAAGCCGGGCGGCAGATCGAACTCGAATCGACCTATGTGGTCCTGCAGGATCTGGCGCGGCAACTCGACCTTGCCACGCCAACTCTCGATCTCGTCATATCGCTGCTTGGCTTGCGCTCCCGCATCCTCGGCCAAGCCGGTCGTGACGCTTCCATCAATCCAGCGCGGCCTTGACGCGATCGATCAGGTCAGGCTTGGCCGCCGAAAAACTGACCGCCAGATCCTGAAGATAGTCTCCGCTTTTCGGATCGTAGGCGAACTGACCTTTTTCGAGTTCCGCCTTCAGCTCCGGATCATTCACCGCCCGGTCGAAGGCCTGTCGCAGAATCTTGAGGCGGTTGGCGGGGATGCCGGGCGGCGCCGCAAAGGCGACACCGAATGCCGTGTAGGAGGCCATGAAGTCGAGAATCTCACGCTGCTCGGCCGTGGTGGCGAGATCTCGCATCAGCGGTATGCCGGGAACACTCGGCTCGCTTTCCAGGCTGAGCTCGGCGACCGCATGCGCCTGTCCGTCCTTCAGCCAGAGCGGCTTCGTGGCCATCAAGCTGTCGAGCGAGCCCGTCCTGGCGTGCACTTCGCCGCGCTCCATCGCCAGAAATGTATCCGCCGCGCCCTTGTATCCGTAGATGACCCGCGTCTTGTAGCCGAGCACCGTTCGCAGCAGCGTCGGGACATAGGTCGATTGAGATGTCTTTCCGATCGAGCCGAAGATGACTTCCTTGTCCTTCATCGCCGCCAGGGTTTTGGCGGGAGCCGAGTCGTGGATGACGACGAGAGCCGTCGACGAGCTGAGCCGCCCGATCCAGCCAAAGTTGCCGAAAACATATTTGGCCTGGGAGCCGAGCATCTGATCGAGTCCCGCAGTCTGGTAGACGAGACCGATTGCCGATCCGTCCTTCGGCGCCACATTGTAGAGATAATTGCTCATGGTCATGCCGCCGCCGCCGGGCATGTTCTGGACGACGAAGTTGGGGTGACCCGGAATATATTTCGACAGATAACGCCCGATCAGTCGGCCGCTGTAATCGAGGTTGCCGCCGGACCCGGCGGGGATCAAGAAGACGATGGAACGGTTCTCGAAGAACGGGTCCTTCTCGACATCCTGGGCGGAGGCGGGCGTTGCGCCCAGCCACACGCCCACCAGCGTGCTCATCAGCGACAGTGTGAAGCGACCGCAAGGAACGTCGGCTTTCTCGACCTTCTGGCTCATCATGCTCCCCTTCAATCCAGTGCTGCAGACGCGAGAGATACAGATCGCCTCATCTAGCGAGTTCCGTGCCAGCGAGAGTCGACCGCTTGGATCGCGGATCAGTCGTTCTGACAGCCGCTGCCTTTCTGCCTAGACGAGCGTGAAGCTTTTCACTTTTGCGGCCGCGCCGAAATAGGCGGCGCGGAAATCTTCCTGCGAGGCAAAACCCGAAGAGGGCAGTTGCCGGTATACGAAAGCAACTTCGAGTTCTCGGCGATCGAAGGGATTGGGTGAAATGCGAACGCGCCCGTCTCCCTCGGGAGTGAGCGTCAACGTGACGCCATCGCGTCCATCTCCGGCATAATCTGCAGGAACCTGCGCGAGCCGGGTTTCAACCGGCTCCGCGGTGCAGAAATACAGAGACAGCAAGTCGAGCATCTGCAGCAATTGATAATTGACGAGAAACCGAGCGCGATCGTGCGTTGCGAGCTCGGTCTCCTGTTTCAGCTCATTGCGGGCGATGAAGTCTTCCACGTCGGGTGTCAGAACCCGCACCGAAGCCGACGCTGCGGGGTAGGTCACCGCATTGTAACGGTTGCGCCAGAGTCCGGTACGATGCCGACTGACCAGCAAACCCGCATAGGGATCGATGCCCCAGATCCAGTCCAGCCCGCCCTGAAATGCTGCGAGCTGCTTCGCATCGAGAGGAACCTGCTGAAAGTTCGGCGGCGCCGCTTTCTCTGGATCGTAAAGCGGCCGCGTCTCGTAGCTGAACCATCCGCAGTCATGAAGAGCGGCGGCGCGGATGAAGGATTCGCGCGGCTCGGGCCTCGCGAATTCCGCATTACCCCAGTGCGCCGCAAAAATTCCCGAAAGCCTGGCATGGTCACTTTGAGTGACGAGGATCAGCGTTCCATCTTCCTGACTGCGTACAATCATCGACGTTTGCCCTGCTCTTGCGGCGTGGGCAAAATCCACGGCCCTGCCCGCCCCAATTAGACGCTCATCGCATGGAGCCGCCAAATGATCTTATTTGACGATCGCGGCGATCTCGATGTCGATGAAGCGCTTCAGATCGGGCGCTCCATCGAGTTCGCCGAGATCCTTCAAGACTTCGACGATTTTCCCGAGCGAACTGCCCGCCAGAGAATTGTTCACCGGAAAGACTTCGAGCTTGCGATAGAGGTCATAGGTCGCGGCGACGTCCGCCCGGTCCGCCTTGGAGACCGCTCGCAGGATCTCGATCGCTTCGTCGCGGTTTGCATCGTCGTAAAACCACGATGCTCCCCTGGAGACAGAAGCCATGAAGGCGGCCAGGATCGGCTTGTGGGCCTTTGCCCAGCCCTTGGC
>JAQGJH010000042.1 GCA_028290705.1 Hyphomicrobiales bacterium
GGCTCGAGCGAAGCGTCGAATATCTGGCGGACGACGCGACGCTCATGGCGCGCGCCCGCTCCGGCATCGGCCTGACGAGGCCCGAAATCTCGGTGCTGCTCGCCTACGCCAAGCTCGCCACCCATGACGCCCTGCTCGAAAGCGACGTGCCGGACGATCCCTTCATGTCGCGCGAGCTGATGCTGTATTTCCCCAGGGCCATGCGCGAGCGCTTTCCCGAAACCATCGAGGGGCACCGCCTGCGGCGCGAGATCGTCGCGACCGCGCTCGCCAATGCGCTGATCGACCGCGGCGGCCCGACCATCGTGTCGCGCCTGTCGGACGAGACCGGCGCGGGCGCGCCGCTCGTGGCCCGCGCCTTCGTGGTGCTGCGGGAAGCCTTCGGGCTCGACGCGCTCGATCGCGCCATCGATGCGCTCGACAACCATGTGCCGGGCGCGCTCCAGCTCGATCTCTATGGACGCCTGCAGGATCTGCTCATCGCGCGATTGCCGTGGTTCGTCCGCCACGTGGATCTCGCGGCCGGCGTCGAGGCCGCGGGCGCGCGCTTCCGGACCGCCATCGACGAACTGACGCGCACGATCGGCGCCTACGTGCCCGACATGCGTCGCACCGCCCTCATGGACCAGCAGGGCGAATGGGTGCGGGCCGGCGTGCCTGAGGAACTCGCGCGACGCATCGCCATCCTGCCGGCGCTCAGCGCCGCGCCCGACATCGTTCTCGTGGCCGAACGCGGCCAGAAGCCTCTCGCGGACGTTGCCGCGACGCTGTTTGCCGTCGACGAAACATTCGGGCTCGGGGCGATCACCGCCGGGGCGCGCCAGCTGACGGCCGGCGACCACTACGACCGCGTGGCGCGCGACCGCGCGCTGGAACAGATCGAGGCGGCGCGACGCCGCGTCACCAGCACGGTTTTGGAGCAGACCGGCAACGGCCGCAAAGCGCCGCGCGGTCGCGACGCCGTCGAAGCCTGGCTGTCGTCGCAGGGGCCCGACGCCGCCCGCATCCGATCGCTCATGGCCGAGATTGCCGGCGGCGACCTGTCGCTCGCGCGGCTCACCGTCGCGGCCGGCCTTCTGGGCGATCTCGCGGGAGGCTGAGCGCCGCCTAGTTGCGCTGCAGCTTCACCGCGACGCCCGTGGCGGCGATGCGCTGCAGCTCCACGCCGCTGTCCTCGATGCCGACCGTCTCGGCGACGTGATAGCCGACGCCCACGATGGCGTCGGCCTGCATGTCCTCCGCATGACGGATCAACTGCTGAAGCGCGGCCTCCCGCCACTCGCCTTCGCGGCGGACGTCCGCACCGGCGGCATGCCACCCGGTCGCGGCCTTGATCTTGCCGAGAGGCGTGTAGCCTTGCGCGCCTTCGATCGTGTCGGAAAAACTGATCAGCATGTTCACTCGCGGAATGCCGCCGGACCGATCCGGCGACCGCGACTGTCACAAGCCTTGATGGCCGAAACCGGCCGCCGGCATGGCGGATCCTGTCATGTGCGTGACGATGCAGCGACGCCCCGCCGCGCCCTGCCTCAATGCCGGAAGTGGCGATGCCCGGTCAGCACCATGGCGAGGCCGGCCTCGTCAGCCGCCTTGATCACCTCGTCGTCCCGCATCGATCCACCCGGCTGAATCACCGCCGTGGCGCCTGCTTCCGCGGCCGCCAGCAGGCCGTCGGCAAACGGGAAGAACGCGTCGGACGCCACCACCGAGCCCTTGGCGAGCGTCTCGGGCAAGCCCGCCGCTTTGGCTGCCTCGGCGGCCTTCCAGGCGGCGATGCGCGAGGAATCGACGCGGCTCATCTGGCCCGCGCCGACGCCCACGGTCGCGCCGCCGCGCGCATACACGATGGCGTTGGACTTGACGTGCTTGGCGACCCGGAAGGCGAATTTCAGGTCGGACAATTCCTGCGCGCTCGGCGCACGCTTCGTCACCACGCGCAGGTCCATGTCGTCCACCACGGCATTGTCGCGGCCCTGCACGAGCAGGCCGCCCGCCACGGTCTTGAACGTCAGTCCCCTGGCGCGCGGATCCGGCAGGCCGCCGGTCAGCAGCAGCCGCAGGTTCTTCTTCGCGCCGATCAGCGCGATCGCATCCTCGTCGGCGTCGGGCGCGATGATCACCTCGGTGAAGATCTTGACGATCTCGCGCGCCGCCGCCGCGTCGAGCCTGCGGTTCAGCGCCACGATGCCCCCGAAGGCCGAGACGGGATCGCAGGCCAGCGCGCGCTCATAAGCTTCCGCCAGAGACGCGCCTTCCGCGACTCCACACGGATTGGCGTGCTTGATGATCGCCACCGCGGCGGTCCGCGCCGGATCGAACTCGGCGACGCATTCGAATGCCGCATCGGTGTCGTTGACGTTGTTGTAGGAGAGCTGCTTGCCCTGCACCTGCCGCGCCGTCGAGACGCCGAACCGAATCTCCGGCGTATGGTAGAATCCAGCTGCCTGATGCGGGTTTTCGCCATACCGCATCTTCTCGGCGAGCTTGCCGCCGACGGCGCGATAATCGGGCGCGTCCTCGCCGAGCGTCTGGGCGAACCAGTTCGAGATCGCGGCATCGTACGCAGCCGTGCGCGCATAGGCTTTCTGCGCGAGCGCGCGGCGCAGCGTCAGCGTCGTGGCGCCGCCGTGTTCATCGAGCACGCCGAGCACGCGCGCATAATCCTCGACGTCGACCACGACCGCGACGTCGCCATGGTTCTTCGCCCCCGCGCGGATCATCGCCGGGCCGCCGATGTCGATGTTCTCGATGCAATCCTCTTCGGACGCGCCCTTCGCGACCGTCGCCTCGAACGGATAGAGATTGACCACCAGCAGATCGATCGGCGGGATCGAATGCGCCAGCATCGCGGCTTCGTGCTCGGGGTTCTCGCGGATCGCCAGCAGCCCCCCATGCACGCGCGGATGCAGCGTCTTGACGCGGCCGTCCATCATCTCCGGAAAGCCCGTCAGATCCGCCACGTCCTTCACCGGCAGGCCGGCATCCGCCAGCGCCTTGCGGGTCCCCCCCGTCGAGACGAGCTCGATGCCCTGCCGGTGCAGCGCTTGCGCGAAGTCGATCAGGCCAGTCTTGTCGGACACGGAAAGCAGGGCGCGGGTAACGCGGCGCAGATGGGTCGGCATGAAGATCTCGCAAAAGCTACGGAACACGGGCCCGTGAAGGCTGCCGGGCGATTAGCACGGACAGGCCGCAGGGGCAAAGCCGCAGCACGACTTCGGGGCGTCAGGCAAACGGCTCCGTCAGCCCTGCAACTCGCCCGGCCCCAGCCGTTCGAACGTCCAGATCACCCCGGGGCACTCGCGCACCCGCGCCGCCACGACGATCTGGTCGGCATTGCGCGGACCCTCCTGCCCGCCGAGGAAGATGCTCTCTTCCAGAGAGACCGGCAGGTCGCTGGCGCGGAACAGCCATTCCTGGCCGTCCGGCAATTGCATGTGCACGGCCCGTCCCTCGTCGACAAGATCGGTGCGGACGCCCGGATGAAGGTGGAAGCGCAGGGCATATTCGGCCTGCAGCGCGCCGGGCGTGCGCCGCCCCGAGCTGACGAGCTTGTCCTCGCCTTCGAGCCTGTCGCCATCGGGCGAGAGCGTCAGGCGGCGTGCGTGCACGAGGCCGAACCGGCGCTCATAGCCATCGTGCGCGGCCTCGATCTCGATGCCGTGTTCGTCCTGGACGCGGCGCACCTCGATCGGCCCCGGTCCCGCGAGAATCTGCCCGGCGAGCCAGCGATCGAGCCCGGCCTGCGAGGCGAAGCGGCAGGAGGACACGTCCCCGATGGTCAGCACCGAATGCGCGGCCGTCAGGCGCGAGGCCTCCCGCAGCGCCGGCCGCGGATAGGCCGGCAGGCCGCAATTGACGACCAGCCGGTGATGCCCGGTGGAGAGTTCGAAGGCCAGCGCGCTGGCATGCGCCTCGCAGGAAAAGCGCGGCGGCGGCGGCGCGCCGAAATCCGCGATCAGGATCGTGGCCCCGGCCTCCATGCGCTGGTAGCCGGAGCTCGGCGCATTGGCGAGCGGCACGGCGCGCGCATCGTCATAGGCCAGCACGGTGGCGAGCAGATGCGCGGCCGTCGGCCCCATGCCGTTGAACAGCGCCAGCGATCCGTCGCCGTGCCGGAACAGCCGCAGCATCGGCATCATGCGGTCGATCGAATTGAGCAATTGCTGGGGCGCCGTCATGCCGCGCGCCGCATAGGCCTGCCGCAGCGGCAGGAGATCGAGCAGCAGGTCGACCAGCATCTGAGGATTGCGCCCGACATGACCGCCGTCGGGCAGGATCTGGGCTGACAATTCCTCGATCAGCAGCTTGGTGCCGCGCTTCGTCAGCTTCGGCATGGCTTCGGCGCAGAGCCCGAGTTCGGCCAGCGCGATGGCGACGAGCAACCGCGCCTCGCCCTCGAGTCCCTCCGCCAGCGCGCGCTGCAGATAGGCGGCATGCAGCCCGAGGCTGCGCATGAATCGGCGATAGAAGACGCGATCGGCGCCCTCGAGGATCAGCGGCGACTGGCTGAGCCAGGACAGGAGCCGCCGCGCCGCGACGCCGGGCTGCCAGTCGACGAGATGATGATCGCGGCCGCGCGCGCTCATCCAGTCGCCCACAAGGGCCCGCGCATTCGCCCGCGCCAGAGCCGTGTCGGCGGCGCGCAAGTGACGCAGCCAGCTGAAGCCCGCGAGATTGATTTCCCAGTTGACCGACGGAGGCGCGACGTCGAACGGCGACTGCCCGTGCGTGTTCACGGCCTTTCCGGCGAAGCCGAAATAGCCGGCGTAAATGTCGGCCGCGATCGTCGGGTCGGTCGTGCGCACGTCCTGCGGGGCGATCAGCAGCCGTTCGGGCGCGGGCGCACGCAGCGACGAGACCATCCGCAACGGACGTCCCGCGCCGCGCCAGGCCCATGCGAAACCACGCCCGGCGACGAGCCGTACGAGCCGAAGACGCTCGGCGACGTTCGACGATGCCAAAGCGCTTGTTCCTCCGTAGGACATGTCGTGCCCGGTTGACGATGTGCGATGAGATCGCGTCGCGCGGAAAACGCGTCGCTGGATGTGCCGCATGCGCCACAAAACGACGCAACCGCATTTTTAGCAGCATATTGAGTCAGAGTGTCACGAAATTCCGCAATCGTTCACAAACGCTTCGAACCGCGCACGAGGCGCGCGGCGAAAAAACCGTCGAGGCCCGACAGGCGCGGCGAGTCACCGGAGAGATGAAACGGCAGGGTGCGCAGGTCTCCCTCGGGCGTGATGCACGCACTCAATCCGCCGATTTCTTCGGCGCGGACGGGATCGCGAGCGAGGTCCGGATTGCGCCGGAGCAATTGCGCGATCTGCTGCTCGCCTTCCTCGGGCTCGAGCGAACAGGTGCAATAGACGAGCCGCCCGCCGGGCTTCAGCAGCGACGCCGCTCGATCGAGCATCTTCGACTGCACGGCCGCGAGCGTCGCAACGTCGCCCGCCTTCTTGGTCCAGGCCACGTCCGGATGACGGCGGATCGTGCCGGTCGCCGAACAGGGCGCATCGAGCAGGATCGCGTCGAAGGCCGGCGCATCGAAACCGAGTACGTCTCCGACCTTGATCTCGGCCGACAGCCCGAGCCGCTCGAGATTGGCGGTCAGCCGCTTCAGCCGCTCAGCCGAACGGTCGAGCGCCACCACGAGCGCGCCCGCGCTGGCGAGTTGCGCCGTCTTGCCACCGGGCGCGGCGCAGAGGTCCGCCACGCGTTCGCCTGGCTGGACGTTCAGCAGTCGCGCCGGGAGCGCCGCGGCGGCGTCCTGCACCCACCAATGGCCTTCGCCATAACCTTCGAGTTCGGCCACCGGATCGTGCGACGTCAGCCGCAGCGATCCGGTCGGCAGCAGCACGCCCTCGGGCCTCGCGTCGGCCGCGAGTCCGGGCTTCAGGGTGACGTCGAGCGTCGGCTCGTCGCGATGCGCCAGCGCGATCCGCGCCGCCACTTCGCCGCCATAGGCCTTGCGCCAGCGGGTGGAAAGCCATTGCGGCGTGTCGATGAAGGCATCGTCCACCGTCGCCAGTTCGTCGCGGCGGCGCGCAATGTTGCGCAGCACGGCATTGACCAGCGCGGCGAACGGAGCCGTGCGCGCATCGCGCCGCGCGGCCCGCACCGCAAGATCGACGGCGGCGTGGTCGGGAACATCCATGTAGAGAATCTGGGCCGCGCCGGTCAACAGCGTCCATTCGAGCACCTGCGCCTTGCGCGGCAGGCCCTTTTCGAGTGTCGCCGCAAGCGCGGCCCTCAGCGTGCCGAGGCGACGCAGCGCCACCAGCACGATGGACCGCACCAGCGCCCGGTCTCGCGCGTCGAGGCCGCCGAGCGCTTCCGGGCCGGCGCCCGGGGCGAACCGCTCATCCAGGCTCAGGCCATTGCCCACGACCTCGGCCAGCACGGCCGCGGCCGCGAGCCGGACAGAGAGGCCCGGCACCACCTCGACGGGTTGCGCCGGCCGCTTGCCGTAACCGAAGCCCGACCGGGGACGTCGAGGCGCCTCGCTCACGGGCGGGACCGCATCTGGCGACCGGAGGCCGGCCTCATGCAGGCGTTCATCTGCGTCTCTCCTGCACGTCGCGATCCCGGCGGGGAATCAGCCCCAGGGGCCACGCCTGCCCCGATCGGTCCTGCCGGTATCACGATCGCCGCCCTTGCGCCATGGCGAGATGCCGTCGCCCTGCAGGAAGCCGCCCTTGGCGCGTCCCCAGGCTGAGCCCGCCGGATAGGACGAGCCCGCGACGAAATCATCCTGGAACGGAGCCCAGCCGCCGCGCGCCGAGGCGCTCGGCGCGATGTTCATCTGGCGCGCCAGTTCCTGCAGGGCCGCGATGCGGTTCTCGACATTGGGATGGGTCGAGAAAAGATTGTCGACGCCGGAGCCGTTCAGCGGATTGACGATGAACATGTGCGCCATGGCGGGATTGGCCTCGGCCCGCTCGTTCGGAATGGCCGCCGCGCCCTGCGAGATCTTGGCCAGCGCATCGGCCAGCCAGTGCGGATTGCCGCAGATTTCCGCGCCGGAGCGGTCGGCGACATATTCGCGGCTGCGGCTCACCGCCATCTGGACGATCATGGCGGCGATCGGGGCCAGCACCGCGAGCGCGATCGTGCCGATGATCCCCAGGCCATTGTCGCGACGCCCGCCGAAGAACATGCCCCATTGGGCAATCGACGAGATCGCGCCCGCGAGCGTCGCCGTGATCGTCATGGTGAGCGTGTCGCGATGCTTGATGTGCGCCAGTTCGTGCGCGATCACGCCCGCGAGTTCCTCGCGCGTCAGCATCCGGACCAGACCGGTGTTGACCGCCACGGCGGCGTTTTCGGGATTGCGCCCGGTCGCGAACGCATTGGGCTGGTCGCTGTCGACGACGTAGACGCGCGGCATCGGCAGTTGCGCCCGCTGCGCCAACTGACGAACCAGCGCGTGCAGATCCGGCGCTTCCGCCTCGCTGACCTCGCGCGCATCGTTGGAGGCCAGCGCCATCCGGTCGGAGTTCCACCAGGCGAACACGTTCGTCCCGACCGCGAACACGAGGGCGATCGCCATGCCGCTCTGTCCACCCAGAGCCGCGCCCACGAGGACGAAAAGCGCGGTCATGGCCGCGAGCAGCACTGCGGTGCGCATGAAGTTCATCGCCACTGGTCTCCCGTGTTCGGCACGCCGCTCGGCCCGCCGGGGTCTGGCAGGTCGCGCGGTCGCCCTATATGTGGGGACGCAGGCGGCCCGGCTTCAAGTCCAGCCGGTCGAGATCGAGCGCCGATGCAGGAGTTGGATGTAGCCATGCAGGATTCCAGGCCCACGGCGGCTGGCCCCGTGACCGACACGTCCGAGCCGACGCCCCGCAAGGTTCTGACGCCCGAGGCGCAGCGCGCCTTGGCGGAAGCCGAGGAACGGCGTCAGGCCGCCAAAGCGCGCGAGGCCGAAGCCGCGAAGGAAATCAACGGGCGCGGCGGCCTCGACCCGGTGAGATACGGCGACTGGGAAATCAAGGGCCTGACCAGCGACTTCTGAGGTTGCGGAAGCTGCAATTTTTGCGAGTGGTAGTTGTAGGATCATATTGACAAGTACAAGCTTTGCGTGAGAACTATGGGATTATGATCCTCTCACGCCGCGTCTTCGGTCCATGGCTAACAGCGTTCGCTGCCCTTCTGGCGATCGGCTGGCAATGGCCCGGGCGTGGGTCCATGGCAAACAACGATCGCCTTCCCTTGATCGACACGCCACAGCCGGCCTTCGCGGCCGCGGGCCCGCGCGACCCGATCGCCGGACCGCTCCAGGCCGATCTGCTGCGGGTCGTCGATGGTGACACGTTCGAGGCGCGGGTGCGGGTCTGGTTCGGCCAGGAGGTGCGCAGCCTGATCCGCATTCGGGGATATGACGCGCCCGAGCGCGCCGCCCGGTGTCCCGAAGAAGCAAGCCGCGCCGCCGAGGCGTCATCCACCCTGCAGGACATTCTCGCCAGCGGCCCCTTGGCCATTTCGGCCATCTCGGGCGATAAATATTTCGGACGCGTCGTGGCGCAGGTCCGGGTGCGTCTGGCCGACGGCGTCGACACCGACGTCGCCGAACTGATGCTGGCCGCCGGCCACGGTCGTCCCTACGACGGCCGGAAACGCGAGGGCTGGTGCGGGCGGGAAGCTCAGCGAACGGCCAGCACCGGCGTGCCGACAGGCACGCGGGCAAACAGGTCGATCACGTCCTCGTCCAGCATGCGGATGCAGCCGTAGGACGCCGCCGTGCCGATCGAACCGCGCATCGACCGGCTCGTGCCGTGAATGGCGATCTCCTCGCGATCGAGCGTCAGCGCCCGTGCACCCATCGGGTTGTTGGGCGCGCCGCCGGGAATGACGTCCGGCAGTCGCGGATTGTCGCGCTTCACCGAAGCCGGCGGGGACCACGCCGGCTGGACGTATTTTCCATCCACCCGCGCCGGACCCGACCAGGCCTTGCCGGCCTTGCCGACCGCTACCGGATAGCGGATCGCCATGCCCTGCCCCATGGTCAGATAGAGCTTGCGCTCGCTCTGCTTGATGACGATCACACCCGCCGGATAGTCGTTCCGAAACGGCACCACCTCGCGGGCCTGCGCGACGCACGCCCCGAGACAACACGACAAAATGGCAAGCCTGATACGCATGGCGGCCCCGCACGCAAAACGAAGAGCCGCAATCTACCACGCCCGAAGTCACGAGCGCCCCGCGCCTGTCCGCAAGGTTAAGAGGCTGGGACCGGTGGGTGTCGGGCTGCGGCATCCCTCGCCCGAGGGGAGGAGGTCCGGGCGTCACGACGTGCGCGCCCCCCTCCCCCTTGTGGGGAGGGGCTGGGGGTGGGGGTCGCGCCAAGGCCCGGCAGTTCACACCGTCATGGCGAGCGGAGCGAAGCCATCCAGCGGCGCAGGGCCGGGCGGAGCGCCCGCGAGCTCAAACGACGCGGCCGGATGAGGGGTGCTGACTTCGGCCGGTGCGGCCCGACCCCCCCCGGCATTCCCCACAAGGGGGAGAGAGAAGGTCCGGGCGTCACGACGTGCCCGCCCCCCTCCCCTTGTGGGAGGGGCTGGGGGTGGGGGTCGCGCCAAGGCCCGGCAGATCACCCGTCATGGCGAGCGGAGCGAAGCCATCCAGCGGCGCAGGGCCGAGCGGAGCGCCCGCGAGCTCAAACGACGCGGCCGGATGAGGGGGAGCTGACTTCGGCCCGTGCGGCCCGACCCCCACCCCGGCCCTCCCCACAAGGGAGAGGGAGAAGGTCCGGGCGTCA
>JAQGJH010000047.1 GCA_028290705.1 Hyphomicrobiales bacterium
CTGATAGGTCTTGAGATGCATGAGTTCGCCCTCGGCCTTGAAGCGGACGCTCAGGCCCGGCGTCGCCAGCAATCTGCGAAACGGCTGCGCGCCCGGGGATGGGAGACCGGGTTGCTCGGCATGCAGGTAGAGACGAATGCGAACCCCACGCTGGGCGGCCCGCGTCAGCGCTTCGATCAAGAGCCGGTCGGTCAGCACGTAGGCCGCCATGTCGATCTCCCGACGAGCGGAATCGATCAGGTCGACGTCGATTCGCGAGAGATCCTGCTCTGGCGCATAGAACAGCCGCATGGCGCCCAGCATGGGCTCACGCGACAATGGCCCCGCGCCGCGGGGATCCGGCATGGTGACCAGCAGCCCGAGGGTCAGCATGAACAAAAGCCGGCGCACGCCGGAACGGCTCCCCGCTTGGCCGATGGGACGGTGGCGAATCATGGCCTCGGAACACGGCGTGAAAGGATGAAGCCCGGAAGCTCAGGCCTTGCCGTTGTGGACCCGTTCGGCCCGTGCGTCGAGAGGCCAGCGAGGCCGCGCCGCAAAGGTCATGTCATCCGTAAGGCCGAGACGCAGCCGCTCGATGCCCGTCCAGGCGATCATCGCGCCATTGTCGGTGCAGAGGTCGAGCGGCGGCGTCACGACACGCAGGCCGGTCTCGGCGGCGAAGCGCGACAGAGCCCGGCGGATGGCGCCGTTCGCCGCGACCCCGCCCGCCACGACCAAGGCCGTCGGGTGGCCGTCTTCCGCCCGGAAGGCCTTGAGTCCGCCACGCACCCGATCCACCACCACATCCACCACGGCAGCCTGGAACGACGCGCAAATGTCCGCCACGTCGATCGGCCGCAGGGGAGCGATGCGTTCGGCCTCGAGCCGCACGGCGGTCTTCAGGCCCGACAAAGAAAAATCCGCGCCCGGCCGGCGCAGCATCGGCCGCGGAAAGGCGAAGCGCTGCGGATCGCCCTGCAGGGCCTCGCGCTCCACCTTCGGCCCGCCCGGATAAGGGAGACCCAGCATCTTGGCGACCTTGTCGAAGGCCTCTCCGATGGCGTCGTCGATCGTGGTCCCGAGCCGGCGATAATCCCCGACGCCCCGCACCGAAACGATCTGGGTGTGACCACCGGAGGCGAGCAGCAGCAGATAGGGGAAGTCGATGCCGTCCGTCATCCGCGCCGTCAATGCGTGCGCTTCCAGATGATTGACCGCCACGAAAGGCTTGCGCGACGCCAGCGCCAGCGCCTTGCCGGCCGTCAGGCCGACGATCACCCCGCCGATGAGGCCCGGCCCCGCCGCCGCCGCAATGCCGTCGAGGTCCTTCAGCGAGACGTCCGCCACCTGCAAAGCCCGGCCGACCAGGCGATCGAGGACTTCGACATGCGCGCGCGCCGCGATTTCCGGCACCACGCCGCCATAGGCGGCATGCTCGGCGATCTGGCTCATCACTTCGTTGGACAGGATGTCGCCGGAGCCAGAGGCGCTCAGCGCCACGACCGAGGCCGAGGTCTCGTCGCAAGTCGTTTCGATTCCCAGAACGCGCATGTTGTCCGGTGGTTTATGGAGGGCAGCGCCCTTCCGCGCCCGTGCGCGACACCGTATAGTCCGCCGCCTTCAAGATGCAAGGCGCTCGAGGACAGCGACGAGGCGAACAGCATGCCCGGTGGGCCGTGGATGAAGATCGGAACGCGCGGGAGCCCGTTGGCGCTGGCGCAGGCGCGCGAAATGCGCGCTCTTTTGGCCGCCGCGCACGATCTGCCCGAAGAGCGCATCGCCCTCGTGGTGATCAAGACCACGGGCGACATGATCCTCGATCGTCCGCTCTCCGAGGCGGGCGGCAAGGGCCTGTTCACCAAGGAGCTGGACATCGCTCTTCTCGATGGATCCATCGACATTGCGGTCCACTCCTCCAAGGACTTGCCGACTTTGCTGCCGGACGGCCTGGACATTGCCGGCTATCTGCCGCGCGAGGACGTGCGCGACGTGTTCATCTCGCCCCGCGCCGAAAGCCTTGCGACGCTGGCTCCCGGCTCGCTCGTCGGCACGGCCTCGCTGCGACGGCAGGCGTTGGTGCGACGTCTGCGTCCGGACCTGCGTGTCGGCCTTCTGCGCGGCAACGTCCAGACCCGGCTGGCCAAGCTCGCCAGCGGCGAATGCGACGCGACCCTGCTGGCGCTGGCCGGCCTCAAGCGCCTCGGCATGGTCAGCCACGCCACCGAAATCCTCGGCGAGGATCAGTTTCTCCCGGCTGTCGGACAGGGCGCCATCGGGGTGACGGCGCGCAGCGACGATCACGAGACGCGCATCAAGCTGGGCTCGGTTCTGGATGCGCCCACGGGCTTCGCCCTGATGCTGGAACGCGCCTTCCTGCGTGTCCTCGACGGCTCCTGCCGGACGCCCATCGCCGGGCACGCTCGCATCGGCGACGGCCGCCTCACCTTCCGTGGGCAGATCCTGCGCGCCGACGGTTCGGAGTGCTACGAGACTCTGGCCGAGGGCGCGGTCGAGGAAGCCGAACGTCTTGGCGTGCAGGCCGGCAACGATCTTCTCGCCCGCGCGCCGGCCGACATTCTGGCCCACTGACATGCGCCTGCTGCTCACACGTCCGTTGCGCGACAGCCAGCGCAGTGCGGCGCGTCTGCGGGCGCTCGGCCACGAAGTTCTGGTGGCTCCGGTGTTGAACATCGTTCCAACGCGCGAGACCTGTCCGGAGCAGCCGGCCGATGCCGTGCTGGCCACGAGTTCGCACGCCTTCGATGATGCCGACCGCCTGCCCTTCGCGCTGCACGACCTGCCGCTGCACATCGTCGGCGAGCGCACGGGGTACGCTGCCGTCACGGCCGGCTTCCGTACGCCTGAAACGGTCGCGCCCGACGCCGAGGCCCTGGTGCGGGCTTTGAGCGCGACGATCCCCTCAGGAACGCGATATCTCTATCTTGCAGGGCGCGATCGGTCCCCCCGCCTCGAGACGGCGCTGATCGCCAGCGGGAATGCCGTCGTCCCTTGGGTGATCTACGAGGCCGCGCCCGTCGAGACCTTGGACGCGGCGGCGCTCGACGCCTTGGCGGCGTTGCGGATCGACGCGGTGCTGCATTTTTCTCCGCGCAGCGCAGCGCTCTTCGTCGATCTCGCCACGAAAGCCGGACGCCTGCCGCAAGCCATGGCGGCCCTGCAGGTCGCCATTTCTCCGCGCGCGGCCGAGCCGCTGCTGGCGCATGCGTCGCGGGTGCGCATAGCCGCGACGCCCGATCTCGACGGCATGATCGCGACTCTCGCTTAGCTCCGGTCCGACCCCGCCCCTTGTTCCCGCTGCCGCACTGCGTCTATCGTGACCGGCATAAGAACATACGGGAGGAAAGTCATGATCAAACCCTGGGGGCGCCTTGCCGGCGCAGCCATCCTCGGCGCTCTCGTGAGCCTTGCGGCGACGAGCCAAAGCTTCGCGCAGGACAAAGCTTCGGCCGAACCAGCCTTCTTCAAGGGCAAGACCGTCCGCCTCGTCGTCGGATACGGTCCCGGCGGCGGCTATGACGTCTACGCGCGCATGATCGCGCCGCAGATCGGCAAGCATCTGGGCGCAAACGTCGTGGTCGAGAATCAGCCTGGCGCAGGCGGGATCACGGCGCTGAACAGCACCTCGGTCGCCCCGCCCGACGGTCTCCACATGATGATCGTCAACGGCGCCGGCGCAGCCCTCGCGCAGCTCGTCGGCTCGTCCGGCGTGCGCTACGACCTGGCCAAGCTCGGACATCTGGGCACCGTGGCGGCATCGCCATGGGTCTGGCTCGTCGCGCCGGACTCCAAGATCAGGACGCCGCAGGACGCCATGGAGGCGGGACGCGAGATCATGTGGTCGTCGAGCGGGCCGATGGACGGACTCGCGGACGGCGCGCAATTCACCTGCGCGGCGCTCGAGATGAAGTGTCGCGTGGTCATGGGCTACGGCGGCTCGAACCAGGCAGCGCTGGCGGTCACGCGCGGCGAGATGGATTCGATCTACGTTTCCGACACGTCCGCCAACAATTACGTCAAGTCCGGCCAGAACCGCGCCGTCGCCGTCATGGCGCGGAAGCGGTCGCGTTTCTTCCCCGACGTGCCCACCATCTTCGAACTCGCCAAACTGAACCCCGATCAGCAGGCTCTGTTCGACTTCCACGCCAACATCGAGGATCTCGGCCGCATCCTCGTCGTGCCGCCCGGCGTCGCTCCCGAGCGTCTCGCCTTCCTGCAGGACGCCGTCAAAAAGGCCCTGACGGATCCGGCCGTCGTGGCGGAAGGCGAGCGCACGCAGCGCTACATCGACTTTCAGGATGCCGAGGCCACCCGCAAGCGGTCGCTCGCGGTCGTGGGCGACGTGACGCCCGAACAGAAGCAGCGCGTCATCGGCATCCTCAACATGAAGTGAGGGTCCGGGCGACACTGGTCATCGCGCGACGAAACCTGCTAGTCATCGCGCGATGACCGACACGCCCGAACATCCGCGCGCGGCCGGCCCTTCGGTTGCCGACATTCTGGCGCCGGTGGCGGTCGACACGGCCTATTCCTACAAGATCCCCGCCGGAATGACGCTGCAGCCCGGCGACTTCGTCACGATTCCGCTCGGCACGCGCGAGACGACCGGCATCGTCTGGGCCACACGTGACACCGGCGGCTCGAACCTCAAGAGCGTCGCGGCCAGGCACGACTTCGAGCCGCTGCGCGCACCGCTGCGCCGCTTCGTCGACTGGGTCGCCAACTGGACGTTGGCTCCGCGCGGCATGGTGCTCCGCATGGCGATCCGCGCACCCGAATCCGCCGGCCCCGAGCCGGTGCGGATCGGTGTCCGGTTGGCCGGCGATCCGCAGAACCCCACACTGCCGCAGCGCATGACCCCCGCACGCACACGCGTCGTCGCCGCCGCCCAGGAAGGATTCGCCAGTTCGAAATCGGCGCTGGCCGAACGCGCCGGCTGCTCGCAAAGCGTCGTCGACGCGTTGATCGACGAAGGCACGCTCGAAGCCATCGCCCTGCCGCCTGAACCCGTCGCGCACGTGCCCGATCCCTCGTTCGGAATCACGCCGCTCGAATCCGATCAGGCAGCCGCCGCCACGGAGCTGCGTGAGGCCACGAACGCCAAAACCTTCTCGGTCACGTTGCTGGAAGGCGTCACCGGCTCGGGGAAGACCGAGGTCTATTTCGAAGCCGTGGCGGCTGCCCTCGAGAGCGGCCGGCAAGCCCTGATCCTGATGCCGGAAATCGCGCTCACGGCGCAATTTCTCGACCGCTTCGCGAAACGCTTCGGCGTTCGTCCGGCCGAATGGCATTCGGGCGTTGCGTCGCGCAAACGCGCACGCATCTGGACCGGCGTGGCGTCGGGCGAAGTTCGGGTCGTCGCCGGTGCGCGCTCGGCGCTTTTCCTGCCCTTCAGGGAGCTCGGCCTGATCGTGGTGGATGAAGAGCACGAGGCCGCCTACAAGCAGGACGACGGCGTTTCCTATCATGCGCGCGACATGGCGGTCGTGCGCGGAAGACTCGAATCCGCCGCCGTCGTTCTCGCCTCCGCGACGCCGTCGCTCGAAACCCGCGTCAATGCCGAACAGGGACGCTACCGGCATCTCCGGCTCGCGGCGCGCTTCGGCGGCCGCACCATGCCGGACCTCGACGCCATCGACCTGAAAGTCGCGGCCGCGCCACGCGGCAAGTGGATCGCGCCGCGCCTCGCCGAAACCGTCCGCCAGACGGTGGCGCGCGGCGAACAGGCCTTGTTGTTCCTCAATCGCCGCGGCTATGCGCCATTGACGCTTTGCAGGTCCTGCGGGCACCGGTTTCAGTGCCCTCAATGCACCGCATGGCTGGTCGAGCATCGCTTCCGCCGGGCGCTCGTGTGTCACCATTGCGGCCATGTCGAGCGCCGCCCGGACGCCTGTCCGGAATGCGAGGCGGTGGATTCTCTGACGGCCTGCGGGCCGGGCGTCGAGCGACTGGCCGAGGAAGCCGCCGAATTGTTTCCAGACGCCCGAACGCTGGTTCTGTCGTCCGACTTTCCGGGCGGAACCGAGCGCTTGCGTCGCGAACTCGACGAGATCGCGAACGGCTCCTGCGACATCATCATCGGGACGCAACTCGTGGCGAAAGGCCATAATTTTCCGCTGCTCACGCTGGTGGGCGTGATCGACGCGGATGTCGGCCTCTCGAACGGCGATCCGCGCGCCGCCGAGCGAACCTTCCAGCTGCTCCAGCAGGTGACCGGACGCGCCGGACGCGGCGACAAGCCGGGACGCGGCCTCGTGCAGACCTGGCAGCCGGAGCATCCCGTCATCCGCGCCATCCTGTCGGGCGATACCGAGCGCTTCTATCGGGAGGAGACGGATCAGCGGCTGCGCGCGGGCCTGCCACCCTTCGGGCGACTGGCCGCCATCGTGGTGTCGGGCAACGACCGTGCGTCGGCGGAAAATCACGCGCGCGCGCTCGTGCGAGCCGCCCATGCGCTGCCGGCCAGCGACAAGTGGAAGATGACGTCTCCGGGTTCGCTGCCCGCCGAAGACGAGATCATGCTTCTCGGCCCCGCCGAAGCGCCCATCGCGGTGGTGCGCGGCCGACATCGCTTCCGGCTCCTCGTCAAGGCCCCGCGCGCGGCCGACATGCAGGCATTCCTGCGCGCGGTGCTCGCCCAGGCCCCTCCTGACCGGGGCGGCGTGCGAACCGCCATCGACGTCGATCCCCAGAGCTTTCTCTAGCTCATCGTCCGGACATCACGACCGCCACGGGCTCGCTTTCCTTGCCGGTGAGCGTCACGGTCTCGAAAAATGCCCCGCCCTCGGTAAGCTGCGAGCGGGCGTCGACCCAGACCCGCTGCGTGGCCAGAAAATACGTGCCCGGCGCAACGTTCTCGAAGGTGAAGCGCCCGTTCGACTCGGCCTTGGTCGAGCGCGTATGCGCCAGATATTCGGGGTCGAACTGCATGCCTCGA
>JAQGJH010000061.1 GCA_028290705.1 Hyphomicrobiales bacterium
GAATTCCAGATCATCTTGCCCTTCCATTTCGGGTCGAGCAGATCTGCGTAGGTTTTCGGTTCAGAGCCCTTGGGCACGAGATCGGTGTTCACGCCGGGGGTCAGGACGTAGAGGTTCGTGGCGATCCAGAATTTTTCCGGATCGACGAACTGCTTCTCGAAATTGGTCTCGGGCACCCATTGCATGATGTGCCCTTCGCGGCGAAGCATCACGCTCGTGGCGGTCCCATCGACGACGTCGGCCTGAATGCGGCCCGCCCGAGCCTCGTTGATGACGCGCAAAGCAATCTCGGTCGCGTTGGCGCGCACGTAATTGACCTTGATGCCGTATTTTTTTTCGAATGCCGAAGTGGCCGGGCGCACGAGCTGATTCACGATCTGGGTCGTGTACCAGGTGATCTCGCCCTCCTTACGGGCCGCATCGATGGCTGCCTGATCGGCAGCGAGTGACGGCGCAAACGCGCCGGTGGTGACGACGATGAGCGAAGCAATGACGAGCTTGATGGACATGGTTCCTCCCTGCGGTCCGGCCGTTTCGGCTGTGACCGCCGGCAGGCTCCGTGAGCTGGAGAGCATCAGGCGCATCCGCCAATAGGTCAATCGCGGATCTGCGTCGGCGAACAAGATCCCGCGTCGACGGAAATCAGCCGTTGCGGAGGCCCTGGAGGAAGATTTCCTCCGGCTCGACGCGGCGCGGAGAAAGCCCCTGCTCGTGCACATAGCGCCCCAGCGCGGCCAAAGTCGGACGATTGGCTTCGAGCCCGTACGACCAGAAGTCTTCGCCAAAAACCGACCAGGCTTCCTCCACGTGGTCCAGCAGCCACGGCAGCGCAAGGCGGAGTGCGTCGGTGTCGTAGAGGCCCTCCACGGCGATGTCCCTCGCTTCGCAGAGTGCATCGTAAAGGCTTTGCGCGACCCAAGGCTCATCGCGCAGCACGTCCTCGCGCAACGCGATCGTATGCATGATCGGGAAGATTTTCGTGCGAGCGTAATAGTCCTTCTCGACGTCTTTGAAGTTGGGGAACAGCCGCTTGCAATGCGGCGATCCCTCGAGAAAGATTTTGGGAAGATAGATCGAATAAAGCGCATCCAGCTCGCCCGACACCATCATGGCTTCAAGGGTCTTTCCCTCCGGCAGGAATTCGAGTTCGACGTCGTCGGGTATGGTGAGCGGAATGAGCGGAGCCTCCGTAGGCTTGGTGAGGCCACCCAGGAACCACTTCATTTCCTGCGGACCGACGCCATACTCATCCTGCATCATGCCCTTCATGAACACCGCGGCGGTCGAACCGTATTGCGTGGTCCCAACCCGCTTTCCGCGCAGATCCTCCGGCTTTTCAATCCCCGCGCCGGGCCGGACGTAGATGCAGGAATGCCGGAAAAACTTCGACACGGCGACCGGGAGAGCCTGAAACGTGGTGTCTCCCCTGCCCCGCAAGCTCGCGTATGACGCGAGCGAAAGTTCGGAGGCGTGAAACTCCTTGTTCTCCAGCATGCGCGGGAACATCTCGCGTGGACGAAGCATCAGAACTTCGAGATCGATCCCCTTGGGCTTGACGCGTCCATCGATGAGCGGCCGGGTTCGATCATAATCCCAACAGGCCAGTGTCAGCTTCAGGTTCGCCATGCCGACTCCTTACAGGATGATGCTGACGGAGCCGAGCTGGCCGAGCTCATGCGCCTGGATGAAGACACGCTTTTCACGAATGCGAAAAGACGCGTCGTGGCGCTTCAGTAGGTAGCGGTAATTGCCGACATATTCGCCGACGCGTTCGTAGCGACGATAGCGATAGCAGATGAAATTCGCCGCCACGGTGATGACGTCATCGTCCTGCGACAGAAGGCGGACGTTGCCGATGAGACGCTGCGTGCGTGATTTCGGATGCTCGGCGTGGCAATTGGGATCGAGCACTCGAATGATGCGCTGGCGAATACGCTCGCGATCGTCCGCGATGATGAACAACGACTTGCGATGATCCCCTTCGAGATCATCGTTTGGCGGAATCATGTAGGTGGCGTCGTCCGTGAGCAGAGCCTGCCATTCGTCGAGCTTCCACTCGTCGAGCAGAGCCGCCTCGTGGAAAAGGAAGTCTTCGACCTCCGAGCGGGTCACGGCCTGTGTCGTGTGGAGCGTCATGCCTCGGCTCCCATCATGCCGTTCCAGTGGCGCCAGAAGATGCGCAGGTGATGTTCGTCCGAATTCAGCTGCTCGCCCTCTCGGCCCATGCCTCGCGACATTTCCGACCAGCGATCATCGGACCAGTTGGCGAGACCCTGCTGGACCAGTTCGAGCGCCTCGACGTCGTCCGGCGTCGCAAAGCCGCCGGGTCCATAGAAGGTCAGGAAGGCGTCGAGTCTGCGGGCGCGGGCGCTTTCGCTCTCTTCCACCGGACCGAGCGCCCAGGCGGTAACATGCATCTTGCCGACGCCCTCGGGGTAAAAGGTTCGCACCGTCACGGAGGATCCGTCATTGATGACGAGGTTCGGGAAAATGACAAGGTTGCGATTGGTGTGAGCGACGCGGTTGGCGCGTTCCTCCCCGAGGCGCCCGACGAGTTCGGCCTTGATGTCGGCGATCTCCTGCTTGGCCGGCTCCCCGTAAAGCGAGATCCAGGCCGCGACCGGACGTCCGCGAAAATTGACGTTGTCGGTGGTGAAGTGGCCGTTGCCGAGATCGACCGCATAACCCTTTGTCGGCAGCACCAGGCCCTTTTCCTTGGGCGGCTCCACCTTCACGCCCGAGTTGGCCATGAAATTGAGCCAGGTCGAGTGGGTCGAGGGAAGGTGATAATCATCGACCGAATTCTCAACCATCAGTTTCCAGTTGGCGCCGACGTCATATTCCTGCGTGCCAGGAAGGATCTCCATCTTCCCCGAGGGAGACTGATCGATCACGAGGTCGATGTACTCCGTGGTGCGGCCGAGATATTCGCTGAGCGGTACGATATCGGGATCGAGCGACATGAACCAGAAGTCGCGATAATTCTCGAACTTTGCCGGCTTCTTCAGGGCCAGCGTGGTCTTGTCGAAAGCGGACGTATAGGCCTCGTCCCCCGGCACGCGCTGCAGGGCGCCGTCGTTACCGTAAATCCATCCATGATAAACGCAGAAAAAGCGCCGGGCATTGCCGCTGCGATCCGCGCATACGAGGGCCCCGCGATGGCGGCAGGTGTTGAAGTGGCATTGCACCTCGCCTTTCTGGTCGCGCACGAAGATGACCGGCCGTCCGGCGACACGGCGCGTCAGAAAGTCGCCCGGCTTTTTCAACTCCGAGCCGTGGCCGACATAGATCCAGCACTTCGCGAAGATCTTGCGCATTTCCTCGCGCAGAACGTCTTCCGAGACATGGACTTCACGGTCGAGGAGGAAGATCCCCTTCTCACGATCGTCCACCACATAGGATCGGGGCATCTCTAGACCTCTTCTGAACGGCGTCCTGTGGCTCGATTTTTGTGGTCCGCCGTCCAGGTGTCAATCTCGTATCGTGCGACCCGGGCGTCCTGCCTGGTATTGTGATCCGGATCAGGGTCATGACGAGAAATACTTGCTCTCGCGGATCCCACGCGCTTATTGGATCGTCGAATTCAATGCGGGAGAAAGCACGTGTCGGACAACCTCGTCTTCATTTGCAAATTGTCCGATCTGGAGCCCGGCACGGTCAAGCGCGTCGAAATCGGCGACAGCGGCGTGGCGGTCTACAACATCGATGGACGCTACTACGTCACCGACGATCGCTGCACGCATGGGCTTTCGAGCCTGTCGGAAGGAGAATTGATGGGTGAAGAGATCGAATGCTCGATGCATTTCGGCGCCTTTCACGTCCCGACCGGAAAGCCGACCCTGGCGCCCTGCTCGATCCCGCTCAAGACCTACCGGGTCGAGACCAGAGGCGACGAGGTGTTCGCCGAGATGAGCTGATCAACGCGAAACCGGCAGCGCGAAGCCGGCGACATTTTTGTAGTCGTCGGACATCTTTCGCAGTTCCGCCTGCGTGATGTACCGATCGAGATCGTCGAACGGTTTGTCACCGACGAGTTCCTCCACCTTGATGTTGATGAAGTCCGGAGGGTTGGACCGGTTGGTCAACACCACGTTCGAGGTCGGGCCTAGCCTGGCATCCTCATAGGCCTTCAAGGCGGAGGGCACGTCCGGCCCTGCCGCAAGGCAATCCGCCAAGGTGCGCGCATCGATGGCGCTCTGAGCCGAGCCGTTCGACCCCCGAGGATACATCGGGTGAGCAGCGTCGCCCGCGAGCGTGATCCTTCCGAAGGTCCACTGGTTCAACGGATCCTTGTCGACCATGGGGTATTCGAGAACCATATCGGAGTCGCGGATCATCGCCGCCACATCCAGCCAGTCGAACGTCCAGTCCTTGTAGATGTGGTAGAAATCCTCGATCCTGCCGGACTCGTTCCAGTCGTTCTTGATGAGCTTGTCGCCCTGGATCTCCGCCATCCAGTTGATGAGCTGGTTGCCGTCGCCGTCCACGTCGTTGCCGATGGGATAGATCACCATCTTGCCGGTGTGGATGGAGCCGACCCGGATGTAGGATCGCCCTGTCAAAATGGGCTTCCGCCGCGTCACGCCACGCCAGGTGTTGATCCCCGCAAAGGCGAGTTGATCGTCGGGGTAAAGCTGCCTGCGAATGGCTGAATTGATACCGTCGCACGCAATGACGGCACTGGCGCGAACCGTCTGGTTTCCACCACCGGTTTCGAAGTGAACGTCGACGCCATCGTCATCCTGCGTCACGCCGGTGCAGCGATGATCGAGCACGATCCGTTCCGCACCAAGCTGTTCGACCGCGGCCTTGTACAACGTGAGGTGCAGGCGCCCGCGGTGGATGCCGACCTCCGGCAAAGCATAGCCCGCGTAGCGGCCGCGCGGCTCCTTGTAGATGAGCTGTCCGAAGCGATTGTAGAAGCAGCTCTCGAGATTTTCGATGCCTAGCGCTTCGAGCTCCTTGTCGATGCCCAGAGCCTGGAACTCACGCATGGCGTGAGGCAACAGGGTGATCCCGACGCCGAGTTCCTTGACGAGGGGCACCCGCTCGTAGACCCGGCAGTCGATGCCGCGACGGTGGAGATTGAGAGCCAGGCAGAGGCCGGCAATGCCTCCGCCCACAATGGCGATCGTCATGTGTTCAGCCTTCGTCCGGGTTCTGGGAGCTTCTCGTCCATCGTCGTGGCGTGCGGCTTTCTGGGGCGTCGGGGTCTCTCGAAGCCTGGCTCATGGATAGCCAGGAAACGTTCCAAACGATCCGAAGCCCCATTGGCTGCGCCAGGTGTCCTTCGGCCAGACTTTCGGTCGCTGCGGCCGGTCCTGATGCCAGGGCCGCGGCTCGAAATATCCCAGTGCTTCGTCCTTCATCTGGTCGAGTTCCGCATAGAGTTCGACCCGATGATCTTCCGGATTGCGGTGATAGGCCGCGACATTGTGGCCGACGACGTGGCGGATAGGTCCCCACACGAGTTGAATTTCGTTGTCGGCGAGAAAGTCACAAGCACGATGAATGTCCGGCGTGTCCTTCAGTTCGAAAGCGAAATGGTGCAGTCGCTCTTCGTCGAAGCGTGCGAAGTTCATCGTGTGATGATCGACGCCGCAACGCAGAAACGAGAAGTGATCGCCGATCCAGTCCGAGACCCTGAAGCCCAGCATGTCGCAATAGAACTTCGTGAGCTTCTGCGGATCGTTCACCCGCCAGGCGATGTGCCCGAGCTTGAGCGGCATGATGCCCTGCTTGATTCCGTCGTCCGGGGCGAACTCATATTCCGCGTAAACCTCCATCAGGGTGCCCTTCGGGTCGCGAAACGCAATGGCCTCCTTGACACCCGGCGTGATGCCGGATCGGCGCTCATTGGCGATACCTTCCTTCGTCAGGCGGGCGGACAATTCGCCGAGGTCCGTGCCCGGTGCGACCTGCAGGGCGATGCCGGTCATCCAGGGCTTGTCGCCGGTCTCCAGCACGACCGCCTCGTGACCCAGCTTCGTGGCGAGCACGCAGCGCGTCGCCGAGCGCTCCACGACGGCGAGCCCAAGGACGCCGGTGTAATAGGCGATCTGTTGCTCGAGGTCGGGTGTACTGAAGGTTGCGTGTCCCAGCCGTCTCGTTTCGATCATCTCGTGTCTCCGTCCAGGCTTCAGTGCAGCAGCTTGCGCAGCCGGTCGATCGCATCTTGCGGGACGGCATTGATTTCAGCCATCACCTCGTCGATCTGGCGGCCACCCAGCGGCGTCACGTCGATCCCGATCTTTTGCGCATCGGCGATGAAGGCCGGGTCCTTCATGGTCTTGTCGAAAGCATCGCGCAATATCGCGACACGCGCCGGCGGCACGTCGGGCGGCAGCAGCAGCGGATAAGTGACCTTGAACTTGGTGGCGTAGACCTTGAACATCAATCGCGCCTCCTCGTTCCTGGCAAGTTCGATCGCGGTCGGAACATCCTTCAGGGCATCCAGACGCTCCGTTCCGAACTGCATGAGGATACGGGCCTTGTTCTCGCGCATCCAGTCCGGCTTGCCGAGCAGGCTCGACAGGTTCGCGGTGTTGCCGTGCACTTCCCCGCGCTCGACGGCGATGAAAATGTCGTTGACGCCTTTGTAGCCCGTCACGACCTTCATCTGCGTGCCGAGCAGTTGATTGGCGAGGTTGGGAAGAATGAAATTATCGCCGCCCGGAGCCGTTGCGCCGAAATTGCTGGGCTGAGAAACCAGATCCTGAACGGTCTTGTAGGAGGTCTGGTGCCAGACCCAAAGCACCTGCGGCTGCTGCGCCGGTGTACCGATGAAGCTCATACGGGCGAGATCGAACTGTACGTTCGATCCGTCGCGCGACAAGCTCTTGAGGCGCGGCTCGAGCACGATGCCGTTGAGCGGCATGCCGATGGCCGTGCCATCCCGCGGGGCGCGATTGTAGAGATAGTTCGTCATGACGATACTGGCGGCGCCCGGCATGTTCTCGACCACGATGCTGGGTTCTCCCGGAATGTGCCGGCCCATGTGGTTGGCAATGGCGCGACCCACGAAGTCATAGGCCGCACCGGATGCGCCGCCCACGAGAATGCGCACGGTCTTGCCCTTGTAAAATTGGTCTTCAGGCTGCGCGTAAGCCGTCGTGCCGATCAAGTGAGCCGCAAGGGCAATCGCCAGTGCGCCGGCAAGCTGCGTGAGTCGAAGCGTCATTCATGTCCTCCCCTCATGCAACGCTCGTTGTCCGGCGTCGCTTGCATGCCATGACGGTCATGGTTCCATGACGGGCTCCCGGACGGCCGCAGCGCGACCGCGAGACCTCATCCAGTCGAACCCGATCAGGCTGACGGCCAGAACGATAGCGAGCAGGTTCATGCTCAGCGCGCCGGCGAATGCGTCCGCCGGGATCAGCAACGCAAGGCCGACCGCCATGTAGATGAAGCGCAGCGGCGTCGCCACCGGGGAGAACAGGAAGCCGACGACCGCGACGGAGCCCATGGTGACGCCGAGAAATGCCGTGACAGCCGACAGGACGATGATGTGCACAGGCCCCTGCAGCAGCAAGGACGGCGAAAGTGCGAAGAGGAACGGAATGAGGTAGGCGCTCCAGCCCACACGCATCGCGGTCCATCCTGTTTTCCAGGGATCCGTCTGGGCGATGTTGGCCGCGGCGAAAGCCGCAAGCGCCACGGGTGGCGTCACCATGGACATCATGCCGAAATACATCAGGAAGAGATGCGCCTGCATCGGCTCGAGGCCGAACTTGATGAGCGCGGGTGCGGCCAGCGTGGCCATGATCACGTAGACGCCGACCGTCGGCATGCCCATGCCGAGGACGATGGCCACGAATGCGCTGATCAGCAGGAGAAGAAAGACGTTGTTGCCGCTCAGCGCCAACAGCTGATCGGTCAGCCCGAAGGCCAATCCGGTGAGGTTGAGCACGCCGATGACCAGACCTGCCGCCGCCGTGATGATGATCAGATCGATGATGGTGAGGCCGGTCGCCACGATGGCGCGCAAGGCATCGCCAAATGTGAGCCGTTTGCCGCGATACCCGACCGTCAATGCGAAGGCGAGCAGAACCACGGTGGCGAGCAGGGCCGCATATTCCGCCGCGAGGTTGAACCAGAGCAGGCCACCGATGAGGACGAAAAATGGCAGCGGAAACTGCCACCCCTCCCGAAGCACCAGCCAGGCCTTGGGCATGTCTTCGGCCCGCGTTCCCGAGATGCCTCGCTTCGCCGCTTCGAGATCGACCTGAACGAACAGGGCGGCATAATAGAGAACCGCCGGGAGAAGCGCAGCCCAGACGACGCTGGCGTAGGATACCTGCAGATATTCCGCGATCAGGAAGGCGGCGGCGCCCATGACGGGCGGCATCAACTGCCCTCCGGTCGAGCCCACCGCTTCGATCGATGCGGCGACTTGCGGTGGAAAGCCTGCGCGCTTCATCAGCGGAATGGTGATCATGCCGACGCCTGCCACGTTGGCGACGGCGCTGCCGGAGATCATGCCGAAGAGGCCCGAACCAAACACCGCGATCTTGGCTGAACCGCCACGGAAGCGGCCCATCAGGGCCGTCGAGATGTCGGTGAAGAAATCGCCGCCGCCCGCCCGCGTCAGGATCTGGCCCATCAGCACGAAAGGCGCGACCGTGATCAGGGCGACTTGCAGGGAGGTTCCGAAGATCGCGTTTGTGTCGATGCCGAGATAGACCGCGAGCCGGCTGAGTTGCACGGGCCTGGTGCCGAACACGCCCGGCAGGAGATTGCCGAAATAGGCGTAAAGGCAGAGCACGCCGATGACGATGACCAGGGCCAGTCCAGCCGTGCGGCGCGTCGCCTCGAGGACGAGAAGCACGATGGTGGCGCCCACGAGTACGCCATCCCACGGCCGGTAGACGAGTTCGTTGACGAGCGTGGCGTATCGAAGCGCGATGTAGAAACAGGCGGCGAAACCGGCCAGGCCGACGAAAACGTCGATCAGCGGGATCTCACCCTCGCGCCGCTTCCACCCTGGGAAGTGCAGGAAGGTCAGCAGCAAAGCGAGACCCAGCGACGCGGCCAGGAATTGCTCGGTGTAGAGCGCCAGCGACAGGCGAGTCGGCAGGTTTGCCACCCAGGCGATGATGATGCCGATGAGAAGCGCCTGTGCAGCAAGCGTAACAGGTGCAAGGCGACGAGCGAGCATGGATCATTCCTGAGTCGCTGGCGAAAGATGCGGACTGGTCACGATGGTTGGGGACGAGGGCCGACACGCGTCCCGCGCATGCCGGCCCGTAGACCTCACTTCGTCAGCTCGACGCCCTTGTCCTTGTAAAAGGCGATCGCGCCCGGGTGATACGACACCGTGCTTTCCCGATAGAGCCGCTTGACATCGGTCTGCCGGAACAGCGGCATGCCCTCGATCAGTTCCTTCTGCTTCTCGTAGAGAACCTGCGTCAGCTTGTAGACGACGTCCTTCGAGACTTTCTCGTTCACGAACATGACGTAGTCATAGAAGAGCATCTTGGTCGGCTCGGCGACGCCTGCCCGGTTCGGCGCGGGATCAACGGTGGCGATGTAAGAAGTCGGCAAAACCTTCCGCATACGCTCGACGGCTTCTGCACTGTCCGACAATGGAATGTAGCGGATGCCGCCGACCGCGGCATCGGCTTCCGCGACCTTCGCCTGACCCACGGCGAAGTAGCCGATGTCGGTATTGCCGGCGATGAACTCGTCGGTGCCGCGGATGAGGTTGGGCACCAGCACCAGCTTCATGTCGTCGGACGTGAGACCGGCATTGGCCAGTACGCCGTCGGTCACCGTGCGGATGACCTGCTGGCTCGTGTAGCCGTACGGCAAGCGCTTTCCCTTGATGTCCGCCATCGTCTTGATCGGCGAATCCTTGCGGACGAAAAAGCCGCTCTGGATCGGGAAGAGAACCGCCACCGCGCGGAGATTCTTCTGCGCCTTGTTGATGAAATCGCCAGTGCCCGAGTAGCTGGCGCTGAGTTCGAGCGTATTGACGAAGCCGACGTCCAGCTCGCCGCTGTCGACGAGCGGCACCATCACCCCCGTGCCGCTGCTCGGTTGTACGCGGACCTGCAGTTTCAGTTCCTGTTGCGCAACCTTGGCGTAGGTTGCCGCCAGCGTGTAGGTCAGCGTGCCTTGCGGCGAGGTGCCGATACCGATGGGCTGTGCAGTCGCCGCTTGCGACATCAGGACGGCGAGACCTGCCGCGATGGCCAGTGCCTTGAACATGTTTCACTCCCTCGAGAACGCGGTTCGGTCTGCGCCGGCCGTTCGTCTCTGATCTTTTCCAAGCCTGCGTGCAGCCCCGGCAATGCTGCGATTGAGGCAGATCGTCCGCACACTGTCAATCGAGCGGAACGGATCGTCCCCGTGGACCTCAGCCGGCCATCCCGGTCGCGCGCTTGAGAACTGATGACGCCTCTCGCCCCGTCTCGCCTCGCCAGGCGACGATTTGATCGGGGCGGATCAACGCCAGCTTCGCTCGATAGAGTTCTGCAGCGGAAGGCTGGTCGATCGCGACGATCTCGAGATTGATTCCGAGTTCCGTCGCGGCTCTGGCAAATCCGCTCGTGTCGGCTGCGGGGTCGAACTGAAGCAGCGTCCATTCGAAGCCGAAGAGGTCGTAAAGCGAGCGGCCGTCCGGCATCCAGACATGCGGAGCGCGACCGCCCGGGCAGGCCGTCGGCACGTAGACGTTGGCCGAATCCGCAGGTGGCTTCGTTCCGTCCGGGACGATGATCGGCGAACCATCGTAACGGCCGCCGAACGTGACCCCGGGAATGTTGAACTCCCGCCGCGCGTGCGCTTCGAAATAGACGCCCGCCTCTCGACGCGCCTCCTCGCCTTCGGGCGAGGCGGCTTCGATGACGTCGGGGGCGGAGCGATTTCCGAGCGAGTCGGCGAATTGACGCGCATAGGCGGTGTTTCGGCGGGCCAGAGGTTGGCGCTCCAGCGTGTAGCTGGCGAGAAGGTCCGGGCCGCCCTGCCCACGCAGAACCGCCGCCAGTTTCCACCCGAGATTGACCGCATCCTCGATGGCCGTGTTGTAGCCAAGCCCGCCCGCTGGCGTGAACAGATGCGCGGCGTCGCCGCCCAGAAACACCCGCCCCTGCTGAAAGCCGCTGGACACGAGCGCATGACCCGCCGTCCATGTTCCCCGCGCGAGGATCTCGACCTCCATCTCCGCGCCTGCTGCCCGAAAGAACATGTCGCGAGCCATGTCGTCCGTGATGGCGCTCTCGTCCTCTCCGGGACGCAACTGGGTGTGAAACGCGAACTCGCCCTTGCCATCCACCGCGGCCATGAAGGTGCGGCGATCACGATTGAAGGTGACGTACATCCATGCCGGTTGGTTCCGAACGACGTCGTAGAACGTCGGCGCACGGAGATAGACGGCGCACATGCGTCCTCCCATGAAGTCACGCGAAACGCCCGTCTCTCCGGCGTAGGAGAAGCCCAGACGGTCGCGCACCATCGACCGGGGGCCGTCGGCGCCCACCATGTATGCCCCCGTCACCGTGCGCCGCTCGCCGGTCGCCGCCGACTGGATCGTGGCGCGGACGCCCGAGCGCTCCTGGGTAAAGTCGACGAGCCGCCATCCATAATGAACGTGAACGCCCGGCAGGGCTTCTGCCTGGCGGCGAAGCACAGTCTCAACGTACTTCTGCGAAACGCGATGCGGCAGCTCGGCCGCGCTCCAGGAGCCCGAAAGCGTCTTGACGACGTGGGTCGCCTCGCGCGCCGACGGTAACCGGAAGCGGGCGAGTTCGTAGCCGGCGTAGCGGGTGAAATAGGCGATGTCGGTCGGATATTCCGCCGGCAAGCCTTGCTGGCGGATCTCGTTCGCGAAGCCCAGCCGCCGGTAGTGCTCCATGGTTCGCGCCTGAGTGGCGTTGGCCTGCGGATTGAACGCCGTCGTGGGCTTCTCGTCGACGAGCAGCACGCTCACGCCGCGTCGCCCGAGTTCGTTCGCAAGCATCAGTCCGCATGGGCCGCCGCCAGCGACGACGACCTCGGAATGCTCGGGTATCATGGGCGCTTCCTTGATCGCGAGGTCAGTAGGGTTTGACCGTGCCCTGGATGGTCGTGCGCAGCATCAGCCGGCGCTGGTTGGCCGGGAAGTCGGTTCGCGCATGCGACGAGCAGCGGTTGTCCCACAGAAGAAGATCGCCGACGCGCCATTTATGAGCATAGACGAATTCGGGCTTTTCCGCATGGTCGAAGACCGCTTCCAGAAGCGGCTCGGCTTCCTCCTGAGGCATGCCCTCGAGACCAACTGTCATCAGGCGGTTGACGTAGATGGCCTTGCGCTTGGTCTCCTCGTGCGTGCGAAAGGCGGGATGCGCTGCCTCGGCGAATGCGTCGACATGCGCCTTGTCGCCCTTCTTGACCGAGCCGAAATCGTAATGGTGCAGCGCGCGGCGACCCTCGAGCCGGTCGCGGATCGAGGGATCCAGCGTCTCGTAAGCCGCATATCCGCTTGCAAAGAGCGTATCGCCGCCCTGGTCGGGAATTTCGACCGAATAGAGGAACGTGCCGTTGTGGGGCACTTCGGCGTGGATCATGTCATGGTGGAACATCATCTCGCCGTCGGGCAGCGCGCCGATGGCCTCGCCGTTTTCTCGAATGTTCGAGATGAGCATGATGTTCGGCAGGATCTTCGAAAAGCCTGCCGGGAAGAACTTGGGCGGACGACGCAGTGCGCCGATCTCGCCGAAATAGGACGTGACTTTGAGGAGGTCTTCCTGCTCGAGCTTCTGATCGGGAAAGACGATGACGAGATGATCGAGCCAGGCCTGGTAGATGGCCTGCCGGGTTTCCGGATCGAGCGGCTCGCGCAGATCGATTCCGCGAAGCTCCGCACCGATGTGCCGGGTCAAAGGTACGATTTCCAGCCGAGATCTGGTCTGGGTCGCCATGGCCTGCCTCCCTTCGGGGGCTTTCTGCCCCTCGCTGTTGCGCGCGGCGCTCGAGCGACCGCACATGACCCCGGAGGCTATAAGCTGCGGACCCGGGGCGCAACCGCGCGCCCTTGACCCGGAAGCGACGCTCCCGCACATTCCACGCCACCAAAGAGAGCGAGCCGTCGCAACGGCCGATGACCGAGGGGGCCTCCAGATGTCCAAGCCCAAACTCCTGATCTTCGCGCCACGCGAAGAACCAGCTGACATTCTGGCGAGACTGAAGGATGCGGGGCTCGACATCGGCTATGGCGAAAAGGCCTGGCAATTTCCACGCACCGACCACGAAGCCGATCTGGCGGCTGCCGCGCGGGACACTGTCGCGATGATGGGGACGTCGATCCGACATACGCCGGTGACCCGACGCGTCATGGAGGAAGCCCAGCGCCTGCGAATCGTCGCCAAATACACCGTCGGTGTCGACGACATCGATACCGACGCGGCGACCGATCTCGGCATCCTCGTCTGTCACGCACCAACGGAGTCGAACTGCTTCGGCGTTGCCGAGAGCACGATGGCGATGATCCTCGGTGTCCTGAAGAAGATCGTGGAGCGTGACAAGGACGTGCGCGCCGGCAAGTGGCGCGAGCCTCACCATGGCACCACCTTTCTGGGCGCGCGCGCCGACGGCTACGGCGGAATCACGATCGGCCTGGTGGGACTCGGCCGCATCGGCACACGGGTGTCGCAACTGCTGGCGCCCTGGCGCGTCAAAGTCATCGCGTACGATCCTTACGCCGAACCCTCGCGCTTTCTTCTGGCGGGCGTGAAACCGGTGGATTACGAAACCCTGCTGCGGGAATCCGACGTCGTGTCCTTCCACGTGGTGCTGACGAAGGAGACGCGGTTCATGTTCGATGATCCGCAGATCGCCATGATGAAGAAGACGGCCGTTGTCATCAACACGGCGCGCGGCAAGGTGATCCGCGAAGCGGCGGTGGCGCGCGCGATCGCCGAGGGACGTCTGCGGGGAGCGGCCATCGACGCCTTCGAGGAAGAGCCGCTGCCGGAGGATTCGCCGTTTCGCGCGCTCGGCGACAAGGTTCTGCTGTCGCCCCATTCCGCATCGTTCAACGAAGGCGGCGAGTTGCGGCCCGGCATTCAATGGGCCACACGTTCCGTGCTGGCTGCCCTGAACGGACAGGTGCCGGACAACGTCTACAACAAGGAAGTCATTCCGCGTTGGCGGGAGCGCTTCGGTGGCGCGGGCGCGATCGGCGCTGCAGGCTGAACGTCACCGCGCCGGGAAGCTTCAAGGCAAGAACAATAATTCGGACAAGGCGGAAATGAGCGACAGGAAAGAATACGACTACATCATCGTCGGAGCTGGATCGGCCGGATGCGTCCTGGCCAATCGTCTGAGCGAGGATGGCTCGATGCGCGTGCTGCTTCTCGAAGCCGGCGGCCGCGACGTCAATCCGCTCATTCACGTTCCGCTCGGCATGGGCAAGATGCACGATTGGGGCCTGCACGACTGGGGCTTCCACACGGATCCTGAACCGAGCCTCAACAACCGATCGATCGAGGCCGCTCGGGGAAAAGTGCTGGGCGGCTCGTCGTCCATCAATGTCATGGCCTACACGCGCGGCCATCGAGGCGATTACGACCGCTGGGCGCGCAATGGAGCCAAAGGCTGGTCCTACGCGGAGAGCCTGCCGTATTTCAAGCGCGCCGAAACGTGGGAGGGCGGCGAAAACAGCTGGCGTGGCGGCAATGGACCACTCGGGACCGAATGGGCCAAGACACGCGATCCCCTCTTCGACGCCTGGATCGAAGCCGGAAAGGCGGCAGGCTTTCCGGCCACCGACGATTACAACGGGCGCGACGGAGAAGGTTTCGGACGCAGCCAGTACACGATCCGCAACGGGCGTCGCTCTTCGACGGCGAATGCCTATCTCAAGCCCGCGAGAGCACGCCGCAACCTCTCGGTCGAAACGCGCGCACACGCGCGACGGCTGATCCTGGAAGGCACGATCGCCCGCGGAGTGGAATACGAGCACCACGGCATGGTGGTGCGGGCCTTCGCGGAGCGCGAGGTGATCGTCGCAAGCGGCACGTTCAATTCGCCGCATCTTCTGATGCTGTCTGGCATCGGACCGGCCGATCATCTGAAGGAGATGGGCATTGCGCCGGTGGTCGATCTGCCGGTCGGCAAGAACCTGCAGGATCATCTGGCGGTGCTGATCATGTGGACGCGGCCCGAGGCCGGGACCTTCCGCGATTCCATGCGGGTCGACCGCATGTCGATGAGCATGTTGCGAGCCTATCTGTTCGGGACCGGCGCCGGGACCGTCGTGCCCGGCGGCCTGCATGCCTTCGTCAAGACGCGCGACGGCCTCGACGTCCCCGACATCGAGTTCATGTTCAGGGGACTGCCGACCAGCGCGCGCCTCTGGTTTCCCATGCTGCGCCCCGCCTATCTCGACGGCTATGGCATCCGGCCGACGCTGCTGCACCCGAAAAGCCGAGGCGAGGTCCTGCTGCGTTCGGACGATCCATCGCAACCCATGCGCATACGCTATAATTTCTTCAGCAACCCCGACGATCTCCCGGCCCTGCGTGAAGGGTTCAAGCGCGGCCGCGACGTCGGTTACCAGCAGCCTCTGGCGAAGTTTCGCGGCGAGGAACTTTCGCCGGGGCCGAAGGTCAAGACGGACGACGAGATCGACGCCTTCATTCGCCGGACGGCGATCACCGCCCACCATCCCGCCGGCACCTGCAAGATGGGTGAGGATGAAAGCTCGGTCGTCGACACGCATCTGCGCGTGCATGGCATCGAGAACCTGCGGGTCGTCGACGCGTCCGCCATGCCCGACATGGTCGGCGCGCACATCAATGCCTGCGTGATCATGATGGCCGAGAAGGCGTCAGACCTGATCCGCGGCCGCCGCCTGGCCGAGCCTGCGCTGGATGCTTGAACAGGAAACCCGGCAGCGCGTCGCCCTCGAGGCAACGCGCAGCCGGCATCGTTCTACTCGCCGGCGCGTGTGACGACGTTCAGCGTCACGCCCTGCCCGTCGGCGACTTTCTGAAGAGCGCGCTCTATGGCCCCGACCAGCTTGGCCGGATCCTCGACGCGCTCGCCATGGCCCCCACAGGCTTCGACGATCTTTTCGTAATCGGGTGACGGCGTCAGATCCACCATCGGGAGACTGTTGGCCTTCGAGGCCATGCCGTCTGGATACATGCCGAGCGTGGCGCGGCGGACGGCATACCACATCGAATTGTTCATGATGATGGTGAGCGTCGGCAGGTTTTCGGCTTTTTGGACGTAATGGGATGCTGTCGGCAGACCGAACATGTAGGAACCGTCGCCACAGCAGGTGATCACCTGACGCTCGCGCGCGGCGAGTTTCGCCCCGAGCGCCTGCCCGAGGCCGACACCCAGACCGCCGGAACTGCCGGTGATGAAACAGTTGGGTTGATCCATGTCGAGGAACGGCAGCGGCACTCCGAGTTCGTCGGAGATGATCGCGTCCTTGTCCTTGACCTGGTTCAGCGCCCAGGCGACGAAAGCCGGGTGGATGGGCGTGGAATTCCGCGCCTGATCGATCACGCCGGCGCGGCGCGCGACAATCTTGTCGCGCAATTCAGCGATGCGCGCGCGGCGCTGATCCACCGCCGGCCTGCGCTCGCGAAGCTTGTCCCGGAGGGCGGTGCGCAACATTTCGATGGCCGCGCCGGGGTCTCCCGCAACCGCGAGATCGCATTCGAACCCCCGCATCGGGTACGAGGAGAAATGCGGATCATGCGCGATATGAATGATCTTTGCGTCTTGCCCCGGACGCATGTTGCGTGGAACCCAGGGGACAGGCGCGTCCAGCACCAGGATGAGGTCGGCCATTCCAAGCAGATCGGCGGTCGCGAAGCCGAGCGACATCGGGTTGGAGGACGCGATACAGCAGACCAGCCCCTGGGTGACAGGCAGCGCATGCTCGATTGCGAGCTCTCCGAGTCCGTGGAAGGCCGCGGGCGAACGACCGGAGCGTCCGGCAATGACCAGCGGAAACCGGGCGTCTGCAATCATCGCGGCGGCCTGCTCGATGGCATCGCCAGATGGGACGGCCGCATGTGCGCCGAGCATGCGCCGCAGAGGCGGGCCGACGTTTTCCACCTCCAGCCCCAGGACCTCGCGGGGAAGCGTCAGGTAGACCGGTCCCTGCGGTTCGGTGAGAGCGATGTCGAGGGCACGCGACACGAGCGTCGCGACGGGCTGGCCGGCGCGGAGCTCGTAATCCCATTTGACGTTCTCGCGAACGATGCCAGCCTGGTCGAAGTTTTCCTGCGCCCAGTGGATCAGCACGTCGCGCGAGCCAGGGTCGCCCGTCTCCGTCAGCGGCGTGCGGCCGGCGGCAAGCAGCACCGGTACGTTGTCGCGCGCGGCGTTCATCACGCCCATGACGGCATTGGCCGTGCCGACGTTGACGTGCACCATCACGCAGGAGGCTTCGCCCGTGACCTTCGAGTAGCCCTGGGCCATGGACATGGCCACGTTCTCGTGCGGAACGGTGACGAACTGCGGCGCAGGCCTTCCTTCGGCCTTCATCCGCACCAGACCTTCGATCAAAGGCGCGAAATCCGTTCCGCTGTTGGCGAAAACATACTTGATGCCGCAGGCATGCAGGGTCGACAGATAGGCTTCGGCAGCGGTGTGTGTGCGCGGACGTTCGGACGTCATTCTTGTTCTCCCGCGGGACGTTGAGCGCGGCGCGCGACAGATCCCGCCATCAAAAGCGTTTCCCGGCGTCGACATTAGCCGTCCCGGGCGGCCTGTCCAGCGCATCACGACGCAAGCTTTGCTGGACTGGATGGGGGCCGATAACTAGGCTGCGAAGAAAGTGGAGGACATGCGATGAGCGAGTTTGAACGGTGGCAAAAGCGTTTCTCGGCCCCGGAGTATATTTTCGGCGAGAAGCCCAATGCTTTCCTGGCCAGTCAGAAACATCTGCTGCCCAAGGCAGGAACGGCGCTGTCGATCGCGGACGGCGAGGGACGCAACGGAGTCTGGCTGGCCGAACAGGGCCTCGACGTGCATGCGATCGATTTCTCGCCGAACGCCTTGGAGAAAGCCAGAGCTCTGGCAAAGAAACGCGGCGTTTCGATCCGGACGGAATTGGCCGACGTGATCGACTGGACCTATCCTGAACAGGCCTATGACGTCATTGCAGTCATCTTCACGCAGTTCATGGACCCCGACGAACGCGACAGGGTTTTCGTCGGCGTGCGCCGCGCACTCAAGCCGGGCGGACTTTTGCTGATCGAAGGCTACACGCCCAAACAGCTCGAATTTGGAACGGGCGGACCCAAGCAGGTCGAGAATCTTTACACACGCGAGCAATTGACGCGCGACTTCGCAGGATTCAGCGACGTGACGATCAGCGAGTACGAGACCGAGATGGACGAGGGCTCCGCCCACGGCGGCATGTCGGCGGTGATCGATTTCACCGGTCTCAAGCCGACAAGCTGAGAGGCGTCAGGTTTCCACATTGCTGCGCGCCAGGGTCTCGCGGATTTTCGCAGCCAGAGCCTTGCGGGTAAAGGGCTTGGTCAGCAGTTCGACGCTCGCTTCCAGGCGGCCCTGCTGCATGAAAGCGTTCCGAGCGTAGCCGGTCATGTAAACGACCGGCAGCCCTGGTCGACGCATGAGCGCCGCGTCGCCGAGTTGGCGGCCATTCATGCCGCCCGGCAGACCAACGTCGGTGAGCAGCAGTTCGACACCGGGATTCCGGTCGAGCATCTGCAGGCCTTCGTGGGCGTCCGAGGCAGCGACGGTCGCATAGCCGAGGTCCGCGAGCGTATCGACGATCAGACTGCGGACCTCGTCTTCATCCTCTACGACGAGGATCAGGCCACTGCCGCGCAACTCGCTCGTCGCCGCAGTGTCGACGACCGGCGTCTCGACGACGGAGCCAACGTATCGCGGCAGGTAAAGTCGGACCGTGGTGCCCTGCCCTTCCTCGCTGTAGACCGCCACGTGGCCGCCGGACTGGCGCACGAAGCCGTAGACCATGCTGAGGCCGAGCCCGGTTCCCTGCCCGATCGGTTTCGTGGTGAAGAAAGGCTCGAAAATCTTCGCGATGACGTCGCGCGAAATTCCGTGGCCGGTGTCCGTGATGGCAATGCACACGTAGGGACCGGGCTGCATCTCAGGGTGGTTTCGCACGTAGCTGTCGTCGAGATAGGAATTCACCGTCTCTATCGTCATCCGACCGTAGGCGTTCATCGCATCCCGCGCATTGGACGTGATGTTCAGCAGGGCATTTTCGAGCTGGTTCGCGTCGATCGTCACGCTCCACAATCCGGTTGCATAGACCGTGCGGACCTCGACTTCCTCGCCGACGGTCTGGCGCATCAGTTCCACCATGTCGGAGATGAGCTTGTTGACATCGACGACCTCGACGCGCAGCGGCTGCTGACGCGAGAACGCCAGAAGCCGGTGTGTCAGGGTCGCGGCCCGATCGATGGCGAATTCCATCGCCTCCACGTCCCGCAGCACGGGAGCGGTCTGACGCGCGGCTGCTTTCTGGATTCGCGCGAGGCGGCCGACCATGACCTGCAGAAGATTGTTGAAGTCGTGCGCGACGCCACCGGTGAGGCGGCCCACCGCCTCCAGTTTGTTGGCCTGGCGCAGGGCCTCTTCCGCAAACGCCCGACGCTGAGCCTCTTCTCGCAGTGCCTGCGTGGTCTTCGATTGTTCCTGCGCCTGCCGTACGGCGGCCATGGAAATCAGGAACATCGCAAAGGTGGCAGGAAGCCCGAAATAGAGATGCTGGGCCATCGCGTTCCGCCATTGGGCGATAATCTGCGGCACGTTCTGGGCGACGACGACATAAACCGGCAGGTGCTCAAGTCGCTTGTAGGCCGCAATGCGCTCGATGCCGTCCAGGGGCGAGGCCTCACGGTAGGCGCCACCCGCAGGCCGCTCGGCTATACTGGTCAGCAGCCGGCTCGAAGGCGGTAGTTTCGCGGGCTCATGCAGACGCGGGACGCGGGCCAGAACGGAGCCGTCGCCGCGCACGAGGCCTATGGCGGCAATATCTTCCCCAATCAGCGACTCGTAGAAGCGCTCGAAAAAACGCGGATCGCCCGAAACGCCGATGACCCCCCGGAATTGGCCGGCAGGCGCAGGACGACGGTAGCTGAGTTCGAAAATCTCCACAGGCCGCAGACGACCGACCATGCGCTCGCTCACATATGTGCCCATGCCGGGCTCGAGTTGCGCCGTGAAGTAAGCGCGATCCGAGAAATCGAACTGCCAGGGAGCCGGCGTCTGGGCGCCGGTCAGGATCGGCCGGCCAGCACGGTCGAGCACCCAGATGTCTTCGACCTCGGGAAGGCCGCGGCCGAGACGCGCGAGTTTCGCGCTGAGTTCGGGACCTTCTTGCAGGATCCGCTCATCCGGATACTCGAGCAGAAGTTCACTGGTCTGTGCTGCCGCGAGATCGAAGGAGGCAAACACGCGCCGCGCGTGCTGCTGCGCCAGATCGGCCCGCGTCTCAAGCCTCTGCTGCGCATCCTGCATGTATCGGTCGTAGGACGTCGACGCCAATACCCCGAAAGCGATCGCGGGCAACAAAATCGTGAGAAAGGCGACAAGCTTGAGCAGATTGATGGCTCCGGTGTCCGCCACCCGCTTGCCCGCTCGCTTTTGTTCGCGGCTGTTCATCGGCAGATACTCGCCCTCTCCTGCGCAAAGTACCTCCTGCCTCGAGGCTGTGCAATAAGATCGCGACCGTCCGCGGCTCGCGCCACGCATTCTCCCGGAATGTTGCCTTGCCTACCGGGCTACTCGCTCGATAATGAAGCGACCTGCCCTTCCCGATGTCGCGGAGCTTCCAACGATGATCGATCTTCACTACTGGCCGACGCCCAACGGGCACAAGATCACGATCTTTCTCGAAGAGAGCGGCCTTGCCTACAAGATCCACCCGGTGAACATCGGCAAGGGAGACCAGTTCAAGCCGGACTTCCTCAAGATCGCACCCAACAACCGCATGCCGGCCATCGTCGATCAAGCGCCAGCCGACGGCGGCGGACCCCTGTCGGTGTTCGAGTCCGGAGCGATCCTGCTCTATCTCGCAGAAAAGACCGGTCGCTTCCTCGCCACGGACCTGCGTGGCCGCACACGCACGCTCGAATGGCTGTTCTGGCAAATGGGAGTCCTTGGCCCCATGGCGGGCCAGAAGCATCATTTTTCGCAATACGCGCCCGAAAAGATCCCCTACGCGGTGGAACGCT
>JAQGJH010000079.1 GCA_028290705.1 Hyphomicrobiales bacterium
GTGCTTGCGGTGCAGTCATCCTCATGGGCACGATCCTTCACCTGTCGTTTCTGGCCTCACACCCGTTGGTTCGGGCATGCGACGTCTGGCAACAGGTCAGCAGGCATCATGCCAAGCTTTCTCATCCCCGCGAAATCAGCAAAGCTGTTTTAATTTCAATTACTTGAGCTCCGATCTCTCACGCCGGGGAATACCCGCGTGTGCGGAGTTCCAGAATTGAAGAGGTAAGCTGTCTGGAAATCCGCACAACGCCGCTCAGGGATGAGCGTAAAGCAGCCGAGCCCGGATCGTGCCCTCGCAGGCCTTCATCTCTTCAAGCACCGCCTCGGCATCGCCCGCGCAGCCGTCCGCCTCGACCACCACATAGCCAAGCTCGCCAGCCGTCTGGAGATATTGGGCCGCGATGTTGACGCCATGGCGTGAAAACACCTCGTTCAAACGGTTCAGCATGCCCGGAACGTTGCGATGCACGTGGATGTAGCGCGTGCCGACCGCGCGCGGCGGCAGCTGAACCTGCGGAAAGTTGACCGCCCCGAGGGTCGAGCCGGCATCGCTGTATTCGACCAGCTTGCGGGCCACCTCTGCGCCGATGCGCTCCTGCGCCTCTTCCGTGGACCCGCCGATGTGCGGCGTCAGGATGACGTTCTGCAATCCCTGCAGCGGCGTCACGAATTTCTCGACGTTGGAACCCGGCTCGACCGGAAACACGTCGACGGCGGCCCCGGCCAGATGATCGTTCTTCAGGGCCTGAGCAAGCGCCTCGAGATCCACCACCGTGCCGCGGCTGTTGTTGATGAGATACGAGCCCTTCTTCATCCGGGCGAGTTGCGCCGCCCCGATCATGTTGAACGTCGCGGGCGTCTCGGGCACGTGCAGGCTGACGACGTCGCTCTGGCTCAGCAGGTCATCCAGGCTGTCGACCGGCTCCGTATTGCCGTGCCGGAGCTTGTCGGTCAGATCGAAGTAGATCACCCGCATGCCCATCGCCTCGGCGAGGGTCGACAGCTGGCTGCCGATGTTGCCGTAGCCGACGATGCCGAGCGTCTTTCCACGCACTTCGAGCGATCCCGTGGCGGACTTGTCCCAGCCGCCCACATGCGCCGAGACCGAGCGCGGGAAGATGCGCCGGAACAGCATCACGATCTCGCCGATCACCAGCTCCGCCACGCTGCGCGTGTTGGAGAACGGCGCATTGAAGACCGGAATGCCGCGCCGGCGCGCCGCATCGAGGTCGACCTGGTTGGTGCCCACGCTGAAACAGCCGACGGCGATCAGCCTCTCGGCCGCCGCAAAAGCCGCTTCGTCCATCTGGGTGCGCGAGCGGATGCCCAGAATGTGAACCCCCTTCAGGGCCTCGGCCAGTTCCGCGCCGTCCAGCGCCTTGGTGAGCCGCGTCACGGACGTGTAGCCCGCATTGAGGATCAACTGGACGGCGCTGTCGTTGATCCCCTCCAGCAGGAGGATACGAATCCGGTCCTTGGACAGGGAGAGATGGGGATGGTCGTGCGTCATCGTCTGGACCCCTGAAGTGTTCAGGGCGTTTGATAAACCCTATTGCGTTTGACGCAACACCATCTTCGTGTCATAAGCGCCGCAGCCTGCCACAGGCACTATGCGCTCCAGCCGCGTCAGACGAACCGGGTTCGCCCCAGCCGTCCATCTGTTGAGCGCCCGGTTCTTCCGATTGACAGCCCAGGTACGCGGGGCTCGTCCCACCCAACGAGATCGTGCAGCAACCCGACCGTATGAGCCGGGGCGCATCTCAATTCTGGAAAGACACTAAGTGAGCCATTTCTCGGATCTCGGCCTCGCCGAGACCCTCCTCCGCGCCTTGCGCGAAGAAGGCTACGACACGCCCACCCCCATTCAGGAACGCGCCATTCCTTCCCTGCTCCAGGGACGCGACCTGCTCGGCATCGCCCAGACCGGCACCGGCAAGACCGCAGCCTTCGCGCTGCCGATCATCCATCGCCTGCTCGCCAATCCAGGCCGCCAGACCGCTTGCGGCACACGCGTGCTGGTTCTCGCGCCCACGCGTGAACTCGTCGCCCAGATCGCCGAGAGCTTCCGCACCTATGGCCGCCATGCGCGCATCAGCGTTGCGGTGATCGTCGGCGGCGTTGCCCACGGCCCGCAGGTCAAGGCCATGTCGCGCGGCGTCGACGTTCTGGTGGCGACGCCCGGTCGCCTGCTCGATCACATGACTGGCGGCACGGTCCGCCTCGGCTCGACCGAGGTGATCGTGCTCGACGAGGCCGATCACATGCTCGACCTCGGCTTCGTGGTGCCGATCCGCAAGATCATCCAGCGCCTGCCCGAGCAGCGCCAGAGCCTCTTCTTCTCGGCCACCATGCCGCGAGAGATCGCCACGCTGGCAAACGAAATGCTCGACAATCCCGTGCAGGTCGCCGTCACCCCGGTGGCCACGACGGCCGAGCGCGTCGATCAGAAAGTCTATCTGATCGAGGCCAAGGCGAAGCGCGACCTGCTGGTCGAACTGCTGCGCGGCTCCACCTTCTCACGCGTCATCGTCTTCACGCGCACCAAGCGCGGCGCCGACAAGGTCGCGGACTACCTCAAGGCGTCCAACATTCCGGCGGCTGCGATCCACGGCAACAAAAGCCAGGGACAGCGCCAGCGCGCGCTCGCCGAGTTCAAGGATGGCCGCACCGGCGTTCTCGTCGCCACCGACATTGCGGCACGCGGCATCGACGTCGACAGCGTCTCGCATGTCGTGAACTACGAATTGCCGGACGTTCCGGAAAGCTACGTTCATCGCATCGGCCGCACCGCGCGCGCCGGCGCCGAGGGCATGGCGGTCTCCTTCTGCGACAATGAGGAGCGGCATCTGCTGCGTCAGATCGAAAAGACGACGCGCCAGTCGCTGCCGATCATCGACCGTCGTGGCGAAGCCGCACGCAGCGCCCCCGAAACCGCTGCTGCGCCGGCGGATCGCCGCAATGCGCGCCCGGCCGCACGCCGTCCCGAGCAGAACCGTCGTCCCGACGCGGCCCGCAACGGCCGTCCGGGCGCACAGCGCCGCTTCGGAAACGGACAGCGGCCCGCTCGCCAGAGCGATGCGCGCCCGAGCTGAAATCCATCCGTGGATGAAGAAAAAGAAAGCCGGAGGATCGAAAGGTCCCCCGGCTTTTTTCATGCCTGCTCGGGTTCGCCCTCGCACTGAAGGATCAAGGTCGCGAGCGGCGGCAAGGTGAGGCAGATCGACTGCGCAAAGCCGTGGCTGGCAATGTCCTGCGTGTGGACGCCGCCCATGTTGCCCATGTTGGCGCCGCCGTAATCGGCCGCATCCGTGTTCACGACCTCGCGCCAGAAACCCTTCGACGGCACACCGATGCGATAGTCGCTCCGCGGCATCGGGGTGAAATTGCACGCCACCGCGACCGGTTTTTCGCCTTCGTCGCCGATGCGCGCGAAGGCCAGCACGCTGTTGAGGCTGTCGTCCGCCACCAGCCATTGAAAGCCCGAAGGTTCGCAATCGCGCTGATGCAGAGCCGGCAACGTTCGATAGGCCTTGTTGAGGTCGGCCACCAGGCGCTTGACGCCCGCATGATCGGCATGTTCGAGCAGATGCCAGTCCAGCGACGCATCGTGATTCCACTCTCGCTCCTGGCCGAACTCGCCGCCCATGAACAGCAGCTTCTTGCCGGGATGCGCCCACATGAAGCCAAAATAGGCACGCAGATTCGCGAATTGCTGCCAACGGTCGCCCGGCATTTTCCGGAACAGCGAACCCTTGCCGTGCACGACCTCGTCGTGGCTGAGCGGCAGGACGAAATTCTCCGAGAACGCGTAGAGCAGCCCGAACGTCAGATCATGGTGATGAAACGCGCGGTAGAGCGGGTCCTTCGACATGTAGCTGAGCGTGTCGTGCATCCAGCCCATGTTCCACTTGAAGCCGAAACCGAGTCCCCCGGCATAAGTCGGCTGCGAAACTCCGGGCCAGGCCGTCGATTCCTCTGCGATCGTCACCACGCCCTTGCGCGCCGAATAGGCGGTCTCGTTCATCCGCCGCAGGAAAGCGATGGCCTCGAGGTTCTGGTTGCCGCCGAACTGGTTCGGCACCCATTCGCCATGCTTGCGCGAATAATCCAGATAGAGCATCGACGCCACGGCATCGACGCGAATGCCGTCGAGATGGAAGCGCTCGAGCCAGTAGCGCGCATTGGCGACGAGGAAGCCCGTCACCTCCTCGCGGCCGAAATTGTAGATGTAGGTGCCCCAGTCCTGATGGAAGCCCTGGCGCGGGTCGGCATGCTCGTAGAGATGCGTGCCGTCGAAATTGCCGAGGCCGTGCGCATCGTTGGGGAAATGCGCCGGCACCCA
>JAQGJH010000101.1 GCA_028290705.1 Hyphomicrobiales bacterium
ACCCCCTCACCCCTCATCCACCTTCAAATCATCCGGCCGGGGCATCGAAATGATGTTGTAGCCCGCATCCACGAAATGCACTTCGCCGGTGGTGCCGGCCGACAGGGGGGAGAGCAGGTAGAGGGCCGCGCCGCCCACGTCCTCGATGGTGACGCTGCGGCGCAGCGGCGAGTGGGCGCGCTGGAAATTGAACATGGTGCGGGCGTCCGAAATGCCCGCCCCCGCCAGCGTGCGGATCGGCCCGGCCGAGATCGCGTAGACGCGGATGCCCTGCGGGCCGAAATCGGCCGCCAGATAGCGCACGCCCGCTTCCAGCGCCGCCTTGGCGACGCCCATGACGTTGTAGTTGGGCATGACGCGCGTCGCGCCCCCAAAAGTCAGGGTCAGCATCGAGCCGCCCTCGCGCATCATGTCGCCGGCGCGCTTGGCGATTTCGGTGAACGAGAAGGCCGAGATCACCAGCGAGCGGGTGAAGTTTTCGCGCGTCGTGTCGGCGTAGCGGCCCTTGAGGCCGCTCTTGTCCGCATAGGCGATGCAATGGACCACGAAATCGATCGTCGGCCAGCTCTGTTTCAGCGTGTCGAACATGGCGTCGACGGTCGAAATGTCCTCGACGTCGCAGGGCAGCACGATCGACGAACCGACGCTCGCCGCCAGCGGCTTGACGCGCTTGCCCAGCGCTTCGCCCTGGTAGGAGAACGCCATTTCGGCGCCCTGCGCGGCGAGCGCGCGGGCGATGCCCCAGGCGATCGAATGATCGTTGGCGACGCCCATGATGAGGCCGCGCTTGCCCTGCATCAGTCCGGTGGAGGTGTTGGACCCGGAGGCTGACGCCGGGGCAGGCGGGTTCACGGACATGCTTCCCTCACGCGTCGATGTGTTTGAAGACGAGGGACGCATTGGTGCCGCCGAAGCCGAAGGAATTCGACAAGACCGTTCCGAGTTTTGCGCCGTCGATCCGCTTGCGGACGATGTTCATGTCCGCGAAGGCCGGGTCCAGCTCCTCGATGTTGGCGCTTTCGGCGATGAAACCGTGCTTCATCATCAGCAGCGAATAGATCGCCTCCTGCACGCCGGCCGCGCCGAGCGAATGGCCGGTCAGCGATTTGGTGGCGGAAATCGGCGGGCACTTTTCGCCCGCGCCGAACAGGGCGCGGATCGCCTCGATTTCCTTCAGGTCGCCGACTGGCGTCGAGGTCGCGTGCGGGTTGATGTAGTCGACCGGCGTTTTGACGCCTTCGAGCGCCAGACGCATGCAGCGCTGCGCGCCCTCGCCCGACGGGGCCACCATGTCGTAGCCGTCCGACGTGCCGGCATAACCCACGAGTTCCGCATGGATCGTCGCGCCGCGGGCTTTTGCGTGCTCGTATTCTTCCAGCACCAGCACGCCCGCCCCGCCGGCGATCACGAAGCCGTCGCGGTTCTTGTCATAGGCGCGCGACGCGACGGCCGGGCGGTCGTTGTAGCCCGACGACATCGCCCCCATGGCGTCGAACAGGACCGAGAGCGTCCAGTCGAGCTCTTCGCAGCCGCCCGCGAACATCACGTCCTGCTTGCCCCATTGAATCATCTCGGCGGCATTGCCGATGCAATGGCTCGAGGTCGCGCAGGCGGACGAAATCGAATAATTCACGCCCTTGATCTTGAACCAGGTGGCGAGCGTCGCCGACGCCGTGGACGACATGGCCTTGGGCACCGCGAAGGGGCCGACGCGCTTCGGGCCCTTGGTGCGGGTGGTGTCGGCCGATTCCACGATGGTGCGCGCCGACGGCCCGCCCGATCCCATGATGATGCCGGTGCGCTCGTTCGAAATGTCCGACGCATCGAGGCCCGAATCGGCGATCGCCTGATCCATCGCCACGTGGTTCCAGGCCGTGCCGCCGCCATGAAAGCGCATGGCGCGGCGGTCGACCAGCTCTTCGGCGTTCAGCGTCGGCGCGCCATGCACCTGGCAGCGGAAGCCGAGATCCGCATAGCTTTGCGCGCGCACGATGCCCGAGCGCGCTTCCCGCAGCGAGGCCAGAACCTCGTCCGCATTGTTGCCGATGGAGGACACGATGCCCATGCCGGTGACGACGACGCGTCTCATTGCAATCTCCTGCCAAGGCCTCGTGGCCGATGCACTGGTGGTGTTTTGAACGCCGCTCGCGGCGGGAAGATGTCAGGCGGCGGGCTCGGCCACGGGCTGGAACAGGCCGACGCGCAGGTCCTTGGCCTCGTAGATGCGCTTGCCGTCCGCCTCCAGCCAGCCGTCCGCGATGCCGAGCACGAGCTTGCCGCGGAACACGCGCTTCAGGTCGACGCCATAGACGACGTTCGAGACGCTGGGAAGCACCTGGTCGACGAACTTCACCTCGCCGACGCCGAGCGCCCGGCCGCGCCCCGGCGAGCCGAGCCCGCCGAGATGGAAGCCGACGAGCTGCCACAGCGCATCGAGGCCGAGGCAGCCGGGCATGACCGGGTCGCCCTTGAAATGGCAGGCGAAGAACCAGAGATCGGGATGAACCTTGAGCTCGGCGCGGATCACGCCCTTGCCATAGGCGCCGCCGGTCTCGGAGATTTCGGCGATCCGGTCGAACATCAGCATCGGCGGAAGCGGCAATTGCGCATTCCCGGGTCCGAACAATTCGCCTCGCCCGCAGGCCAGCAGGTCGTCATATTCGAAGCTCGATTGCCGGTCGCCCATGTCTTCCCCTCAGACCTCGACAAGGGGATCCGCCCCCGTACGCGGCCTTCTAACACAGGCCCGCGCGGCCCGGAAGGGATGGCGCGCGCCCGGAAGCAAGCAGGCCGCAGGGTGCGTTTTGCCGGCTGCGACGCAGGCGCATGTCGCAGCGCGCAAGGAAAAGTTGCCGTAACGCCTGCTCTTTCCTATAATGAGGGACTAGCTGATGAAAACGCGCCGCCATCCTTTGGGTCTTCGGCGCGCAGGCCTCCGACAGTCAGAAAGCCCATGTCCCGTCTGATCGCTGAACCGAAAATCGTTCCCGGCAGAATGGCGCTGCCGCAGGCCCGCCCGGGCGCCCCGGCCACGTCCGGGGAAGGCATGGCTGGCTGCCCGGTGCATGAGCTGCGGGCCAAGCTGCGCCGGTCCGGCCTGCGCCCGACGCGCCAGCGCGTCGCCCTGGGCTGGCTTCTGTTCGCCAAGGGCGACCGCCACATCACGGCGGAAAAGCTCTACGAGGAAGCCACGGGCTCCCGCGTCGCGATTTCGCTGGCTACCGTCTACAACACGCTGCACCAGTTCACCGAGGCCGGCCTGCTGCGCGAGATCGCGGTCGACGGTTCCAAAACCTATTTCGACACCAACGTGTCGCGCCACCACCACTTCCTGGTCGAGGACACCAACCAGCTTCTCGACATTCCGGACGATCTGGTTGACGTCGTGCGCCTGCCCGAAGCTCCCGAAGGCATGGAGATC